>JAHFPU010000052.1 GCA_023266635.1 Sphingobium sp.
GCGCCCTAATATCGGTCATTCCGAACCCTTCGGATTTAAACCGAAAGCCGCCATTCGTTCGCGCATCAAAACGAGGCGGCGCGGTTAATAGCTTGCTTGCCGACTGTCTGCGCGTTCCATCGATTAGCTCAATCAGCCACACTTTCTGGCGGGCCAACATGGCATCGTTGCGCGCCGCAATCAGCCGTTCGTGTTTCTGGCCCACAGACGGCCTTATTCACGCGAAAAAACCTGTAGGAATGCCGCACTATAATAAGCATAGGGCAGTATGCGCACACCTGTCACGAATTTTCGTGCAATTAAATGGCCCTTATCCTTTTCAGGCCTAAGCTCTTACTGCAAGATTTATTGAATTTTTCGTTGACAGGTAAGCCGGCTAGTTTTTCAATCGATGGAGCCAGCTTTCTACATAGCACACCAAGGCAACTAACTGCGCGGCGCTTCGAGGACAGCTTGGCCTTGGCTTGCGAACAGGTAAACCACATGCCCGCCAAGCGATGCCAGGGCCCCTTCGATATCAATCGGCAGGCCCCGCTCGCTGTTCGCGGCGAGCGCGCTCAGGATGGCATGCGCAGCCGCGGTTCCCAGCTCCTCTGCAGCGGTCAGCCCCTGTACGAAGGGGTTGCGCCCCAGCAGAAATGGCAACGACAGGCAATGCACGCGTTCCAGCGGGTTGCCGGGTTGCCCGAGCTTGAAGCCCTTCCCGGTGACGATTTCATCGAGGCTTGCCGACCGCGCGATGGCCAGGGCGCGGATCTGCATGCGCAGCGTTGGAAAGGGAAATTCCTCCTGCCCCAGAACGGCCTGCCCGCGTGCGTCGACGATGGAATCGAAGTGGTGCGTCACTCCGCGCGCAGCGATGTGCCAGCCGGCGCCTTTGTCGTCCCGCTCCATCGTATAGTCGGAACCGAGCGCATGGATTGCAAGGATACCGGCATCGTGCAACGCGATCAGCCGTTCGATCGAGAGCGGCGGAACAGCCGCATAATTGTCCACGAACACGCGCTTCAGCGAGCGGTTGAAGCGGGCGCGGTCGCCGTCCGACAAGTCCTTCACAATGGCGCCGAACGGCTCGTGCATGCGCAGCAGCGCATAACGCCAAGGCACGGTGCGGTGATGCCGCGCGTTGTAGTGCACTTCCAGCAGATTGCCGCGCGCCCATTCCAACGGATCGAAGTCGCTGCGGCGCTGCGCATAGCACTTGGAAAAGCCCTCCGGCGTCGTGCATCCCGGCCCGAGCGATCGTAGGAACGCCGGGTCGAGCCGCTCGAGCTGGTCGAGGAAGAGGCCGAATGCCCGGTCCAGATCGCCATCCTTGCCCATGACGATTGCAGCCAGCCGGTCGTCGGTAAACAGATCCAGCGGCTGATAGGGGATCGGGCAGAAGAAATCGGCTTCGGGCAGCAGCCCGCCGCGCGACATCATGGTGATGAGCGGACCCTGCGCCCGGTCGCATTGGTCGGTCGGCGCAAAGGTCAGGCGCCCGTCCACGGACTTGAAACGGCCGATCCGCATTGCATGATCGATCGCCACGTCGATTCCGCTCAGAGAGGTGCCAAGGATACCGAGCCGAATCGCGTCCGCCGAAAGATTTGGCTCGACGCTGCGCCCCAGGGCCGCCGGGTCGGCCCCGTGTGTCTTGGGCACCGAGTGCCCGGTGGCCAGAATCGCATGATCGAACGCGAGCGCGGCCTGCTGAGTGACAGCATCGCTCGTCACCCAGACCCCGCCCTCATGCGCGACAATATCGCTGACGCGGGTGCGCGTGTGCAGCGTGATGCGGTGGCCGCGCGCCGCGCCTTCATTCACCAGCGCGCCAAACTGGTCGGCGTAATAATCGCCCAGAACCACGCGCGGAAAAAAGTGTCGTTCGTGCAGGTCGGCATCCCCGATGCCCCAGCCATGGCGGGTTTCGGGCGGGATCCGCTGCAACCAGTCGAGCAGGGTCTCGCACACCGGCGGCAGTTCGATGCTGGCGATGTTGGACAGCATGGCCGGTGAGTTCTGCTGGCGATCGTAGGGCGTACCCACACCGGGCCGCGCCCCGGATTCAAAGATCAATATCGCCAGCGGTGCCTCTGACGTGATCAACCGCTTCAGGGCATAGACCGCGCTCGGCCCGGCCCCGATGATCGCCACGCGCGGCCGCGTTGGCTTGTTCGTATTCCTCAATCGAACACGCTGAAGGCGAGCAGCTTTTCGCGCACATCGCGATCCGCCCCGGCCGGGATCAGCGCCTCGATCGCGGCGCGGCGGTCCAGCGGGCTGGCGTCGAGATCGAGCCCGAGCATGGCGGTGTCGGGGAATGTCCGCTCCGTCGCAGGTTGATCAAGCACGACATCGAGCGCGCGGTGACGCGGATCGCGGTTGACCGTGGCAAACATCTGGCCAACCGCCTCCGGGCTGCCTTCGAGCACCTGCATGTAGCTATTGCCGTTGCCCAGCAGCAGGCCGGTGAGGCCCTTGCGCCGATTGCCCGCCTGCACTTCGTGAGCGAGCGCAAGCGCGGTGTCGGCCTGCGCGTTTTCCTGCGCGCCGGCGGTGCTGAGATAGATCAGCACGCGCAGCGGTGCCTCGGACAGCGTGCAGACATCGGCGGTGCCGGCCATGACGGGATCGTTGTCCTCCATGATCCGGCACCGCGCGTGGGTCAGGCCAGGTCGCGGACTTTGGGTTCGCGATCCCAGTGGCGCTTGGTGCCGACCTTGAGGAAGTCCTCCGGCTTGGGCACGCCCGCGTCAGGCTCGATATTCGCCTTGGGCAGGATATGCTCGCGCGTGCCGCCACAGGCGCCGATGGTCTTGCAGTGATACCAGGCGTCGGCAAACCAGGCGACCGCGCCCACATCCTTGGCCAGTTCCTGCGCCTGGTCGGGCATCAGGATGGCGACCACCGCATCGAACACCACCGAAGGCGTGCCCGCGAGCTGGCCATCGGCCTTGAGTGTGCCGCCCTTGACCTTGATCTCGCCCACCTTGGGCGCGACCAGCTTAACCGTACCGCCGTCCTTTTCGACGCCCGCCTTGATCTCGTCGATCATCGCCTTGTCCGAACCCTCGGCGTAGAGAATGCCCACGCAGCGGCCCTCGAACACGGGCTTTTCCTGCTTCTGGATCGACAGTGCATCGGACAGCGCCATATCGATCGGTTCCTTCGCGGCCTTGGCCTTTTCCGGGAGGTCCATCGCCAGACCGGCGGCCACGCGCTTGGCCAGATCCTCGTCGATATTGCGAAGACGGCTCATCACCCGGTTGCGGACATGCTCCAGCGTCACCTTCGACAGCTCGAACACGATAGCCGA
Source organism: Sphingobium sp. (assembly GCA_023266635.1). GTDB lineage: Bacteria > Pseudomonadota > Alphaproteobacteria > Sphingomonadales > Sphingomonadaceae > Sphingobium. The sequence goes on from JAHFPU010000052.1 coordinate 3,302, forward strand.
GCAGATGTGCGCCTGTTCGTTATCGGTCTGCGAACGATAGAACAGCCGTGCCTGGCTGTAGTGGTCGGCGAAGGTTTCCGCACGGATGCGCAGCTTCTCGCCGCCATCGTTGCGTTCGTCATTGGCGGCAAAGCTGGTGAAGCCGGTTTCCGGGCATTCGCGCGGGCCGCCGTCCTCGCCCGCTTCGGCAAGGCTGTTGGGCTCGTAATTGGCGCGGCCCGTGGGCACCAGCGTCTGCATCATCCCGTCGCGCTGGAAATTGTGGAACGGGCACTTGGGCGCGTTGATCGGGATCTGGTGGAAATTGGTCGTGCCCAGCCGCGATTTCTGCGTGTCGAGATAGCTGAACAGCCGCCCTTGCAGCAGCGGATCGTTCGAGAAATCGATCCCCGGCACCACATTGGTGGGCAGGAAGGCGACCTGCTCGGTCTCGGCAAAGAAATTGTCGACATTACGGTTCAGCGTCATGCGCCCGATGATGTCGACCGGGATTTCCTCTTCGGGAATCAGCTTGGTCGCATCGAGCACGTCATAGGGCTGCTTGGCGGCCCACGCCTCGTCGAACACCTGGATGCCCAGGTCCCATGCCGGATAGTGCCCGCCATCGATCGCTTCGTGGAGATCGCGGCGGTGGAAATCGGGGTCGGCCCCGGCCAGCTTCACTGCCTCATCCCAAGTGGTGGAGGCAAGGCCCAGCACCGGCTTCCAGTGGAACTTGACGAAGCTGCCCTTGCCCTCGGCATTGACGAGCCGGAAGGTGTGGACGCCGAACCCTTCCATGTTGCGCAGCGTGCGCGGGATCGCGCGGTCGGACATCGCCCACATGATCATGTGCATGGACTCGGGCATCAGGCTGATGAAATCCCAGAACGTGTCATGCGCGCTGGCCGCTTGCGGATAGCCGCGATCGGCCTCCATCTTCACCGAATGGACGAGGTCGGGGAACTTGATCGCGTCCTGGATGAAGAACACCGGGATGTTGTTGCCGACCAGGTCCCAGTTGCCGTCTTCGGTGTAGAGCTTGACCGCAAAGCCGCGCACGTCGCGCGGGGTGTCGACCGATCCAGCGCCGCCCGCGACGGTGGAGAAACGGGTGAACACGGGGCAGCTGTTGCCGGCCTTGGAGAATAGCTTGGCCTTGGTCAGTTCGGGGATCGCCTTGGTGACTTCGAACACGCCGTGCGCGCCGGAACCGCGGGCGTGGACGATACGCTCGGGGATACGTTCGTGATCGAAGTGAAAGATCTTCTCGCGCAGAACGAAGTCTTCCAGCAGTGTCGGCCCGCGCGCGCCGGCTTTGAGGCTGTTCTGGTTGTCCGCAATGCGATGGCCGTGGTTGTCGGTGAGATGCGCCACCGTATCGCTATGATCGCCGCTATCGGGCACCTGCTGATGCACTTCGCCAGCATTGCCCAGCTCGGTGTCGAAATCGGTCTCGCCCAGACCCGGGTTGTGGTGGTGCAGCGAATTGTCGCCCGCCGGGCCGCGTGGCCGCTCCCCCTTGTCGATCGCGCGGCCACCGAAAGGACCGGTTTTGTCCACGTTGGGAACTGGCTTCACGATGATCGGGTCGGGGTTGATGTCATGGGCGGTCGTCTGAACTTTTTTAGCCATCGTTCATCCTCTAATTTTTGCCCCGGGTCGGGGCAACATCGATAAAGTGCCCGCAGGGGTCCCGATATCCAGCGATCGTCGATCAAGATACGCTAGCTGCAAAGATCTTAGCGGCCTTCGCACATGGAGCGACTCATCTTTTCGGCCATAACGGAAAAAAGGAGTGCGATGCCATACCGCCCGCCGATCAGAACGCTCCCGCTCCATGCGGTGACGCCAAACTTGCCATCGCGAGGGAATTGGAATGTCGCATTGTAGAAGGCCTTCCCGGCTCCTTGCTATTCGGTTTCCTAGCGACCGATCTCGAGCCTTTGCTTTCGGCGGATAGGAAAAGGTGCCGCAGTCGGAATTATCTGTTAGTTAGCGCTGTCAATTGTCTGGCAGTTCGTGACGTGACCCCCGGCTTTCCCCCAACTGGGATTAGAGCCGCGCGGTTGTTTTGCGCTTGAGCGCGGTTGAAGCAATGGGCTGCGTAGCGGAGCCCGGAGGGCGTAGCGAATCAGTCCATTGCTTATCCAGTTCGGCGGCGAACGCCGCCGGTGTTGCGTATCCAAGGGATGAGTGTGGTCTCTCCCGATTGTAGTCCTCGACCCAGGCGGCGATCTCGACCCGGGCGTGGGCAAGGCTGAGGAACAGCGTCTCGTTGAGCAGTTCGTCGCGCATGCGGCCGTTGAAGCTCTCGACGTAGCCGTTCTGCATCGGCTTGCCCGGCGCGATGTAGTGCCGCTCAACGCCGATCTCCCCGCACCATGCCAGCACCGCATTGCTCGTGAGTTCGGTCCCGTTGTCGCTGACGATCATCCCCGGTTTGCCGCGCTGTGCGATCAGCTCCGTCAACTCGCGCACGACACGGCCGCCTGAGATCGATGTGTCGGGCACCGCCGCAAGGCACTCCCGGGTCACGTCATCGACCACGTTCAGCACGCGGAACCGTCGTCCTGACGCCATTTGGTCGTGCACGAAGTCGAGGCTCCAGCGCTGGTTCGGTAGGGCCAGCACCGGAGCAGGCGCCCGTGTTCCAACAGCACGCTTGCGGCTCCGGCGTCGCCTGACCGCCAATCCCTCCTCACGGTAAAGACGCTGGGTTTTCTTGCGGTTGATCATCACCCCCTCCCGGCGCAGCAGGATATGCAGGCGACGATAGCCGAACCGGCGTCGCTGGTTCGCCAGCTCGCGCAGCTTCTCGCGAAGCTCGGCATCGTCAGCCCGCTGGGAGCGATATCGCACGCTCTTACGGTCGGCTCCGATCACATGACACGCCCGCCGCTCGCTCATCCCGTGACAATCCTGGAGATGAGCAACAGCTTCCCGCTTCGCGGCGGGCGTCAGAACTTTTTTGTCAGAAGATCCTTCAGCGCAGCGTTGTTCAGCATCGCATCGGCCAACAAGCGCTTGAGCCTGCCGTTCTCATCCTCGAGCGAGCGCAGCCGCTTTGCCTCGGACACCTCCAGTCCGCCGTACTTCGCCTTCCAGTTGTAGATCGTCGCTTCCGACACACCGTGTCGGCGGGCCAGGTCCGCGGTCTTCGCCCCCGCCTCCGCTTCCTTCAGCACGCCAATGATCTGCTCTTCAGAAAACCTCGTTCGCTTCATCTCGTCCGTCCTTCTCTCAGGGGCGGACTCTAATCCAGCGTGGAGGAAAATCGGGGGTCACGTCACTATTCCAAGGGCGGCACACAGCGATCTGATCACGGCTCGGCATCCAGAGGCTCGATACAATCGCGACGCTCATCAAAAAGGTGCAAACTGACGCTACATGCCATTAGAGACTGAGGAAGAGGTTGCTTCGAATTATCGTCCGCCGTTATGGCCTTGGCACGACTAAAGGATTTCAAACTCTTGCAAGATGCTGCCTCCAAGCGGAAATTCCGCGACACGAATTCCTGGTGGTCTATCGTCGGCCTCGTTGCCGGGATCGGCTTCTTCCTGGTCAGCGCGATCCTTTCGTATTCGAACGTCCTCAGCATGCGCGAGAACGAGGAACGGATCCGCGTTACGCACGAGGTGCTGACGTCGCTCGATGAGCTCATGATAGCGGTGCTCGGCGTGGAAACTGGTAGCAGAGGCTATGTCCTGACCGGCAAAGACCAATATCTTGAAGCTTATCGAACCGGAGCTGCCAGCGCGCGACAAAACCTGGGGAAGTTGGAAGCTTTTGCAAATGACAATGCCGCCGAGGATGAGGACCTCGACCGGCTCCGGACCCTGATCGACGAAAAACTCCGTTTCTCCCGGTTGGCCATCGAGACTCGTCGCGATCAGGGCTTCGATCCGGCGATCGCGATGATCGACAGCGACCAGGGCAAGATCGCGATGGATGCGATCCGTTTGGAGATGGCGCAGAGAAACCGCGCGGAGACGACAGAGCGCCAGCAGCGCATCGCCGAACTGGCTGCGGCGTCCAGTGCAACGCTCGTCAGCGCCATGGTCACTAGCCTTATTGGCATCGCCTTGACCATCGCGATATTCCTGCTGCTCATGCGCGGAAACCGCCTGCGCGAACGTCAGCGTTGGCTGCAAACCGCGCAGGTGGAGCTTAGCGAAGCGATGCGCGGCGAGAAGACTGTCCCGCAGCTGGGCGCCGCGGTGCTTGCCTTCCTCGCCGAGAGGACCGGGGCTAACGCAGGCGCGATCTTCAAGGGAGAAGGAGGCACGTTCAACCGTGCAGCCATGCTCGGGGTGACCGACGCGGCAGCGGTGCCCGAAACGTTTGCCTTCAACGAAGGCTTGCTCGGCAAGGTGGCGGCAGACGGACACCCGACCGAGCTTGCGGATATCCCGGACGGTTATCTCAAGATCGGTTCCGCACTTGGCAGCGATACGCCGCGCCATCTCGTGGTCGCCCCGGCTTTCAATGAAGGTTCGGTCAATGCCGTCATCGAACTCGGATTTTTCGATGCGGTGGATGACCGGGTACGAGAACTGCTCGATACCGTTTCAGGCTCGATCGGCGTCGCCCTGCGCTCGGCGCGTTTCCGCGAGCGCCTGCAGGACGCGCTGGAGGAAACGCAGCGCCAGGCTAGCGAACTGCAGGCGCAAAGCGAGGAATTGCGGGTCTCCAACGAGGAACTGAAGGAGCAGGGGAATGCGTTGAAGGAAACGCAAGCCCGGCTGGAACTGCAGCAGGTCGAACTGGAACAGACCAACAGCCAGCTTGAAGAACAAGCGCAGGCTCTGGAGGGCCAGCGTGACGAGCTTTCGCGCGCCGCTGCCTCGCTGCAGCTTAAGGCTCGCGAGCTTGAGCAGGCCAGCCAGTACAAGTCTGACTTCCTTGCCAACATGAGCCACGAGCTGCGCACGCCGCTCAATTCGCTGCTGATCCTTTCCAAGCTGCTGGGCGACAATGCCGACGGCAACCTTTCGGCCGAACAGGTCAAGTTTGCCCGCACGATCGAATCTTCGGGCAACGACCTCCTGACCCTTATCAACGACATCCTCGATCTGTCGAAAATCGAGGCGGGTCACGTCGAGATCCAGGCGACCCAGGTCTCCACGGAGCGGCTCGCTTCGGACCTGCGAAAGATGTTCGAGCCGCTGGCGCAGCAGCGTGGGCTGGAACTCGACATCGCGCTTGCCGACGATGCGCCGCGTTCCATCGAGACCGATCGACAGCGGCTGGAACAGGTACTCAAGAACCTGCTTTCGAACGCGATCAAGTTCACCGAACGGGGCAGCGTTACCCTGTCGATCTCCAGCAAGGATGACGACCAGATCGAATTCGCGGTCGCCGACACCGGGATCGGCATCGCACCGGAGCAGCGCGACGCGATATTCGACGCCTTCCGCCAGGCCGACGGCACAATCAGCCGCAAGTTCGGCGGCACCGGGCTCGGCCTCTCGATTTCGCGCGAACTGGTCCGCCTGCTGGGCGGAACGATCCGGGTCACGAGCGAAGAAGGCAAGGGAAGCACGTTCATCGTGGACGTGCCTGCCACTTACGATCCCGCCACCGTCGCGCCGCGCGCTGCCGCGCCGGCGGGTAAGGAACCGCCGGCAACAGCCCCGGCAACTGTACAAGCCGCGACCAGGCCGAAGGGCCGGACCAATACGACACCCAAGGGGCCGGTCATCGACGACGACCGGGCGGTCCTGTCCGGTGACAAGCGCGTATTGCTCGTGATCGAGGACGACAGCAGATTTGCCGGTATCGTGTGCGACCTGTCACGCGAAATGGGTTTCGAATGCCTCGTGGCCGGCACCGCGCAGGAAGCGATCGACCTTGCCCGCGAGTACCGGCCCAGCGCCATCGTGCTCGACATCGGTCTGCCCGATCAGTCGGGCCTTACCGTTCTGGACCGGCTCAAGCATGAAGACAGGACACGGCACATACCGATCCACGTTATCTCCGGTTCGGACCAGGCCCAGACAGCGATGGCATTGGGTGCGATCGGCTTCCTTGAAAAGCCCGCCCCCCGCGAACGGCTGGCAGAGGTGCTGGCCATGCTGCAGCAGAAACTGGCATCGCGCGTTCGGCGTGTGCTCATCGTCGAGGACGACGCGGTCCAGCGTGAGGCGGTCAGTCAGCTGCTCGGATCGCAGGATGTCGAGACTGTCGGCGTCGGCACGGTCGCCGAATGTCTGGAGGAACTGCGCGGCGGCCAGTACGATTGCATGGTCCTCGACCTCGCGCTGCCCGATGCCACCGGCTTTTCCCTGCTCGAGACGCTAAGCGAGGAAGGCGAGGGTCCGCTTCCTCCGGTAATCGTCTACACCGGGCGGGACCTTTCGGCCGACGAGGAGCAGCGCCTGCGTCGTTATTCCAGTTCCATCATCATCAAGGGCGCCAAGTCGCCCGAGCGCCTGCTGGACGAGGTTTCGCTGTTCCTGCACCAGGTCGTTTCCGACTTGCCTGCCGAACAGCGCCAGATGATCGAGAAAGCGCGTCACCGTGATGCGGCGCTCGAAGGCCGCCGCATCCTCATCGTCGAGGATGACGTGCGCAACGTCTACTCGCTCACCAGCGTTCTGGAGCCCCGCGGCGCACTGACGCGGATCGCGCGCAACGGGCAGGAGGCGATCGATGCGCTGGAGGAAGCGGCGGGCGATCCTGACAACACGATCGACTTGGTGCTGATGGACGTCATGATGCCGGTGATGGACGGCCTCACCGCCGCTCGCGCCATCCGTGCCGATGCGCGCTGGAAGAAGCTGCCCATTGTCATGCTCACCGCCAAGGCCATGCCCGACGACCAGCAGAAATGCATCGATGCGGGCGCCAACGATTACATGTCAAAGCCGATCGACGTGGACAAGTTGCTTTCACTGGTACGGGTATGGATGCCCAGGTGATGCGCACCAGAATGACGGACGCCGGTGCTGCGAACGAGAGCATCGAGGACATCGAGATCCAGCTTCTGCTGGACGCACTCTATCGGCATTATCACTACGATTTTCGGCACTATGCCCGCGCCTCAATCAAGCGGCGGCTGCTGCAGGCGCGGACACAGTTGGGCTACGACAGCATTTCCGACATCCAGTCGGCCGTCCTGCACGACGAGACGATCCTGCCGCGTTTGCTAAACTTCCTCACCGTTCAGGTGAGCGAGATGTTTCGCGACCCTTCGTATTTTCGCGCCCTGCGCGAAAGCGTCGTGCCTCACCTCAGGACCTACCCCTCGCTCAAGGTATGGGTCGCGGGATGCAGCCATGGCGAGGAGCTTTATTCGCTGGCGATCCTCTTCGCCGAGGAAGGGCTGGCCGACCGTACCATCTTCTACGCAACGGACATCAACCCGGCGGCGCTGCGCGCGGCGCAGGCGGGCATTTATCCGCTGGACCGGATCCGCCAGTTCACGGAAAACCATCGCCAGTCCGGCGGTCATTCATCTTTATCTGAATACTATACCGCGGACTACGACAGGGCCGTGTTTGACAAGGCCCTGCGCGAACGAGCCGTTTTCTCCGATCATAGCCTGGTGACCGACGCCGCGTTCGGCGAGATGCACCTCGTTTCATGCCGCAACGTGCTGATCTACTTCGACCGCGAATTGCAGGACCGGGTCGTGGGACTGTTCGGCGAATCGCTCGCGCGCGGCGGATTCCTAGGCGTCGGGTCGAAGGAAAGCCTGCGCTTCTCGGCCCACGCCGACATGTTCTCGGAGTTCGTGCGCGAGGAAAAGATCTATCGAAGGAACACTCGGTGAGCCTTCAGGCAGTCGTCATCGGCGCGTCGGCGGGCGGCGTGCAGGCCCTTTCGCAGGTGCTGCCGGCCTTGCCCGTGGACTTTCCCATTCCCGTCATCGTCGTCGTCCATATCCCGCCACGGCGCGATAACGCCTTGGTCGATCTGTTCGCCGACAAATGCCGCATCCCTGTAAAGGAAGCGGAGGATAAGGAGCCGCTGGAACCGGGAACGATCTATTTCGCGCCGTCCGATTATCATCTTCTCGTCGAGGCGGGCGGCTCGCTCGCTCTATCCTCGGACGAGCCGGTCAATCACTCGCGACCCGCAATCGACGTGCTGTTCGAAAGCGCGGCAGACGCGTTCGGAAGCGAGCTGGCCGGGATTGTCCTGACGGGAGCGAACAGCGATGGCGCAGCGGGATTGCGCGCTATATGTGCGGCAGGCGGGAAAGGTATCGTACAGGATCCGGCCTCGGCGGAAGTGGCGACAATGCCCCACGCTGCGCTTGCCGCGGCCCCGGGTTCGCAAGCGATGCGGTTGGAAGACATCCACCCTGCGCTGGAGGCCATGATCGCGCTATGACCAACAACGTCAAATTCCTGTTGGTCGACGATCTCGAGGAAAACCTCGTCGCGCTCGAAGCCTTGCTTGCGCGCGAAGGGCTGGAGCTGCATTTGGCGCGCAGCGGCGAAGATGCGCTCGAACTGATGCTGGCGAACGATTATGCGCTGGCGCTGCTCGACGTGCAGATGCCCGGCATGGACGGGTTCGAACTGGCCGAGATAATGCGCGCGAACGAGCGATCGCGGCATATCCCGATCATTTTCGTGACGGCGGGAAGCGGCGATGCCGCACGCCGCTTTCGAGGTTACGAGGCGGGAGCGGTCGATTTCATCCAAAAGCCGATCGAAGCCGACATCCTGCGCTCCAAATCGAATGTCTTCCTGGACCTGTATGCCCAGCGGCAGCAGATCACCGCCCAGCGCGACGAACTCGCAACGCTCAGCGCTGCGCTACAGGCTGCCGATCAGCAGAAAAACCGGTTTCTCGCGGTGCTGGCGCACGAGTTGCGCAATCCGTTGGCGGTCCTTGCCGCCGGTCTCAGCATTCTGGAGAGGAAAAGGGATCCGGAGGTCATTGGAAACGTCCGCACGTCGATGCGGCAGCATCTCGGGCACATGACCCGTCTCGTCGACGACCTGCTCGACATCAACCGCATCGAGCACGGAAAAATCTCGCTGCGCCGGGAGAAAGTGCTGCTGGCCGACATCCTTCCCTCCGCGCTGGAAGTCGCGGTTCCGGCAATCGAGTCAGGGAATCACACGCTCGCAGTGAACGTTCCGGAACAGCCGATACTACTCGACGTCGACAAGGCGCGCTTCATTCAGATGGTCAGCAATGTCGTTGGCAATGCGGCACGGTACACGCCGAAGGGCGGGCGCATCGAGGTCACCGCAAGTGGCAGCGGAAACAGCGCCAGCATTGTCGTTTCCGACAACGGTGTCGGCATCCCAGCCGACCAGCAGTCGCGCATTTTCGAGCTCTTCGAGCAATCCAATGCAGGAATGGTCGTGATAGGCGACGGGCTGGGAATCGGGCTGGCCCTCGTCAAGCAACTTGCCGAACTGCATGGCGGGACAATCCGGCTGGTAAGCAGCGTACCTGGCGAAGGAAGTACTTTCGAGATCCAGCTTCCGACCGGAAACCACTAGCGCGATTAAGCTTACCGCTGAACTTTCGTACTTGAAGCTCGCAACACCAATCCAGGAACCCAAATAGTCAGGAGGGATCCCGTCGGATGGCAGTTGATTGTCGGATTTCAAGGTCGCAGCGCCTATAAGCCGCCAGTCCGCTTGCGGCCCAATTCCGGCCGTTTCGCCGTCAATGAGGTCCACATTCCTGACCAAGTCTTTCAAAAAGCTATCGCTCTGCTAGCAGTCTACTATAAGAAGTTCGCCTGATAGCTGGTCGCAATCAGCGACACATGCGCTTCCAGCGGCGGACGCAGCTCGAACGCCTTCGGCTCTCGCGCGAAATTCCACAACCGCACCAGCCGCCACTCACCGCGGCGCTCCTCGGCAACGGCCAACTCATTGCGCGTGATGTGAAACGGCGTGCGCTCCCAGCCATTGGTCGTCTTCACCTCGATCAGCCGATCGCGGCCGTCAGTGTCGAAGCTCAGGATGTCATAGCCGGCGCCATCGCCATCGAGATGCGATACCCAGCGGATGCGCTCAACGAGATTGGTCCGGCCGGCGGCGAGTAGGTTGGCGCGCTCGTGGGCGAGGACACGCTCTTCGCCCGCACGACCTAGCGCGCGATTGCGGGCATCGCGCTCGGCCACATCGTACTTCCGGGCGATGAAGGTCATCTGCTCGAGTTCGTCGGGCGGCGGCGCATTGCTGTGTGTCGGCGGCGGGCCGATCCACAGTATCGCTTTCTCCCGAAGCGCTGACGGTGACGGACCTGTCGCCATCCGTGCGACCGGTACGAGCCAATCCGGATCGCGCTCGAGCCAGCGCACTACTGCGTCGACGAGCGAGGCCTGGAAATTGAAGGCCGGCTTGTAACCTGGGATCCAATCCTCACCGAGCCCCTTGAGCACAGCGCTGATGTTCTGATGCTTGTATTCGATCGAACCGCGGCGCCGATCGATCACGGCCTGCAGCAAGCGGTTGTGCTCAGCCTTGCTGTAAGGCCGCCCGGCGATGTCATCGCCAAGCATCGCGAAATAATCCGCCACGATTGCGTCGTTCTGCTCGTCGGACCAGTCACCGGCCATGGTGGCTCCCGAGCGCCGGCCGAAATGGAAGAAGCCCGGATCATGCCAGCAACTGCGCCGGCACGCCGAGCGCAGGTCCGGCGTCCGCGAGCCGCTGGTCGAGCGTATGCACCGTGGCGCCATGCTCCGAGGCGATGGCGAGATGCAGCGCGTCACCAGCACGAAGGCCAAGAGCATGCTGATCGGCAAACTTCGCCGCCGCCCGGAATTGCCCGCCCGTCACGAGCAGCACAGTGAAGCTCTCGGCGACGAGCTTGTTGAACATGGCCATTGCCGCCGCGCGTTGCTCGAGGCTGATCTGTCGGGTCCGCAGCTTGATTGCCATGGCCGAGGACATCTCGGTGACAGTCCAGTCGCTGATCAGGAGTTGCGTCGGGTCCTGTTCCGCCAGCCAGGCTTGAACGCGCGGCGTCATCGCTTCATTGGAGAGCGCCGCGACGATCAGCGACGTGTCGAGATAGAGCATCAGTAGCGGTCGCCATCCCGCATCGACCGCACGAGATCGGCGGCACTCTGAGATTGGGGCGGCATCGCTGCCGTCAGCGACTGCAGCAGTGCGGCATCGATCGGCTGGCGCGGCCTGGCCACGGCGGTAAGCCGTGCGACCGGCTTGCCGCGACGGGTGATGTCGATCGAATCGCCCGCCTCGACCCGGTCGACCAGCTCACTCAGATGAGCTTTGGCGTCCGCTAGATTGATCGCGTCCATGTCACGCTCCTGACCATGTAGATAGTCATTTAGCGCGTGTGGCTTAAGAATTCCAGCAGGAGGTTTGCCGATGCGGCATGTTCTCACCCGGCAGCAGCTTTATGACATGATCTCGGAACGCGCGGTATCCAAGGTGGCGCCCGAGCTCGGCATCTCCGATGTGGAGCTGCGCAAGCGATGCGTGAAACTAGGTCCCACACCACGCAACGCGGCGTGAGATTGAAGCGGCGAGGAAAGTCACCGCGTTTCTCCGTTTCGTAGATTGTGCTGTCGGCGAGCGGCACGATAGTTGGAGGATTTCTGATGTGGCCAGACCTTGCCTGTTCGCGTAGCCGCCGGATTCCGCCGACGTTGACGGTATTTTCGCCGCAATCTGAGTTCGGGCGTCAGAGATGGAACAGCGCGCAAAGAGCCGATAGTAGTCGATAGATGGCTTGCGAAGGTCGGCGGGAATTCCTCAACGATATCAGCAGCGTAGATTTCTGACGGGTCCTGGGCCGGTATTACTCGAACGCAAAAATATTTTTGGAAATGAATTCACTTGGTTAATATGACCCCGAACAATCGAGTGGGAGTAAAACGGATCAAATGAACGCGCGGGGCGCGTTCATCCGTTTTACTCGGCGCTGCAAAGCGCCGCAGCAACCTCAAGTCCTGAAAGCAGCCTCAGGCCGCGCTTTCGATCCCCAGTTCCGCAAGCTTGCGGTACAGCGTCGAACGACCAATGCCCAGGCGGCGCGCGACTTCCGTCATACGCCCCCGGTAATGGCCGATGGCGAGACGGATGACGTCCGCTTCGATATCCGCAAGCTGGCGGACATGGCCGTCGGTCTCGAACAGGGTGATCCCAGCGGCATCGTCATGCGTATGCGACGCAGCGCGTGATCCGGCGCCTTGGCGCGTCATGATCTGCGTGGAGATTTGCGGAAAGTCCTGCGGCGTCAGCGCGCCGCCTTCGCACAGCACGGCGGCACGGAAGAGGGCATTCTGAAGCTGACGGACATTGCCGGGCCAATCATGCTGCATCAGCAGCGCCACGGCCTCTGCGGTAATGCCCAGGCTGCGCAGGCCCGGCTGCGTCGCGATGCGCGCCAGCAGATGGCGGGACAGGGCGGGAACGTCGCCAATCCGTTCGCGCAATGGCGGAATCGTGAGCTGCACGACGTTGAGGCGGTAATAGAGATGCTCGCGGAAGCGCCCGGCCTCGACCTCTTCAAGCAGCTTGCGGTTGGTCGCGGCGATCACGCGGACATCGACATGGGTCGGCATGCGCGCGCCGATCGGCTGGACTTCGCCATCCTGCAGGACGCGCAGCAGCTTCACCTGCGCGTCGAGGGGAAGCTCGCTGACTTCGTCGAGGAATATGGTGCCCATGTCGGCGCTGACGAAACGGCCCACCTGACGCTCGAACGCGCCGGTGAACGCGCCGCGCTCGTGACCGAACAGTTCCGATTCCACCAGATTGGTGGGCATCGCGCCGCAGTTCACCGTGATCATTTCCTGGCGGAAACGAGGTGAGGCGGCGTGGATCGCGCGGGCGATGACGTCTTTGCCGACGCCGCTCTCGCCCTCGATCAGGACGGGAATGCGGGCACGGGCTGCCTTGGCGGCGATCGCCAGCGCTGCGCGAAATTGCGGCGCGGAGCCGACAATTTCCTCGAACGCCAGCGGCGCGGAAATCTTCTCGGTCAGGGGACGGAGTTCGCCATCCTCCTCGCTGTGGTTCTGGGTCGCATTGAGCGCTGCGAGTAGGCGATCGGGCGCGACCGGCTTAGACAGATAGTCCGTCGCGCCGGCCCGCATCGCGTCCACGGCGACGTTGACGCTGTTGTGCGCGGTCAGGATCAGGACCGGGAGATGCGGTCGCCGCGCGCGAATGTCGCGGATCAATGCAGCCGGCTCATAGTCCGGGCTCCAGTGATCGAGAATGATGGCGTCCAGCCGCATGCCGTCCTGCGTGCCTAGCGTGGCAAGCGCGGTTTCGCCGTCATTGGCGAAGATCGTGCGCCACCCAGCACGGGAAGCCAAAGCGCCCACGAGACGGCGCTGCGCCGGCTCATCGTCGATCAGCATCACCATCGGCGTACCGTTATGTGCCATTTAACCCCCGTGAATCCCGAATGGGCACATTTCTAACGGGGCAGGGTAAAGACCCGCTTAATCGGCGCGATTTTCTTTCAACAGAGTTTTCTCCTGTCGAAAGTGTAGGGTTGAGGGGATGTAATCTTGCTTATAAGAGGGCTCGGACAGTATTTTGTTTAGGGGGAAACGGCATGGCGTCCGGCATGGATATGAAAAGTGCGAACCAAACGTACGACAGCTTTATCGGCTTTGTGAAATTCGGAACGATCGCCTGCCTCGCTATCGGTGCGCTTGTCGTCCTTCTCATCTCTTCCTGAATTTACCCCACTAGGAGGGGACAATAATGAAAATAGCTGTGTTGAAGGAGCTTGCCTCGGGCGAGCGCCGCGTGTCCGCATCGGCGGAGACGGTAAAGAAGTTCATAGCATTGGGTGCAACGGTCTCGGTTGAGGCGGGGGCGGGGTTGCTGGCCTCGGTCGCCGACGCCGATTATGCTGCTGCGGGCGCCAATATTGGCGATCGCTCTGCGACCGTGAAGGATGCGGGCATCATTCTGGGCGTTCAGGCGCCGGAAGCCGGCACGCTGGCCGGCGCTGCGCCGGGAGCGATCGTCGCGGCCTCGTTCAATCCGTTCGGTGAGCGGGCCAGAGTGGATGGCTATGCGGCCGCCGGGCTTGAAGCGCTGTCGATGGAGTTCATGCCGCGCATCACCCGCGCACAGTCG
>JAHFPU010000193.1 GCA_023266635.1 Sphingobium sp.
GTCAGGCCAAGCGCGATATTCGCGCGCATCTTGCCGATGCCCTGCAAGGCCGCCGCGCGGGGATAGGCGACCGCGCCCGCATTATGCGCGGAGGCCAGGTTGCCGGCGCTGAGGCCCGCATAATTATGGCTCGGCCCGATGATCCCGTCGAAATTGATCTCCCGTACGCTCATCAGCGGTCCGCCAGTGTCAGCGTGTCGCCCTCGGCCATGTCGAGCAGCTTCGCGCCCGCCGCATCCAGCGTCACGGACCCGTCCGCCTGCTCGACGACAAAGGCATAGGCGCAGCGATAGTCGCCCAGCCGTCCGCGGGCCGCCAGCACCTTCTTGCCGCCGCCGTCATGCGTGCCGGCGAAAGTCACATCCCGCGCCTCGGACACCGTGCGCAGGCCGTCGATCTGCCCCACCATCGTTGGCCCGCCGTCGAATATGTCGATATAGCCCGCATTGGCGAAGCCCTCCGCCTCCAGCATCCGCATCGCCGCGCGGCCATTGGGGTGGGGCAGGCCGATCACCGATCGCGCATGATCCGTCAGCATCGCCGTATAGATCGGCGTCTTGGGCATCAGGTCGGCGATGAACTGGTTGCCGTTGATCGCGTTGAACTCGTCCGCTTCCTGGAAGCTCATGCCGAAGAAACGGCCGGCAAGGCCGTCCCAGAAGGGCGACCCGCCCGCCTCGTCGATCACCCCGCGCAGTTCCGCGATCACCTTCTCGCCAAAGCGGGCGCGATGCTGGCGGATGTAGAGATAGCGGCTGCGGGCGAGCAGAAGCCCCAGCCCCTCGGCGCGCTCACGCGGATGCAGGAACAGGCCGCCGACCTCGGTCGACCCTTCAAGATCGGTGGTCAGCGACAGCATCTCTGCCCGGAACGTGCGCGCCAGTTCCCGGCTATGCTGGGTCAGCACGCCCAAGCGATAGGAGTAGAAGGGCCATTTCTGCCCCACCGTACTGAATATCTGGCATGTGCCGCGCACCTGGCCCGTCTCGCTATTCTCCAGCACCAGGACGATCATCTCATCCTCCATGCTGTCGGCGTCACGCGACAGGGCCTCGGCCGTCCGCTCCAGCTTGGCGGAGAGCGACTTGCGGTCTGGCGGCAGGTTGGTGAAACCGCCGCCGGTCAGCTTGGCCATCTCGTACAATGTCTGGAGGTCGTCCGGCCGGGCCGGGCGCATGAAGAAAGTCAAACCGTTCCCCTTTCGGCAATCCGCATGATCGTCAGCGCCGACAGTTGCGCCCGCTCGGGCAGGCTGTCGGTCATCAGAAATTCCTCGGCGCTGTGAATGCTGCCGCCGCGCGCGCCCATCGTGTCGACCACAGGGACGCCGCACGCCGCGATATTGTTCCCGTCACACACCCCGCCGGTATCGCGCCAGGCGATCGGGAGGCCGATGTCTGCGCCGCATTGCTTCACCAACCCGAACAGCCGCGCTGCCCCAGCGTCGATCGGCTTGGGCGGACGGCCGAAGCCGCCATGGCGGTGGATATGCACGTCATGCTCCCGCGCGACATCGGCGATCACCCTGTCCAACAGAGCGCCCGCCGCGATCTCATCCTCCGGCGTCTTAGGCCGGAAATTGACCCGCAGCACGGCATGCGCCGGCACGACATTGTTCGGCCCGCCGCCGTCGATCCGCGCCGGATTGCAGGAAAAGCCCGCGCCGCTTGCGCTTTTCAGGCGCAGGGCGATGTCCGCCGCCGCCACCAGCGCATTGCGTCCTTCCTCGGGATTGCGCCCCGCATGGGCGCTGCGCCCCGCGACGATGATCGAGAAATTGCCGCTGCCTGCCCGCGCGCCTGCCAGTGTGCCGTCGGGCAGGGCGGGCTCGTAGGTCAGCGCGGCGATCTTCCCGCGCGCTGCCTGCCGGATCAGCGCGGCGGAGGAGGCGCTGCCCACTTCCTCGTCGCTGTTGATGATGATCTCATAGCCGATCCTGCTCGCAACCGGGCTGGCCTCGACCGCCTTCAGCGCGGCAAGCATCAGCGCGATCCCGCCCTTCATGTCCGCGACGCCGGGGCCGTTCAACACGCCATCCTCCAGCCAGCGCAACTCCTGGAAAGGGTCGCTCGCGGCAAAGACGGTATCCATATGGCCGGTCAGCAGGATCTGCGCCGGAGCGTCCGGCCGCACCGTCACATGCAGATGCCGGCCATGATTGATGATGCGGATCGTTCCGTCCGTATCGACGGCATCGACTTCATCGGGATTGGCCAGATCGACGTCACCGGGCAGGGCCGTGAAAGAGTCGGCCAGCAGCCCAGCCATATCGGCCAGCCCCGGCAGGTTGCGCGACCCGCTGTTGACCGCAGCCCAGCGCTCGACCTGCGCCAGCATCGGCGCATCCGCCGCTGCCTCCAATACAGACCTCTCCGATAAGGATATTGCGCTCATCGGCAACACTCTAACAGAGCGCCGCGCCTTCCTCCACCCCTCGCCGGTGGCTTAGAAGTCGTAGACCAGCGTCGCCTTGCTCAGCGTGTCCAGCCGCTCGTCGGTCAGGCGGGTCTGGGTCTCATACTGGACGTTGTAGGAGAAATTGGCGGAGAGCCGAGACACCAGCCGGGTGGTGAGCGAGGTCTGGGCGATCAGGCTTCGCACGTCATTCTCGGCATAGCCCGACGCGGTCTGCCGAAAGGTCAGCGTGTCGGACAGCTTCCACCCGAAATCGATCGAGGATCGGGCGCCCAGCTTCGTCTCGCCGCTGCCGTCGATATATTCGACATGACGAACGGAAGGACCGGCGTCGAGCGACAGGTTCACCTTTTTGCTCTGGATCAGCTTGTAACCGATACCCGCTGATCCGGTATAGCGGCTGTCGAAGCCGATGATCGGGTCGCGCTCGAACTGGACGAGGCCATAGGCGAACCCGCTGGGATCGAACTGGTATCGCGGCTGATAAGACGCGACGAAGCGCTGGCGCGATGTCTCGCCATTGGCCCGCCGATAATCGGCGCTGCCCGACAGGGTGTGGCTCCAGTGCAGCCCGGTGCGCGTCAGATTGAGGGCGGCGCTGATCCCGATCTCGCGTGTCGATCCGGTCGAGCGGAATCCGCCGATCTCGCCGCGACCCTCCCACAGCTGCAGGAGGCCCGCCTGTTCGATCTTCTCCTTCTTCTCCTCCGCCTTCTGCTTGTCATAGGCGTTGACCATCGCCGCCACCTCGGCCTGTGCGCCCGGATAGGTCTTCTGGGCGATGCGGGCGACGGTATCGATATCGCCCTGATTGCCGCTGGCGATCGCCTGTTCGATCATCGCGCGCACGGCGGGCGGCAGGGGCGCGGGTTCGTCCGCCAGGGCGGGGGTGGACAGGAACAGCAGGGACGAAAGAAGCGGGAGGCGTTTCAGCATCCGCGCCACCCTACAGCCTTTACCATATTTTTGAAGGCAGTCCGGCGCAGAAACGCGCCATATCGTCAGATAAGGTCGCGGAATTCTTTCAGGATATCGCGGTACAGCTTCTTCTTGAACGGCACGATCAGGTTGGGGAGCGTCTTGGGCTCGGTCCACTTCCAGGCGCGGAATTCCGGCTCTTCCGTTTGGATGTTCACATCCGCGTCGGTGCCCAGGAAGCGGGCGAGATACCAGATCTGCCGCTGGCCGCGATATTTCCCGCCCCAGATTTGCCCCGCCAGTTCCGGCGGCAGGTCGTAATAATGTTCTTCCTTGGACTGCGCGATGATCTTCACCAGCGATTTGTCGATGCCGGTTTCTTCGCCCAATTCGCGGAACGCCGCCTTTTTCGGGTCCTCGCCCTTGTCGATCCCGCCCTGCGGCATCTGCCAGGCCTCGACCTTGTTGTCGATCCGCTGGCCCACGAACACGTTACCATCCATGTTGACCAGCATGATGCCGACACAGGGGCGATAGGGCAGTTCGTCGTCATCAACCTTAGGCATTCGCGTCTCGTCCGGCTCGGATCAGTCATCGGGGAATCGGGTTTGCCGTACCCCCCATCCAAGCTGTAGATAGGACGCATGTTCCCTGTCGTCCATCATCTGGATTACACGCTGCGGCAGGATGGTGTCGCGGCCTTCCCGTGGGACAAATATGCGCTGGTCATGGACATGCTGCGCGCCTCGCCGCCGGTGGCCGATGAACATGAAGCGCCGGTCATGCCGCGCGCCTGGCTGGAGGCCGTCCACGACCCCGCCTATGTCGCGCAGGTGCTGGCCGCCGATGTGCCTGCGGACAAGGCGCGCCGTATCGGCTTTCCCGTCACCGGCGCGCTCAGCCGCAGGGCGCAGCGCACCACCGGCGGCACATGGGAAGCTGCCAAATTGGCGCTGCGCTACGGCTATGCCGCCAACACGGCGGGCGGCAGCCACCATGCGCTCTACGATACCGGCGCAGGATATTGCATCTTCAACGACCTCGCCGTCACGACGAACCGCCTGATTGCGGAAGGGGACGCCAAGCGCATCCTGATCGTCGATCTCGACGTGCATCAGGGCGACGGGACGGCCGCGCTGCTCGCCGGGCGGGAGGAGGTGGCGACATTCTCGATGCATGCCGAACGCAATTTCCCTGCGCGCAAGGCGGTATCGACCCTGGATGTCCCGCTGGCTGACGGCATGGAGGATGAGGAATATCTTGACCTGCTCGACCAGCATTTGCCCCGAATGATCGACGACAGCCGGCCCGATCTCATCCTGTACCAGGCGGGGGTCGACCCGCACCGGGATGACAAGCTGGGGCGGCTCTCGCTCAGCGATGAGGGGCTGCACATTCGCGACAGCCTGGTTGCATCAGTAGCCCGCACGCGGGGTGTTCCTCTCGCATCCGTCCTAGGCGGCGGATATGGCGCGGACCAGGCGGCGGTCGCCCGGCGACATGCGGACGCAATCCGCATTATGGCGATGAGCTATTACCGTTAGGGCTTGATGATCCCAGTTTCCTCCGTTCGTCCTGAGTAGACCGTATGATCGTTGGGTGGAGTTGGCCCACCCTCGTAGTAAGCAAGGATCGGGGGTTACGCCGGATGGGCCGGCGCCTATCCCCATGCTTATGCGAGGGCG
>JAHFPU010000194.1 GCA_023266635.1 Sphingobium sp.
ATCGATCCGGGCCTTGGTTTCGGCAAATCGCTCCAGGACAATCTGGCGATCCTCAATAACTTGGCGCTCTATCAGGGCCTGGGTGTGCCGCTGTTGCTGGGCGCGAGCCGAAAGCGCATGATCGGCGCATTGTCGAACGAGGCCGCCGCGGATGCGCGCCTGGGCGGATCGATCGCGCTGGCGTTCCGGGGCATGGAGCAGGGCGCGCAGATGCTCCGGGTTCACGATGTGCCGGAAACGGTGCAGGCGGTACGGGTATGGCGCGGCTTGCGAGATGCGGCACTTTCGGCGGTTTAGCGCGGAGCGACCATACCACCCTCCGTTCGTTTCGAGCGTAGTCGAGAAACCAGCGCACCGGTTTCTCGACTTCGGCCTCTGGGCCAAAGTTTATCCTGAGCTTGTCGAGGGCTCGAAACGAACGGAGGTGGATGTTCAATCCTTCTTAGGCTTACCCTTGGACTTCGCCTTGGACTTCCCCTTCTTCGCCGGTGCGCGCAGCCCAGCTTCAACAGCCAACTCAGCCCAGCGCCGCATCTCGTCGGCATCGTCAAATACATCGTCCGGCGCAAGGCGGTAGGGCATGGACGACATCTTCCCGTCCTTGCGCTCATAGGTGAAGGGGCGGCATCCTGCCGCTTCCCAGATCGGCGCGCTCTCCTCGTCGGCCTTCATCCAGAGCGCACCGCCATAGCTGCCCGAATCGATGATCGCGAACACCGTGCCGTTCAGATAGAGGGTCGCGCCGCCCATCATCTTGCGCATGGTGACCGTGCCCATCGGCTCCAGCGCTTCGCTGATCCAGTCGACCAGGCCCTCGTCGAAGCTCATAGCGCCGCCAGAGACTCCAGCGCGTCGCCATCGACCCGCATCACGGTCCACTCGTCCATCAGTCTGGCGCCCAGCGACTTGTAGAAGGTGATCGACGGCTCGTTCCAGTCGAGCACCCACCATTCCAATCGCGCGCATTCCCGCTCCACGGCCAGTTGCGCAAGCCGGGACAGCAGCGCCTTACCCGCACCCAATCCCCGCGCTTCGGGGTTCACGAACAGGTCCTCCAGATAGATGCCGGGCTTCCCCTCGAACGTAGAAAAGTTGTGGAAGAACAGCGCGAAACCGACGGCTTGCTCCTCATGCTCGGCGATCAGCACCTCCGCCATCGGGCGAGGGCCGAACAGGTGCCGTTCCAGCAATTTTACGTCGGTGCGCACTTCATGCGCCAGCTTCTCATAGTCGGCCAGCGCCTTGATGAAGCCGTGGATCAGGTGGATGTCGGCGGCGACCGCCTCGCGGATATGGACTGTCATGATGGCTCCGATAGCGGATCAGGCGGCGTCTGTCTCGACATGTGCGGCAATCTCCGGATGCTGGCGCGCGGCGATCAGGCAGCCGGTAACGATCAGGCCGGTGCCCGCCAATGTGCTGAGTGTCAGCCGTTCGCCGAACGCCAGCCATCCCATGATCGCTGCCCAGATGAAGGCGGTATATTCGACCGGGATCAGATATTGCGCCTCCGCCCGCGCATAGGCCCAGGACAGGCACATGAGCGACGTAAACGCCAGCGCTGCAGCGACCAGTATCAATGGCAGGTGCCGCGCGTCGGGCAGGACGACCAGAAACGGCGCGCCCACCGCGAATATCCCCAAGATCACCAGATTCTGGAAGAAAGCGACCTCCACCGGCGAAGCGACGCCAGCCTGTTGCTTCTGCAAAATCAGGTTCCAGGCGAAGAGGGTCGCCGACAGCAGCACCGCCCCGGCGCCCAACAGCGTTTTTGGATCATATGTCCCACTCAGCCGGGCCGACACGATGATGGCCACGCCGCCGAGGCCCAGGATCGACGCGATGATCGTGTTGCGCCCGATCCTTTCCTTCAGCAGCAAGGCGGCAAGGTACAGCGCTATGATGGGTGCGAGGAAAGACAGGGCGATCGCCTCGGCCATCGGCAACAGGGTGAGGCCGTAGAAGAACAGGAAAGCCATTGCCGCCACCACCGCGCCGCGCATCAGGTGGATGCGCAGCGTCGACATCGCTGGCCAGGGATTGCGCAGGGCCGTCATCCCGATCACGCCCATCACCGTCCCGGCGAGAGCGCGCCAGAACAGCGCATTATAGACGCCGATGCCAAGGCTCAACCCCTTCATCGCCGCGTCCATAACGGAGAACAACGCAACGCCGCTGCAACAGACGGCGAAGGCGACCGGCAGGGCCACGGGTTTCACGATGCGCAGGGTCATGGGGGGCTTGCGACTATCAGTCAGTCTTTGCTTTGGTCGCGCGGCCGATCACCAACTCATCAATCTCCAGCCGCCCTATCCTGGCGCTTCCAATCCGCAAACGTCCGATGGCCAGCGCACCGATGGCGATAGCGCCAAGAGCGAATGCCCCCAGGGCAATTGCGCCAATCGCGCCGGCGCCGAGTGTCGAAGCACCGATCGCCTCCGCACCGGTCGCCTTGGCCCCGACCGCCCTTTTCTCCCGAATCGTCGTCACCGGCAGGGCAGCGGTCTTGCTCTTCACTCCGCCGCCTCGGCCTGCCCAGCATCTGTGGTCGCCGCCTCGATCTCGGCTGCCTTCGCCTCGACCAGCTTCACGATATGATCGACCAGGGTCGCGTCGCCGATATGATGATCGGTGACGCCGGACAGATAGACCATATGCTTGCCGTTGCCGCCGCCGGTGATGCCGATGTCGGTCTCCCGCGCTTCGCCCGGGCCGTTGACGACGCAGCCGAGGACGGAGAGGGACAGCGGCGTGTTGATATGCTGCAGCCGCTCCTCCAGCGCCTGCACCGTGCGGATCACATCGAAGCCCTGACGCGCGCAGGAGGGGCAGGAGATCACCTTCACCCCCCGGGTGCGGATGCCCAGCGATTTGAGAATTTCATAGCCGACCCGCACCTCTTCTTCCGGCTCTGCGGAAAGGGAGACTCGGATAGTGTCGCCGATCCCGGCCCACAGCAGGTTGCCGATGCCGATCGCGCTTTTGACCGTGCCGCCGATCAGACCGCCGGCCTCCGTAATGCCCAGATGCAGCGGACAATCGACCGCCTCGGCCAGTTGCATATAGGCGGCGACGGCCAGGAACACGTCGCTGGCCTTCACGGCCACTTTATATTCGTGGAAATCCTGATCCTGCAGCAGCTTGATATGGTCGAGCGCGCTCTCGACCAGCGCTTCGGGACAGGGTTCGCCATATTTCTCCAGCAGGTCGCGCTCCAGCGATCCGCCATTGACGCCGATGCGGATGGCGCAGCCATTGGACTTGGCGGCATCGACGACTTCCTTGACCCGCGCCTCGCTGCCGATATTGCCGGGGTTGATGCGCAGGCAGGCCGCGCCCGCATCCGCGGCTTCCAGCGCGCGCTTATAGTGGAAGTGGATATCGGCGACGATCGGAACGCGCGCGGCCCGGACGATCTGCTTCAGCGCCGCCGTCGACTCTTCGTCTGGGCAGGAGACGCGGATAATGTCGACGCCCGCATCCTCGCACCGGCGGATCTGGTCGATCGTCGCCTTCGGGTCCGATGTCAGCGTATTGGTCATCGTCTGCACGGTGACTGGCGCGCCGCCGCCGACGGGGACGTTGCCGACCATGATCTGGCGGCTTTCCCGCCGCGCAATGTCGCGCCAGGGGCGAAGGCCGGGGTTATGGTCGGACATGAAAGGCTACTCCTGGGTGTTGCCGCTCCCTATAGCGAGTCACGGCTCCGGTTGCGAGGGGGACGCTATCCCCCTAATGGAAGCCGGAGTCGGATGGGGGAGCCGCTCGCGTCATAACCCGCCGGAGTTTCCCTTCCATGACCAATCCCGCCTGGACCCTGATGATTCACGGTGGCGCCGGTTCGATGAGCCGGACCAACCTGAGTGCGCAGGAGGATGCGGCGGCGCGGGCGGGGCTGTCGGCCGCGCTCGATGCCGGACAGGCTGTCCTGACGGCTGGCGGCAATGCGCTGGACGCGGTCGAGGCGGCGGTGCGTGTGCTCGAGGATGATCCCGCCTTCAACGCCGGGCGCGGATCGGTCTTCACTTATGAAGGCGCGATCGAGCTGGACGCGGCCGTGATGGACGGCGCGACGCGCGATGCCGGCGCGGTGACAGGCGTCACCCGCACCCGTAACCCGGTCAGCCTTGCCCGCGCAGTCATGGAGAAAAGCCCGCATGTGCTGCTGAGCCGCGAAGGTGCGGATGGCTTCTCCGTCGAGCAGGAGCTTGAGCAGGTCGATCCCGAATGGTTCGCCATTCCTGAACGCCGCCGCCAGCTTGAGGAGATGAAGGCGCGCAAGTCCGGGGCGTTCGACATCGACATGAAATATGGCACCGTCGGCGCGGTTGCGCTGGACGTCCACGGCCATGTCGCGGCGGCGACCTCCACCGGCGGTCTGACCGGCAAGCGCTGGGGCCGGATCGGCGACTCCCCACTGATTGGCGCAGGCACCTATGCCGACGATCGCGCCTGCGCGGTGTCCTCCACGGGCGCGGGCGAATTCTTCATCCGCGCCGGCGCAGCGCATGAGATTTGCGCCCGCGTCCGCATGCTGGGCGAGACGCTGGAGCAGGCGGGGCAGGCGGTGTTTGCGGAGATCAAGGCGATGGGCGGCGTCGGCGGCGTCATTATTGCAGGGCCATCCGGCGAAAGCGCCTGGATATTCAACACCCCGGCCATGTATCGCGGCAAGGCGAGCGGGACCGGCGAACGGAGCGTCGCCATCTACGGGGACGAATGATGGGCTGAATTGGGGGCCACGAGTGGGGCCAATTTGGGGACGCAAACTGGCCCCACTCGTGGCTGAAGCGGCAGGCCCGGGGGAGGGTCTGGGGGTCGTGGACCCGCCGTTCATCCTGTAGACGGCGCATCCTGCGGCAACCCGTACCGCCTGATGCGGAATTTCTTGTCAGAACCGAAATTCAATGCCGGCGCGCACGGTGCGGGGCCGCATCGGCGTATATTCGTCGCCGTCCAGATCGAACGGCGTGCCGAGGGCAAAGCGGTTTCCGGCGGTATCGAGCAGGTTCGTGA
>JAHFPU010000195.1 GCA_023266635.1 Sphingobium sp.
ATGATGGACAAGGCACCAACTTTTAAAGCCGCAATCCCGCCGTTTCGGGCAGGCCCGCCAAGATGTTGAGATTCTGCACCGCCGCGCCAGCAGCGCCTTTACCCAGATTGTCGAGCGCTGCGACAAGGCGCGCCTGACCCACCTTCTCGTTGCCGAACACGAACAGTTCCAGCTTGTCCGTCGCGCCGACCTGCTCGATGTCAATGGAAGGCGTGGTTAGGCCCTCGACCAGCGGATGCACCGACACCAGCTGCGATCCGGCATAGGCGGCGCTCAGCGCGTCGTGCAGCGAGACGACCGAGGGCCGTCCGGGCATAGCGCGCAGCTGCAGGGGTACCTCCACCAGCATGCCGCGATAGACCCGCGCCACGGCCGGCGCGAACAGCGGCGGGTGGTTGGTGCCGCCATGTATCTGCATTTCCGGCACATGCTTGTGTGCCAGCGACAGCGCATAGGCGCGAAAGGCGGTGTCCGTGGCGTCGGGCGCGTCGTCCTGCTCGAACGCAGCGATCATCGCCTTGCCGCCGCCGGAATAGCCCGACACCGCGTTGACCGTCAGTGGCCAATCGAGTGGAACAAGGTCGGCGCGCAGCAGCGGCCGTAGCAGCGCCAAATAGCCGGTGGGATAGCAACCCGGATTGGCGACGTAGCGCGTGGCGGCAAGTTTTTCGCCCTGGTCGGGCTCTAGCTCGGGAAAGCCGTAGGTCCATCCGGTGGCGATCCGGTGCGCAGTCGATGCGTCGATCACCTTCGTGCGGTCATTATCGATCAGAGCAACCGCTTCGCGCGCTGCGTCATCGGGCAGGCAGAGGATCACGACATCCGCGTCATTGAGCGCCGCCTTGCGCGCCGCGGCATCCTTGCGATCCGCGTCGGACAGGGTGATGAGCGAGAGCTCGGCCCGCCCGGCCAGCCGCTCGCGGATTTCGAGGCCGGTGGTTCCGGCGCCGCCGTCGATGAAGACAGAAATAGTCATGTGGCAATCCTTCTGCGCGCCAGCACAGGCTGCGCATATGTGGGCTCCAGGCGGGCGATCACGTCGGCCAGCGGCTCGATGACAGTCGCCATCCAATGGCCGTTGGCGTGAAGCAGATGCGCCTCGTCCGCCATGATCCCGACATGGCCGGGGAAAAAGACGAAATCTCCTCGTCGGAGGGTATCCCCTTCGGCCAGCGGCTGACCAATGCTTTCGCGCTGCAGATCGGTGTCGCGCGGCACGGATATGCCACAGCGGGACAGTGCGGTCTGCACGAGGCCGGAACAATCGATCCCGTCATAGCCACGCCCGCCCCAGACATAGGGCTGGCCGATATGCCGCTCGGCAGCCGCTACCCAGTCGCCGCCAAGCGCGCCAAGCGGCGCTGCGTGCCGCGCATGGACATGCCCCTCTGCGCAGGCGATGAAACCATCCTCGGCCACTCCGGGGAACTGCGCGCCGATGGGCCAGTAATCGATGATCCGCGACTTGATGTCTGCAGTCTCGAAGACGGGTGCGGACAGGGCGGTTATCTGGTGCGTCGGCGTTTCGCGCGCATCCAGCGCCTCGCGCCGGACATAGCCGACATAGCCGTCATGCCCGCAAAAGCCCCAAGCCCATTCGGTCGTTACATCCAATGCGTGGAAACTTTCCCCCCGCAGCAATTGCGTAGCGGCCCGTGCGCCAGGACGATCGGTCTCCAGCACCATCGCGCCGGCGAGGACGCAGGTCATCTCGACAGCGCGGGCGTAATGGGCGGAAAAGATCACGCCGGACAGGGACAGGTCGGCAAGGTCCGCGCGAACGGCATGCACACGCCGATCCAGAACGACGGACCGGCCGTTCAGGCGGAAGCTGTGCCTCTCAGGCGGGCTGGTGTCCGCCGTTGCTGTGTCGGTGTCCTTCATCGCGGCTGGTCCCTGCGATGAAATCGTTGAAACCGTCAAGAAATTCCGCGCCTTTCGGTGTCCGGGCGACGAATATATTGCGGCGATCCGCAACGTCGCGTTCGCGGCGCAGATAACCGAGCGCGGACAATTTGTTAAGCGCCCGCGTAATGACGGGCTTCGACACGTTCAACGCCTCGGCCAGGCCGCGCACCGTATGGGGGCCGGATTCGACGTAAACGGTCATCATCAGCGCCATCTGGCGGTTGGTGAGGTCTGGCTCACCCGATCGCACATAGTCGACCAATGTGTGCATCCAGTGGTTGAGTGCGCGCAAGGCCCGGCTCTCCAGGGGCACTCGTTCTTCGGAAGTGGCGTGAACGTTCATGAAGCCCCAACGCACGATGGCCGAAGCGGTTGCGTAACGGTCGGGCAAATCAGTGATTTTGCGTCAGACGGTTCGTCCGTAGCGCTCCTGCAGCATGGCGAAGGCCGCGCGAAGCCCCAGCGCCTCGCCGCCCTTGGGCCGTCCGGGCTTGGCCGAAGGCCGCCAGGCGAAGGTATCGAAATGCGCCCAGGCGATGGTGTCCGGCACGAATTTCTGCAGGAACAGCGCCGCCGTGATCGACCCGGCGAACCCGCCCTCACCAGCATTGTTGATGTCGGCGATGTCGGATTTCAGCATGTCGGCATAGGCGCTCCACAGCGGCAACCGCCACAGCGGGTCGTCGTTTTGATTACCGGCCCGCTCAAGGTCGCTCGCCAGCGCATCGTCATTAGCGAACAGGGCGGGCAGGTCCGGACCCAGCGCCACCCGCGCCGCGCCGGTCAGCGTCGCGAAGTCCAGGATGATCTCCGGCTTGTCCTCGACGGCCTTGGCCAGCGCGTCGCCAAGGATCAGGCGGCCCTCCGCGTCGGTATTGCCGATCTCGACCGACAGGCCCTTGCGGCTGCGCAATATGTCGCCGGGGCGGAAGGCATTGCCCGCTATGGCGTTTTCGACGGCCGGAATCAGCAGATGGAGGCGCACCGGCAGGCGGTGTTCCATGATCAGCATTGCCAGCGCCATAGCATGGGCCGCGCCGCCCATATCTTTCTTCATCAGACGCATGCCAGCAGACGGCTTGATGTCCAGCCCGCCGCTGTCGAACGACACGCCCTTGCCGACGATCGCGACCTTGGGGTGGATCGGGTCGCCCCAACGAAATTCGATGAGGCGCGGGGCGTAGGCGCGATCGGCCGCGCGGCCCACGGCATGGATCATCGGAAACTGGGTCTGCAATTCCTCGCCGCGTACCACCGTGACCACAGCGCCGAACGCTTCGGCGATCTCCACCGCTGCGGACTCCAGGTCGGCGGGTCCCATGTCGGCGGCGGGCGTGTTGACCAGATCACGGACCAGCGCGACCGCTTCGGCCATCCCGACCGTCGTGGCAATGCGCGCGACATCGCGGGTCAGGAGCACGCGCGGACCTGTGGCCGCGTCGTCCTGCCGATATTTGTCGAACCGATATTGCGCCGTCAGCCACCCCAACATCGCAGCGCCTGCCGGCGCGTCATGCAGGCGATAGGTCCCCTCGGGCAAGGTTTCGGCCAGCTTGGCAAGGCACCAGCTTTTCAACTTCTCCGTATCGACAACGCCGCCGACCGCCGACCATTCGCCCGCCTTGTCGCCTGGGAGGATCGCAACCTCGTTCGGTTTTCCGCCGAATTTCTGCCCGGCGATCGCTGTGCGGACTCGCTCGGGCTGCTTCTTCAGCCAGGCGGAAAAGCCTTCGCTGTCGACAAGCTGGATGGAACGGGCGCCCTGATCATGGTCGGCTTTCAGGAGTTCGGCATAATCGGTCATTGCGACGGGTGTAGGGGAAAGACCGAACGCTTGTGAAGCGCAATTTCACCCGATCTGAGGACCGATATACCGCGCTGTTCGTTTGCTTGGGGCACGGAAAAGGCTAGATTGGCGATCAGGCATCCGCAAAAGCAAAGGAGAGAGACTCATGACTCTGGCTGACAATAAGGGTGATCGCGCCGTCCGCGACCGGGCCTATCAACTTGCCGACAGCGGCAGCTTCGCCAATGTCCATGCAGTCGAGCAGGCGCTGATCGGCGAAGGCTGGCCCAATGTCGGGGCGGCCCTGTCCAGCGATTATGCCCGTAAGGCGATCCAGGACCGGCTGTCGGAGCAAGCGCACTGATGGCATGGACGCAGGCGCGCGGCGCGGCGGGACTATTCTGTATCCTGCTCGCTGGTGCCTGCTCCGGCCCGCCGAAACCTTCGGCTGACCAACCAACGAACCAGTCGGTCGCGGCCGACATCAAGCCTGTTGTTGCGCCATTGGCGCCTTCCGCGTCTGCGGCAAAGGCATTCAAGCTGGAGGATAGAACCCCAGCGCTCGATTTTGCCTATGCCTATCCCATGCAGGCTGCCGCTATTCCGGCGCTTGCCAGCACATTGGCGGAGCGGATGGACAAGACCAAAGCGGACGCCCTGAAAGCCGCCAAGGACGATGAGGCATCGGCCAAACAGGCCGGTTACCCCTTTCGGCAGCATAGCCTGCAGACGACATGGGCGATCCATGCCGATACGCCGCGCTTCCTAGGTCTGCTGGGCGAAACCTATGTCTATTCCGGCGGCGCGCATGGGATGACCGCCTATGCGCCGTTGCTGTGGGACCGGCAGGCGGCGAAGGAAGTGCCGATCACAGCGCTCATGATGTCGCAGGCGGCGTTTGCAAAAGCGATTTCGGCGCGCTTCTGCGACGCGCTCGACGAGGAACGCGCGAAAAAACGCGGCGCGCCGGTCACGCGCGACGCGGGCGAATTCAGCAAATGCGTCGATCCGATGAAGCAGGCGATCGTTCCCGAAGCGGGCAAGGACGGCGTCGTCAGCCTCATCCGGGTGGTGATCGGCCCCTACGAGGCAGGCCCCTATGCAGAGGGCAGCTATGACATAGCGGTGCCAGTGGATGAGGGGGTGCTCGGCGCGATCAAGCCGGAATATCGGGGGAGTTTTGCGGGCGGGCGGTAGGCCTTGAGTATGAAGGGGTTACAAGCGGACTTTATCCGTTCGCCCTGAGCTTGTCGAAGGGCTGTCCTTTCTAGGCGGAAGTGCAGGGCTTCGACAGCTCAGCCCGAACGGG
>JAHFPU010000053.1 GCA_023266635.1 Sphingobium sp.
GCTCAGCTATCTCTTCTCCGGCCTGTTCATCGGCCCGACCAGTCAAGCGCCACGCATCGACGAGGCGCGGCATGACGGGTTGTTCGAGCTGGAAATCGCGATGGCGCAGGTGCCCAAGCCGGGAGAGGGCGACGCGCCGCCGCCCTGGCTGGTCGACCGGCTGTTCCGCAACCTGCTGGTCGATGTGACCGGCAACACGCATCGCACCGAGATCTGCATCGACAAGCTGTTCTCGCCGGACGGGCCCACCGGGCGGCTGGGGCTGGTCGAGTTCCGCGCGTTCGAGATGCCGCCAGACGCGCAGATGAGCCTGGCGCAGCAGCTTGTGCTGCGCGCCCTGACGGCGTGGTTCTGGCGCGAGCCGTTGCAGGGCGGGCTGGTGCGATGGGGCACGACGCTGCACGACCGCTTCATGCTGCCGCATTTCGTGTGGAGCGATTTTCTTGAGGTGCTGAGCGACCTCAAGGGCGCGGGCTATGATTTCGATCCGGCCTGGTTCGAGGCGCAGCGGCAGTTCCGCTTCCCCGTACATGGTACGGTCGAGGCAGGGGGCGTTACCTTAGAGATCAGCCACGCGCTGGAGCCATGGCATGTGCTGGGCGAGACCGGCGCGATCGGCGGCACGGTGCGCTATGTCGACAGCTCGACCGAGCGGTTGCAGGTGCGGGTCGCGGGCCTGAATGCGGAGCGGCACGTGGTGTCGTGCAACGGTCGCCGCGTGCCGATGTCACCGACCGGCGTTCCGGGTGAGGCGGTGGGCGGCGTGCGGTACAAGGCGTGGACGCCGGCCAACTGCCTGCACCCCCGCCTGCCCTCCAACGCGCCGCTGACCTTCGACATTCTCGACACATGGAGCGGGCGCTCTCTGGGTGGATGCGTTTATCATGTCGCGCATCCGGGCGGACGCAACTATGATGACGTTCCGGTCAACAGCTATGAAGCCGAAGCGCGGCGCAAGGCGCGCTTCCAGGATCATGGCCATACGCCGGGCGCGGCGGCGATCCCGCCGGAGGAACTGCCGGGAGAGTTTCCGATGACGCTGGACCTGCGCCGGCCGCCCCGTTGACCGTGGCGGCAGACTGACCATGGCCGAGGATGTGCTGACCGCGCCGCGGGAAGACGCCCTGCTGCGTCACTATGTGACGGATGCGGCGGGCGGCGACCTGATGCTGGAGGCTGCATCAGACATGGCCCCGCACTGGCGCGACATGCTGTCTGGGCTGGCAGCGGCGGGGACCGACGATTTCGCGCCGCTGCAGGACCGGGTCGCTCGGCAGGTGCAGGATCTGGGCATGGCATTCCGCCTGGCAGGCGAGGATGACGAGCGCAGCTGGCCGCTCAGCCCCATCCCGCTGCTGATCGGTTCGGGCGAATGGGCGACGATCGAGCAGGCGATGGCGCAGCGCGCCGACCTGCTGGAACAGGTGATCGGCGACGTCTATGGCCCGCAAAATCTGATCCGGTCGGGGGCGATCCCCGCGCCGGTGATCACAGGAAGCACGCATTTCTGGCAGCAGATGGTGGGCGTGACCCCGCCGCAGGGCCGCCACCTGCATTTCTACGCCGCCGATCTGGCGCGTGGGCCGGACGGCGAGTGGCGGGTGCTGTCGGACCTGTGCCGGACGCCGACGGGCGCTGGCTATGCGCTGGAGAACCGGCTGGCGCTGTCGCGGGCGACCGGCGATCTGCTCAGCCGGTTGAATGTGCGCCGCCTTGCGC
Organism: Sphingobium sp.; assembly: GCA_023266635.1. Classification (GTDB taxonomy): domain Bacteria; phylum Pseudomonadota; class Alphaproteobacteria; order Sphingomonadales; family Sphingomonadaceae; genus Sphingobium. Next base: position 1,720 of record JAHFPU010000053.1, read on the forward strand.
CCTTCTTCTCCGCATTCCGGCAGGGGCTGGCGGCGGTGTGCGAGCGGACCGATCCGCGCATCGCGTTGCTGACGCCCGGACGGTTCACGCAAAGCTATGCTGAGCAGGCGCATCTGGCGCGCTATCTGGGGTTCCTGCTGGTCGAGGGCGACGATCTGACGGTGCGGGGCGATCGGCTTTATGTCCGCACGATCGAGGGAATCAAGCGGATCGACGCGATCTGGCGGCGGATGGACACCAGCCTGCTCGACCCGCTGGAATTCGACGCGCGGACCCGGATCGGGGTGCCCGACCTGTTCCAGGCGATCAGCAACGGAGGGCTTGCCGTCGCGAACTGGCCCGGTTCCGGCATCATCGAGTCGCGCGCTTTCGCCGCGTTCCTGCCGAAGCTGGCCAAGGAAGTGCTGGGCGAGGACCTGCTGCTGCCCAATATCGCGACATGGTGGTGCGGTCAGCCGGCGGAACGGGCGAAGGTGCTGGCCAATATCGACAATATGGCCGTCGGGTCCGCCTTTGGCGAGGCCGTGCCGGGACTGGACGACGGGCGGTCACATATCGGCGCAACGCTGAGCGCCGACCGTCGCGCGCTGCTGATGGACGCGATGGAGCGGCGGCCGATGGACTATGTCGGGCAGGAGCTGGTGCGCGGGTCTACGACTCCGGCGGTGCTGAACGGGCGGATGGTCGCCCGCCCCTTCACCCTGCGCGTGTTCGTGACGCGGGACAGCAACGGCGCGTGGCGGACGATGCCGGGCGGCTTTGCGCGGCTGGCGGCGCATGGCGACATTCGGGCCGTCCTGATGGGCGAAGGCGACATGTCGGCGGATGTGTGCATCGTCGGCAGCTCCACTCAGACGCCTGTCTCCCTGCTAGATACTAGCCCTTCGCCGCCGATCCGGCGGATCGCGGGGACATTGCCGAGCCGGGCGGCGGACAACCTGTTCTGGCTGGCCCGCTATCTGGAGCGCGGAGAGAATACCCTGCGCATCGTGCGCGCGTTGCTCGGCGGATCGATCGAGGCCGATGGCGGCGCGGCGCTGGACCAGGGGACGATGGGGCGGATGACGGCAATGCTGGTGTCGGCCGGCGCGGCGCGGCAGATCGACCTGGCCGGATCGGTCACGGCGCTGGCCCGCGCGGCGATCGGCAGCAGCGAGGATTTCGGCAGCGTCCATTCCCTGATCGGCAGCGCCCGCACGATCGGGCAGGGAATGCGCGACCGGCTGGCGGTGGATTTCTGGCGGTTGCTGGCCAAGCCCCTCGCCAAGCTGGAGCAGCAGGCGGCCGAACCGATGCTCGGGCGGCTGGCCGATCTTCTGGATCGCTTTTCGGCGCTGTCAGGGCTGGCGGCCGAGAATATGGGAAGAAGCCACGGGTGGCGGTTCCATGATCTGGGGCGGCGGATCGAACGGGCGGTGACGATCTGCCGGTTGCTTCGGACGTTCGCGCGGGACGACGCCAGTGCGGACGACCTCAACGTCCTGCTCGACCTGTGCGATTGCCAGATCATGTACCGGATGCGCTATCTGTCGGGCATCTCGCTCTATCCCGCGCGCGACATGCTGGCGCTGGAGGTGCAGAATCCGCGATCACTGGCGTTTCAGATGGACCTGATCGTCGAGCATCTGGCCGCTCTGCCCTCGCTGCGCGACGACGGCATGCCCGAGCCGCCGATGAAGATCGCGACAAGCCTGTCCGCGCTGCTGGCCGCAGCCTCTGCTGAAACATTGGGGAACGAAGCGCTGGAAGACATTGAGAACCATCTGCTGGCGCTGTCTGATGCGGTTGGCGCGCGTTTCTTCCTGCGCGGCAAGGAGGCGGAACGCGCCGCCGGGGTCACGCGCCTGGCATGATCTATCGCGTCAACCATGTGTCCCGCATCCATTATGATGCCACGATAGGCAATGCGCGCTTCAACGTGCGGTTGCAGCCGAGCGACTGGCCGGGGCAGAGCGTGGAGGGCTTCGGCCTGACCGTTAGCCCGTCAACGCGCAACCTGACGACGCGCGCGGGTCCGTTTCCCGTGAACGTCACGCGGGTGGTGATCGACGAGCCGCTGGATGCCCTGGAAATCCGCAGCCAGTTTATCGCGAACGTCAGCGACGAGCGTCCCGCGATACTGCCGTCCGACCCGACCATCGCAACGGTGGCGCAGGCGGCGATCGCCTTTTCAAGTCTGGCCGAGACGGCCCCGGCGCATTTCCTGTTTCCCTCCCCGCGCGTACCGGCGCTACCCGATATCGCCACATGGGCTGCCGCCTATCTGACGCCGCATCGACCGGTCCTTGAGGCCGGGTTTGCGCTGTGCTGCGCGATTACGGATGGCTTTCGCTATGACTCGGCAGCTACCGACGCCGACACGCCCGTCACCCAGGCCTTCGCCATCCGACGCGGCGTCTGTCAGGACTTCGCGCATATCCTGATCGGCGCGCTACGGTCGGTAGGCCTGCCGGCGGGTTATGTCAGCGGCTATCTGCGCACCCTGCCGCCACCGGGACAGCCGCGGCTGGAGGGCGTGGACGCGATGCACGCCTGGGTCATGCTGTGGTGCGGGCCGGAGCGGGGCTGGATCGGCCTTGACCCCACCAATCGCTGCATCACCGGGCCGGATCATATCTTCGTGGCGCTCGGGCGCGATTATTCCGATGTCGCGCCGATCGACGGGGTGTTCATGGGCAAGACGGCCCAGCATCTTGATACGTCCGTGGATGTCGCGCCCTATGCGGAATGGGCGGCCGAGAGCGCAAATTAGCCAAAAAAGCTCGCTCCAACGCGGCATAGCACCCGGCGGGCGTGTTGTGCTTTACCCCGGAATTCTGAACGCCTTACCCCCTTGAACACGGAGTTTCCGCTGGACTATCATGGTTAACAGGGGACAAGCGACATGACGAATGATCTGGAAGTCCGGTGGGATACCGCCGACAATATGGGGTGGGATTTGCAAATCCACGTCAATGACGGCGGATCGCTGTTACTCGCCCTGATCCATCGCACCCTGATCGACAAGGCCGCGCCCGGTGTGGAGGGCGATACCGTCGCCAAGGCCGGGGCGATCCGCGACCGGGTGGAGGCTGCGATCGTCTCTGCCTATGAGAATCAGCGCTTTTCGTCGATCTATGAAGCGGGGAGCGCCTTCGTGATGCATCGCGGACTGACGATCACGGCGGCGGATTTTTGAAGGCTGTAAGAGAAGCAAAATCCGTTCGGGCTGAGCTTGTCGAAGCCCTGCCCTTCCTTAAGAACAGGACAGCCCTTCGACAGGCTCAGGGCGAACGGAAGTACTGAGCGTTATTCCGCCGGCTCCGGCTGCGCCGTGAGTTCGCGTCGCCGTTTCCACCAAGCCATGATCGCCTTTGCGGCCGGCTTTTCGACATAATGGTTTACCGCAGCGCCCAGGCTTATCGCTATTGCGATGGCAAGACCGAAGCCCAGCCAGGGGCTGAGGCCAGCGGCGTCGGCCTTCAGCATCACGACGAAGCCGATATTCTGATGCACGAGATAAAGCGAATAGCTGATGCTGCCGATCCAAAGCAGCGGGCGGACGCACAGGAAGCCGAGCCTGCCCTCCACCATCGCCCAGAAGCAGACGACCAGCAATATACCCATAATCAGCAGGTCGGGCGTATCGAACAGCGCGATCGTCAGCAGCACCGCGCCGAGATAAGGGAGTTGCTGCATCCAGCTGCGTTTGCCCGCCCAGACGCGATAGCTGAGCATGCCGATGGCGAAGAAGGGGATGTAGCGCAGGACTAGCAGCATCACCACGCGCTCCGGCATGCCCGGCCAGAAGGCGAGGAGCCATTTGGCGGCGAGCCAGAGCAGGAGCATCGGCTCCAGCCGCCGCGTTCCTGGCCCTTTCCAGAGCATGAGCATCGAGGCGTAGAAGGCGATTTCCACCGTCAACGTCCAGTATGCGCCGTCCACGGCCTGCAGGAAGACGAAGCCCTCCAGCATTGTGACATTGGCGGCGATATCTAGCGAGGGGATCTGCAATGATGTGACGCGGCCCAGATATTCGACCGTCAGCGTCAGCAGCATCGCAACCCAATAGGCGGGATACAGGCGCGAGAAACGGTTGAGCAGGAAATCCGGAACGGTGCGGACCTTGTCCAGCGTGAAGAAGATCGCGAATCCGGAGATGGCGAAGAACAGCAGCACCCGGTAATTGCCGCCGATGAAGCCGAAGGGCACATGCGGCGCATCCGGGAATTTCTCGTGAAAGCGCGTGGTGTAATGGAAGATGACGACCGCCAGCGCCCCGATACCGCGCAGGGCATCGAGTTCAATCAGCCGCTGCCTTTTTGCTGGTCCCGCAGTCATATCGGGAAGCGTTTAGGCAATCTGGGTTAACAAGCGTGTAATTACATAGGTGGAACGATGCTGTCGCATCACTGACCATGAACCGTCATCGCGCAGTCACGGCAAAGCCCTATGCGGCGGCATCCCATGCACCGCAGGACAACCTCCATGGCCACACAATCCCCCCGCAAAGCCACCGCCCACGCCGTCGGCGACGCCGTTCACCGGCACGGCAACCTCAGCAAGAGCGGCGTGCTGGAACGCACCTTCTCGCTGGCGTTCCGGGGGCTGGTCTATGCGCAGATATGGGAAGACCCGGTGGTCGACATGGAGGCGCTGGAAATCGGGCCGGACAGTGATGTGATCACGATCGCCAGCGGCGGATGCAATATGCTGTCTTATCTGACGGCCAATCCTCGCAGCGTAACCGCTGTCGACCTCAATACCGCGCATGTTGCGCTTGGCCGGTTAAAACTCGCAGCTGCGCAGCATTTGCCGGATCATGCGACGTTCCAGAGCTTTTTCGCCAAGTCCGGGCGGCGCGAGAATGTCGAGGCTTATGAGACGTTCGTGCGTCCGCATCTGGATGACGTGACGCGGCGCTACTGGGAAGGGCGCGACTTGACCGGGCGGCGGCGCATCGGCGCGTTCGCCCGGAATTTCTATGCCAAGGGTCTGCTCGGCCAGTTCATCAGCGGCGCGCATCTCGTGGCGAAACTGTATCGCGTCGATCCGCGCGAGATGCTGGAAGCTGAAACCGTCGAGGAACAGCGCCATATCTTCGAGACGCGCATGGCGCCGATCTTCGAGAAGCGTTTCGTGCGCTGGCTGACGCAGCAGCCTGCTTCGCTGTTCGGCCTGGGCATTCCGCCCGCCCAATATACCGCGCTGTGCGACGGCGAGGCCGAGGGCATGGCGGCGGTGTTGCGGCAGCGGCTTGAGAAACTGGCCTGCGATTTCGACATAAGGCAGAATTATTTCGCATGGCAGGCGTTCGGGCGCGGCTATGGCGATGCGCCTGAAGCGCCCCTGCCCCCCTATCTGGAGGAAGCGCATTATGGCGACATCGCCGGGCGCGTGGATCGGATCGCCATTCACCATCGCAATTTCACCGACCATTTGGCCGGTCTGCCCAATGGCGCGCTGGACCGGTATATCCTGCTCGACGCGCAGGACTGGATGACCGACGAACAACTGGAGGACCTGTGGAGTGGGATCACGCGGACAGCGCGTCCCGGCGCGCGGGTGGTGTTCCGCACCGCCGCACGGCCGACCCTGCTGCCCGGACGTCTGCCGCAGGCGCTGCTCGACCAGTGGCATTATGAAGAGGACCGCTCAGCCGATTATACGCGGCGCGACCGGTCGGCGATCTATGGCGGCGTTCACCTCTATGTGCTGAAGGACAAATGATGCTGGATCGCACCGATGGCATCGTCGCCGATCATGGCGCGCGGATGGACGGCATCTATCGCAGCCAGCGGCATATCTATGACGCGACCCGGAAATATTATTTGCTGGGCCGGGATAGGCTGATCCGGTCGCTCAACGCGGGCGCGGGATGCAGCGTGCTGGAGATCGGCTGCGGCACCGGACGCAACCTGATCGCCGCGGCAAAGGCATGGCCAGAGGTGCATTTCTGCGGACTGGATATTAGCGCGGCGATGCTGGAGACGGCATCGGAAGCCGTGGTGAAGCAGGGGCTGGGGTCACGCGTGGCGCTGGCGCAGGCGGATGCGACGCGGTTCGACGCTGGGCGCTGTTTCGGGCGGGAGATGTTCGACCGGATATTCCTGTCCTACACCCTGTCGATGATCCCGGGGTGGGAACTGGCGATCGACGAAGCGGCGGACGCACTTGCCCCCGGCGGCGTGATGCATATCGTAGATTTTGGGCAGCAAGAGCGGTTGCCAAAGCTGTTCCGCGACGGCCTGTTCGCCTGGCTCGCGCATTTTCATGTGCAGCCGCGCGGCGACCTGAAGCCCGTGCTGGAGGATGTGGCGCAGCGGCGGCGGCTGACGCTGGAATTCACCCCACTGTACCGGGGCTATGCCTGGGCGGCGACGTTGCGCGGTTGATGGTCTCCACTGCGATTAATGTGATCCAACAAAATCCCATTTCATTGATGACATTCATGATCTTGGGGGATGCAAACGAGCCCGCAAGGCTTTCCCTTTTTTGCATTCCTTTGCGAGCAACTGCTTTCCACACGCGGTAAGGCTTAGCGCCGCCATCATCGCGACTACATACTTCATGTTTGCCCCCTCATCGAAATGCTCATGCACATCAGGATTTGTTTACGGCTTTCCCGTCTCAACAAACCGGACCAACCGCGCGTGCTGTTCGGCAAACACGCTATCGACGGGGCCGGAAATCGAGGAGAGCGGGAAGCGGGCATAGCCGCCGACCTCATAGTCGAACGTCAGCGTCGTGCCGCCCATTGTGGGCGCAAGAGTGATGGTGAGCGTGCCTGTCAGCGCTTCCCCCTGCAGCGGTCCGAACGCGCCGGAGAGGAGCAGGCGGTTGCGCGGCGCGGCAAAGATGACGCGCGCATGTTCGGCAAAGCCGCCATCGGGCAGCTTTTCGCAGAAACAACCACCCGGCTTGGCGGCGAGGGTCATGTTGGCAGCATCCTGCGACCAGCTATGCGCACTGCTCCACCATTTGCCCGGCGTCAGCAGCGCGGCCCACACCCTAGCGAGCGGGGCCCTGACGAGCGCAGTATGGGAAATGGAAAAACCGGTATCGGCGTTAGCAGCGACTTTGGCCCAGGCCGGGGCGACAGAAGTCGCCAACGCCATGGCAATGCCCGCTGAGGTAGCGACTCGCATCATGATGATCTCCCCTTTTTCGGGAGCATCGCCGCTACACGGAACGCGATCAAGGGCGGGAACACCGTCCCACCCGGATCCTATTTCCCGTCGAGGATCGCTGCGATCGCGACCGTCACGTCGTTCATGTCGGCCATGCCGTCGACACGACTAACGATGCCGCGCGCTTCGTAGATCGGCAGGATCGGCGCGGTCTTGGCGCGATATTCGGCCATGCGGGTGCGGACGGTCTCTTCATTGTCGTCGGGACGACGCTTGAATTCATGGCCGCCGCACTTGTCGCACGTGTTCTCGACCTTCGGCAGCTTGAACGTGTCATGATAGCCTTCGCCGCAAGTGCCGCAGGTGAAGCGGCCGGTGATGCGTTCGACAAGTGCGTCCTCGTCCACTTCCAGTTCGATCACATGATCGAGGGTGCGGCTGCGGTCGGACAGGATGTCGTCCAGCGACAGCGCCTGCGCTTCAGTACGCGGATAGCCGTCGAAGATGGCGCCGGTGGTCGCGGGAAGCGCGTCGAGCGCTTCTCCGATGATGCCTGAGACGATCTCATCGGAGACCAGTTCGCCCGCCTCCATCACTGCCTTCGCCTTCACGCCGGTGGGCGTACCCGCCTTCACCGCCGCGCGGAGCATGTCGCCCGTCGAAAGCTGGACCATGCCGCGGCTGTCCACGAGGCGGGTCGCCTGGGTGCCCTTACCGGCGCCCGGAGGTCCGAGCAGGATGATGTTCATGCGCGCAAAATCTCCCCTGTTATGCGTCGCGAAGAGGCAGGTTGCCCCTTAGCGCATGCGCCCCTTTAGCTTCGCCTTCTTGATGAGATCGCCATATTGATGGGCGAGAAGATGGCTCTGGATCTGGGTCACTGTGTCCACCGTTACATTGACCACGATCAGCAAGCTAGTTCCACCAAGGTAGAATGGAATGCCTGCACGAGCGATCAGGAATTCCGGCACCAGGCAGATGATGACGAGATACGCCGCGCCGATCACGGTGATGCGGGTGAGGACATAGTCCAGATAATTTTCGGTGTTCTTGCCCGGGCGGATACCAGGAATGAAGCCGCCATTCTTCTTGAGGTTATCTGCGGTCTCTTCCGGATTGAAGACCACTGCGGTGTAGAAGAAGCAGAAGAAGGCGATGCCGAGGCCATAGAGCGCCATGTAGACCGGGCTACCATGCGTCAGATATTGGTTCAGCGTCAGGACGAAATCGCCCATCTTGCTGTCACCTGCGACGGTGCGGCCTGCAAACTGCGAGATCGTGAGCGGCATCAGCAGCAGCGACGACGCGAAAATCGGCGGGATGACGCCGGCGGTGTTGACCTTTAGTGGCAGATGGCTGCGGTCTGCCTGCATCATACCCTGTCGCGTCTGGCGCTTGGGATATTGGATCAGCACGCGGCGCTGGGCGCGCTCCATGAAGCAGATGAAGGCGACAAGGGCGAGCACGAGGATCAGGAAGCCCATGATCAGCAGGCCGGAGATCGACCCTTCACGACCGGACTTGAACAGGTTGGACAGCGTCACCGGAAGCTGCGCGACAATGCCCGCCATGATGATGAGCGAGACGCCGTTGCCGATGCCGCGGCTGGTGATCTGCTCGCCCAGCCACATCAGGAACATGGTGCCGCCGATCAGCGAGATGACCGCCGTCATGCGGAACAGGAAGCCCGGCTCGACGACGGCCTGCAGGCCCGCCTGCGCGCCGAAGCTTTCCAGCCCGACCGCGATGAAATAGCCCTGCACGGCGGTGAGGCCGACGGTGCCGTAGCGGGTATATTGGTTGAGCTTCTTGCGCCCGCTTTCGCCTTCCTTCTTGATGGCGGCGAGTTGCGGGGAGAGCGTCGAGGCAAGCTGTACGACGATGGACGCCGTGATGTAGGGCATGACGCCCAGCGCGATGAGGCTCATGCGCTGGAGCGAACCGCCCGAGAAGGTGTTGAAGATGTCGAGGATGCCGCCCTGCGTCTGCTTGTAGAGCTGCGCCAGCACGGTCGGGTCGACGCCCGGCAGCGGCACGAAGCTCAGGAAGCGGAACACGATGAGCGTGCCGAAGGTGAACCACAGGCGCTTCTTGAGCTCGGTCGCCTGACTGAACTTCGCCAAGCTAAGATTGGATGCAAGCTGGTCGGCTCTCGATGCCATTGCCTTACCTTCAAAATCGCGCGCGTCCGGAGCGGGCCGGACCGGAATCGTTTCCCCTTAAGGGAGTGAATGTGGATCGTCTAGCACGCACGTCATTCCTGCGAAGGCAGGGGTGACGGAAGCGAAAAACCCCGCCAGCCCATATCGGGCAGCGGGGTCGTTCGTTCAAGCCGTTTGAACGGCTTACTTCTTGCCTGCAGCCTTGGCAGCCGCCTTGGCCGAACCCTTCTTCGCCTTCGCCTTTTCAGCGGAGGAGACGGTCTCGATCACATCGACCTTGCCGCCGGCCTTCTCGACCGCCTCGATCGCGCCCTTCGACGCGCCGGCAACGGTGAAGGTCAGCTTAGCCGAGAAATCGCCCTTGCCCAGCAGGCGAACGCCGTCCTTGCCACCACGCGACAGGCCAACGGCGCGCAGAGCGGCCTGGTCGATCGTCGCCTTGGCGTCCAGCTTGCCTTCATCGACCGCCTTCTGGATCGCGCCGAGGTTCACGATCGCGTAATCCTTGGCGAAGATGTTGTTGAAGCCGCGCTTCGGGATGCGCATGTGGAGCGGCATCTGGCCACCCTCGAACCCGTTGATGGCAACGCCCGAGCGCGCCTTGGCGCCCTTCTGGCCGCGACCAGCGGTCTTGCCCTTGCCCGAGCCGATGCCGCGTCCAACGCGCATCCGGCCCTTGCGGGCGCCATCATTGTCCTTGATGTCGTTCAGTTTGAAAGTCATGTCGTGCACTCGCTTTCGCTTTTGTCGCGCTAGGTCGAATGGCAACATGCCATTCGATCGACGCCCCAGCGAAGGCTGGGGCCCTGGGAGGCCGGAAAATCCCTCTCGGTATCTCCTGGCCGACTGAAATCCCGGCCTTCGCCGGGATTGTGGATGCGCGCCATTAGCGCCCCTCCACAAAAAACGAAAGAGGGGTTTCCCCCTCTCCCGCCTTTATCTTTCCGGTGACGAAGGGTTTATCCCTCGACCACTTCCACCATATGGGGGAGCTTCTTGATCATGCCACGGACTTCCGCGCTGTCCTGAAGCTCAACCACGCGATGCATCTTGCCAAGGCCCAGGCCGATCAGAATCTTCTTCTGGCTTTCCGGGCGGCGGATCGGCGAGCCGATCTGCTTGATCTTGATGGTTGCCATCTCGCTTACTCCGCAATCGCTTCGGCGTCGACCGCAGCAACCTCAGCAGAGGCGCCACCACGACGGAGCAGATCGGCAACCTTCTTGCCGCGACGCTGCGCCACCGACTTCGGGCTGGTCTGCTCACCAAGCGCCTCGAAAGTCGCCCGGATCATGTTGTAGGGGTTCGACGTGCCGTTGGACTTCGTCACCACGTCGGCAACGCCCAGGCTCTCGAACACGGCGCGCATCGGGCCACCGGCAATGATGCCGGTACCGGCAGGCGCCGAGCGGACGGTGACCTTGCCTGCGCCGAAATGGCCGAGACCATCATGATGCAGCGTGCGGCCTTCCTTCAGCGGAACGCGGACCATCGCCTTCTTCGCAGCGGCGGTCGCCTTGCTGATCGCCTCAGGCACTTCGCGAGCCTTACCGTGGCCGAAGCCCGCACGACCCTTGCCGTCGCCGACCACGACCAGCGCAGCGAAGCCGAAGCGCTTACCGCCCTTGACCGTCTTCGACACGCGGTTGATGTGCACCAGCTTCTCGATCAGTTCTTCGCCACCGTCATCGTCACGGGGACGACGGTCGTCGCGACGGCCACGGCCGCCACGATCATTGCCGCCACGACCACGATCGCCACCACCACGGCCACGACGGGGGCCACGGCCCTCGACAGCGGCATCGGGTGCGACTTCGGCAACGGCAGCGCCGGCTTCAATGTTGTTTTCGTCTGCCATACTCAGAACTCCAGTCCGCCCTCACGGGCGGCATCGGCCAGCGCCTTCACGCGGCCATGAAACAGGAAGCCTCCACGGTCGAACACGACCTTGGTGACGCCGGCCTTCGTTGCGGCTTCGGCAACACGCTTGCCGACATCGGCAGCGGCATCCGAATTCGCGCCGGTTTTGCCCGTAGCTTTCGAGCCAACGTCCTTGTCCAGGGTCGAAGCGGCGGCAAGGGTCTTGCCCTGCGCATCGTCGATGACCTGGGCATAGATGTGCCGGCCGGAGCGGTGGATGGACAGACGCGGGCGCGGGTTCTGACCCGAGCGCGCCTTGAGTGCCGTACGGACGCGCTGACGGCGCCGATCGAAGAGAGAGAGTTTCGCCATGGCTTACTTCTTCTTTCCTTCCTTGCGGAAGATAAACTCACCGTCATACTTGATGCCCTTGCCCTTGTAGGGCTCCGGCTTGCGCCAACGGCGGATCTCGGCGGCGACCTGGCCGACCTTCTGCTTGTCGATGCCGCTGATCTCGACCGTCGTGTTATCCGGGGTCTTGATCTCAATCCCCTCAGGGATCGCGTAATCGACGTCATGGCTGTAGCCGAGCTGCAGCTTCAGGTTCTTACCCTGGGCCGCGGCGCGATAGCCGACGCCGGTGATCAGCAGCTTCTTGGTGAAGCCTTCCGTCACGCCGGTGATCAGGTTCTGAACCAGGGTCCGCTGCATGCCCCAGAAGGCGCGCGCCTGCTTGGTGGCGTTGGCGGGCTTCACGGAGATGCCTTCACCTTCCAGTGTATAGCTGATCTCATCGCGGAGCTGCAGAGCGAGGGTGCCCTTGGGACCCTTGACCGACAGCTGGCCCGCTTCGATGGTCGCCGTCACCCCAGAGGGGATCGCGACCGGCTTTTTACCGATGCGGCTCATCAGAATACCTCCGCCAGGACTTCGCCGCCGACATTCTGCTCACGCGCTTCGGCGTCGGACAGAACGCCGCGAGGCGTCGACACGATGGTGATGCCCAGACCGTTGCGCACGACCGGCAGCTCCTTCGAGCCCGAATAGACGCGGCGGCCAGGCTTCGAGACGCGGGCGACATGCTTGATCGCCGGCTGGCCCTCGAAATATTTCAGTTCGATGCGCAGGCCAGGGTGCTTGCCCAGATCTTCCTCGGAATAGCCACGGATGTAGCCTTCCCGCTGAAGCACGTCGAGGACGCGGGCGCGCAGCTTCGACGCGGGGGACATAACGCTGTCCTTCTTCGCCTGCTGGCCGTTGCGGATGCGGGTGAGCATATCACCCAAAGGATCGGTCAATGCCATCTTCTAATCCTTACCAGCTCGACTTGGTGACGCCGGGGATCAGGCCCTTGTTGGCCAGATCGCGCAGCTGAATACGGCAGAGCCGGAACTTGCGGTAATATGCGCGGGGACGACCGGTGACTTCGCACCGGTTGCGGACGCGGGTCGGGTTCCCGTTGCGGGGAATCTCGGCCATGCGCAGACGCGCCATCAGGCGGTCCGTGTCGTCAGCATTGTTGTCCGCAGCAATCGCCTTCAGCTTCGCATAACGGCCGGCATATTTCTTCACCAGCTTCTTGCGACGCTCATTCTTGTTGATGGAACTCAGTTTCGCCATGACTTAAGTTCTCTTCCTTAGCCTAAAGGTTGGGAGGAGAAGCGGGGCCTGATCGCTCAGGCCGCCTGCTTCTCTTCTTCCTGCGGGAACGGGAAACCGAAGAGGCGCAGCAGTTCGCGCGCTTCGTCGTCCGTGTTCGCCGTGGTGGTTACGATGATGTCCATGCCGCGCACCTTGTCGATGCGGTCATAGTTGATTTCCGGGAAAATGATCTGTTCCTTGATCCCGAAGGCGTAATTGCCACGGCCATCGAAGGATTTGGGGTTCAGACCACGGAAGTCGCGAACGCGCGGCAGGGCGATGTTCACCAGACGATCCAGGAATTCGTACATGCGCTCACGGCGAAGGGTGACCTTCGCGCCGATCGGCATGCCTTCGCGCAGCTTGAACTGGGCGATCGACTTCTTGGCCTTGGTGATCACCGGCTTCTGGCCTGCGATCAGTTCCATCTCCTCGGCAGCCGAGGTGACCTTCTTCTTGTCCTGGGTTGCCTCACCAACGCCCATGTTGAGCGTGATCTTCTCGATCTTGGGCACTTCCATGACGTTCTTGTAACCGAACTTCTCGGTCATCGCCTTGGCGATGGACTCGTCATAGAGCGCCTTCGACCGCGGCGTGTACTTTTCATCAGCCATCGATGGTCTCCCCGGACTTCACGGCCACGCGGACCTTCTTGCCGTCCTTGGTCTCGAAACGAACGCGGGTCGGCTTGCCGTCCGCGCCGGCAATCGCGACGTTGGAAATGTGCAGCGGCGCGGGCTTGCGATCGATGCCGCCCTGCGGATTCGCCTGGTCAGGCTTACGGTGACGGGCATGGACGTTGACGCCCTCGACCAGCACCTTGTCGTCCTTCGGGAACATCTGGATCACGGTGCCGGTACGGCCCTTGTCCTTGCCCGCAAGCACGACGACCTTGTCGCCCTTCTTGATCTTTGCAGCGCTCATTACAGCACCTCCGGAGCCAGCGAGATGATCTTCATGTGCTTGCGCGCGCGCAGCTCACGAACCACCGGGCCAAAGATACGGGTGCCGATCGGCTCCTCATTCTTGTTGACCAGAACGGCGGCGTTACCGTCGAAACGGATGACCGAACCGTCGGCGCGACGGATGTCCTTCGCGGTACGGACGATGACGGCACGGTGCACGTCACCCTTCTTCACGCGGCCGCGCGGGGTGGCTTCCTTCACGGAGACGACGATGATGTCGCCCACGCTTGCGAAGCGCCGCTTCGAGCCGCCAAGCACCTTGATGCACTGAACGCGCTTGGCGCCGCTGTTATCGGCAACCTCAAGATTTGACTGCATCTGGATCATGGATCCGGTTCCTTCTTATCTGGCTTTCCGGAAATATTCCGGGAGTTCCGAATTCAATTGAGCTCAGGCCGCGGCTTCCGAGGTTTCCGGCGACTTGTGCGTATCCACGCGCTCGATGACCTTCCAGGTCTTGAGCTTGGAAATCGGGGCCGTCTCCTCGATACGGACAGTCTCGCCTTCCTTGAACGCATTCGCCTCGTCATGGGCGTGATACTTCTTCGAGCGACGAATGATCTTGCCGTAGAGCGGGTGCTTAACCTTCCGCTCAACCCGGACCACAACCGTCTTGTCGGTCTTGTCGGAAACCACAGTTCCCGTCAGCACGCGCTTGGGCATCGTGTCTTCCTTCTTACTTCGCTGCAGCGGCGCGGGTGCGCTCGCTCTGCAGGGTCTTGATCTGAGCGATCGACCGGCGGACTTCCTTTACCCGGCTCGGCTTCTCGAGCTGGTTGGTCGCCGCCTGGAAGCGCAGGTTGAACTGCTCCCGCTTCAGGTTGTTGAGATCGGTCGACAGCTCGTCGTCCGACTTCACTGTGAGATCAGCGAACTTTGCCATCTCTTATGCTCCCAGGTGCGAGGTGTCGCCCAGACGGGCAACGACCTTGGTCTTGATCGGCAGCTTCATCGCAGCGCGGCTGAACGCCTCTGCAGCGAGCGGGCCGGGAACGCCGTCCAGCTCGAACAGGATGCGGCCCGGCTTTACGCGAGCGGCCCAATATTCGATCGAACCCTTGCCCTTGCCCTGACGGACTTCGGCAGGCTTCTTCGACACAGGCACGTCCGGGAACACGCGGATCCACAAACGGCCCTGACGGCGGATGTGGCGGGTGATCGCGCGGCGAGCCGCCTCGATCTGACGCGCGGTGAGACGTTCCGGCTCCATGGCCTTCAGACCATAGGATCCGAAGTTCAGGTCGCTGCCACCCTTGGCATCGCCCTTGATCCGGCCCTTGAAGGTCTTGCGGAACTTCATTTTCTTCGGTTGCAGCATGACGCTATACCTACCTTATTCTCAGCGCGCGGGGCGTACGCCGGAGGTCTGAGCCTCCAGCATGAGCCGGTCCGTCGCCATCGGGTCATGACCCAGGATTTCGCCCTTGAAGATCCAGACCTTGATGCCGCAAACGCCATAGGCGGTGTGCGCCTCGGCCTCGGCATAGTCCACGTTTCCGCGCAGGGTGTGCAGCGGAACGCGACCTTCACGATACCATTCGACGCGCGCGATTTCCGCGCCGCCCAAGCGGCCCGCACAGGTGATCTTGATGCCTTCAGCGCCAAGACGCAGAGCCGACTGAACCGCGCGCTTCATGGCGCGGCGGAAGGCGATGCGGCGCTCGAGCTGATCGGCGACGCCTTGTGCGACGAGCTTGGAGTCGATTTCCGGCTTGCGGATTTCAACGATGTTCAGGCTGACGTCCGAAGAGGTCAGGCTGCCCAGCTTCTTGCGCAGCTTCTCGATGTCCGCACCCTTCTTGCCGATG
>JAHFPU010000054.1 GCA_023266635.1 Sphingobium sp.
TTCCGTGCTGATGTCGCCGGACGGCAAGACGATCGAGGCCGAGGCGGCGCACGGCACCGTCACCCGCCACTATCGCATGCACCAGCAGGGCAAGGCGACCTCGACCAACCCCATCGCCTCCATCTTCGCATGGACGCAGGGCCTGTCGTTCCGCGGCAAGTTCGACGACACGCCCGATGTCGTGAAGTTCGCCGAGACGCTCGAAGCGGTCTGCATCAAAACCGTCGAAGACGGCGCAATGACCAAGGATTTGGCGCTGCTGATCGGCCCAGATCAGGCATGGATGACCACGGAGCAGTTCTTCGAGGCGATCCGCGTCAATCTGGAATCCGAAATGGCGACATGGAACTGATCGGCGCACAGGCGATTATTCCAGCATGACAACGACCGGACGGAAGCGCCTTGACGTTCGCAATGCGGTTCCGTCCGATGTCCGGGCGATCATCCGGCTGATCGATCGCGTCTATCCCGATATGCCAAGCTATGCCCCCGCCATGGTGCGGGGGCAGATCAACAACTTCCCCGAGGGCTGCTTCGTCGCGCTCTACGACAACCGTGTCGTGGGCTATTGCGCGACGATGCGGGTCAGCAAGACCATGGCCTTCTCCCCGCATGACTGGGAGGAGATCACCGCCAACGGTTTTGGCACCCGGCACAGCGCCGCGGGCGAATGGCTCTACGGCTATGAAATGGCCGTGGACCCCAAGCAGCGCGGGCTGCGCATCGGCCAGCGCCTCTATGACGAGCGCAAGGAACTAACCGAGCAACTCGACCTGCATGGCATCGTCATTGCCGGGCGTATGCCCGGATATGCCCGCAACCGCCGGAAGGTGACGGGACCTGACGACTATCTGCATCAGGTCGTGACAGGGAAATTGCCCGATCAGGTCATCAGTTTTCAGCTGAAGAACGGCTTCGAACCCCTCGGTATCCTTGCGAAATATCTGCCCGAGGATAAGGCGTCCGCCGGCAATGCCGCGCACCTCGTCTGGCGCAATCCCTATGTCGATCCGGACGAAGCGCCCGAAATGCGGGTGCCGCGCGGCGTCGAGAGCGTCCGCCTTGCCACCTGCCAGCTTCAGGCGCGCGCGGTCCAGGATTTCGACGAGTTCATTCGCAACGTCGAATATTTCGTCGACGTCGCCGCCGACTACCGGTCGGATTTCATTGTCTTTCCCGAACTCTTCACGCTCCCGCTTCTCTCGTTCGAGACCAAGAAGCTGTCCCCGCCCGAAGCGATCGACCGCCTCACTGCCTACACCCCGCGCCTGACCAAGGAACTGGGGCGCATGGCGCTGGAATATAATATCAACATCATCGGCGGGTCCCACCCGACCCGCACCGATGACGGCGATATCCAAAACGTCGCCTACGTCGCCCTGCGCGACGGATCGATCCGCGCGCAGGAGAAGATCCACCCGACCCCCAACGAGGCCTTCTGGTGGAACATCAAGGGCGGCGATTCCCTCGACGTCATCCAGACCGACTGCGGCCCGATCGGCGTCCTCATCTGCTATGACAGCGAGTTCCCGGAGCTGGCCCGCCGCCTGGTCGATCAGGGCGCGCGCATGATCTTCGTGCCTTTCTGCACGGACAGCCGCTCGGGTTATATGCGCGTACGCTATTGCGCGCAGGCCCGCGCGATCGAGAACCAGTGCTATGTTGTCATGTCCGGCAATGTCGGCAACCTGCCGAACGTCGACAATATGGACATTCAGTACGCGCAGAGCTGCATCCTCACCCCCTGCGACCTGCCCTTCGCGCGCGACGGCATCGCAGCGGAGGCGAGCGAGAATGTCGAGACGCTGACCATCGCCGACGTAAACCTTGCGGACCTGAGTTGGGCGCGAGCGGAGGGCACGGTGCGCAACCTGCGCGACCGGCGTTTCGACCTCTATCATATCGAATGGGACAGCAACCCCGGCGCCCATGCGCCGAGCGGCGGCCCCGTCCCGGCCGGCGGCCACAACTCGCCGGGCGGCGGTTAAGGTCTATCCCGTTAAGCGCCGCGTGCTCCTGCTTTCGCAGGAGCACGCGGCGCTTGAGGCTGGCCGCACCAATATTAACCCACCTCAGGCGAGCGGATATGCTCCCGACGCACGCCCAGCCCAAGCACCCGCGCCGGAATGCCCTGCAACAGCGGATAGCGATCCAGCAGGCGCAGCGCGAGCTGCGGCCGCTCAAGCCGCGCCTCGGGCCGCAGCAACGCCCCGATGATGTTGTCATGGGCCATCTTCTGGATGCGCTGGATCACGCGGGTCGGGAACATCCGGCGTTGCTGGACCTGCGCGAGCAGCGGATCGGGATCGCCCCCCGCCGCCAGCGTGGCCGCCAGGATGTTGGCCGTGGCGACCGCATCCTGCACCGCCAGGTTGATGCCAACCCCACCGATGGGCGACATGGCGTGCGCCGCATCCCCGATGGCAAGCATTCCGGGGCAATGCCAGCGCGTTAGCCGATCCAGCGACACCGTCAGCAATTTTACCTGATCCCAGTCCTGCACATCCGCGATCCCCGGCGCCAGTTCCGGCGCCAACCGGGCGATCTCCTCCCGAAAAGCGGGCAGGCCGCGTCTGCGCACGGCCTCCGCCTCACCCTTCGGAAAGACATAGGCCGCCTGCCAATAATCGCCCCTGTCGATGATCGCCATGATCCGTCCAGCCTCGAACACGCCGGTGGTCCGGTTATCTCCCGGCTGCTTGGGGACGCGGAACCAGAACACATCCATCGGCGCGCCCAAATCCTGCAATGGCAGCGCCGCCGCCCCCCGCATCACCGACCGCCGCCCGTCTGCGGCGATGACCAGACGGGCGGGAATATGCGCGCCGTCCGCCAACGTCACGCCATCCACCCGCCCGGCCGGATCGAATGTCACGCCGCGCGCCTCCGCGCCCAGCCGCAGGAAAAAGGCCGGCAGCTTCCGCGCCTCGTCCGCCACGAAATCCAGGAAGTCCCATTGCGGCATCAGGGCGATAAACTTGCTCTGCACCGGCAGGCGCGCAAAATCCGCGATCCGCACGACTTTCCCGGCAACTCGCCCGGACAGCGTCGACACGGCGTCATGCGGGCGGGCGAGCAGGCCATCGATCAGCCCAAGCTCACGAAACAGCTCCAATGTCGAGGGATGCACCGTGTCGCCCCGGAAGTCGCGGAGGAAATCGCCATGCTTTTCCAGCACCACGGTCTCGACCCCGGCCCGCGCCAACAGGAACCCCGCCATCATCCCGGCCGGGCCGCCACCCACGACGACGACTTTCCCCGCATTCTGGGCCATTTTTTCTTCCCTCCGCTACTGACACATAGCGTCAATGCTGATCTAATGCAGCCATGGCATTTGCATTGGACAATAAGAGCTTCAGCGACGCGCTGGTCATTCTGGGCGCGGCGGGGCTGGTTATTCCCGGTTTCGCGCGTTTCAAGATCAGCCCCGTCATCGGTTTCATCCTGGTGGGCATATTGGTCGGACCGGCAGGGCTCGGCTCGCTCGTAGGCAAATATCCCTGGCTTTATCACATCACCATATCGGACCCGCATTCGATAGAGCCCTTTGCGGAGTTTGGGATCATCCTGCTGCTGTTCTCCATCGGGCTGGAACTGAGCTTCAAGCGGCTCTGGTCGATGCGCCGGCTGGTGTTCGGGGTCGGTGCGGCAGAACTGCTGGGGAGCGGTGCCATCCTGGCCGTCGGCCTATATTTCCTGGGTCAGCCGGTCGCGGGCGCCATTGGGCTGGGACTGGCGATCGCCCTGTCCTCCACCGCCCTGGTGCTGCCGATGGTGGGCACCCAAAGTCCGGTCGGCAAGTCCGCCTTCTCGATGCTCCTATTCGAGGATCTGGCGCTCGTCCCCATCATCTTCATGCTCGGTGCGCTCGCGCCTGCGGCATCCAGCGGCGGCATAGGCAGTCTGGTGGAAACCCTGGTGATGGGGGGCGTCACCATCGCGGTCATGCTGGTCGTCGGCAAATATATCCTGACCCATATTTTCAGTCAGGCGGCGCGGACCAAGAGCCCGGAAGTGTTTCTCGCCGCCAGCCTGCTGGTGGTCATCGTGTCCAGCATGGTCACCTCGCTGGTCGGGCTGTCGCCCATCGTCGGCGCGCTGCTGGCCGGCCTGCTGATCGCCGAAACCGAATATCATGGCGAGGTCGAGATCATCACCGCGCCGTTCAAGGGATTGGCTCTCGGCGTCTTCCTGCTGACCGTGGGCATGAGCCTAGACATGCGGGTGATCCTGGCGAACTGGCCAACGCTGGTTATGGCGGTGGTCGCCGTGGTGATCGTCAAGACCGCCGTAACCGCCCTCCTCCTGCGCTTTTCCGGCGCGCGGCGGGCGGTGGCGCTGGAGGTCGGCCTGCTGATGTCCAGTCCGTCGGAAACCACGCTGATCGTGCTGTCGGCGGCCTCGGCGGCGCAGCTCATCCTTCCCTCCACCGCCGCCTTCTGGCAGATCGTCACGGCGATCGGCCTGACCATCACGCCGTTGCTCGCCCGCCTTGGCCATGACGTCGCCCGGCGCATCGACCTTGCCAGCGGGGAAGAGCCCCCGCCCATGGGCGACGATGGCAGCCAGCCTGCGGCGGTCGTGATCGGCTTCGGCCGGGTCGGACGCATGGTATGCGACCTGCTCAAGACCCATCATCAGCCGTTCATCGTCGTGGAATCCGACGCCGACGTGGTCGCCGAAGGACGGCGCACCGGATATCCGATCGTCTTTGGAGACGTCGCCCGCGCGGAGATGCTGGACAAGCTGCGCTTGGGCCATGCCCGCGCGCTGATCCTGACCATGGACGATCCGGTACTGTCGATCCGCGTCACCAAGCGCGTGCGCGGCTGGGTTCCCGACCTGCCGATCATCGCCCGCGCCCGCGACCCCGACCATGCCGCGCAGCTCTACAAGGCCGGCGCCAGCGACGCCGTGCCGGAAACGCTGGAAAGCTCGCTGCAACTTGCCGAAACCGCGCTGGTCGATCTCGGCGTCGCGATGGGGCCGGTCATCGCCTCCATCCACCAGACGCGCGAGGACTTGCGACAGGAGATAAAGGAAGCGGGCGAAATGGAATCCGCCCCCCGCCTGCGAAGGTTACGGGAGAGCGAGATTTAGAATGTAGTAATCTCACACTTACCCGTTCGTCCTGAGTAGCCATTGAGCTTGTCGAAATGGCATATCGAAGGACCAGAGCTTGGCGCGAGGATGCTTCGATACGAGCCTTCGACTTCGCTCAGTCTCTACTCAGCACGAACGGGATTAAATCAACCTAACGCTTCACCCCCGCTTGGGAATATCCAGCCCCCTCTGCACCGCCGGTCGCGCCAGTCCGCGCTCAAGCCAGGCGGGGACATTCTTCAGGCTTCCATAATCGACCAGATCGCCAGCCTCATAAAAACCAATGAAATTGCGGACCCACCCCAGGGTCGAGATATCTGCGATGCTGTAATCGTCGCCCATGATCCACGGGCGGTCAGCCAGCCTGCTTTCCAACACGCCCAACAATCGCTTTGACTCCGTGACATATCGCTCAAGCGGCCGCTTGTCCTCATAGGCCTTGCCGGCGAACTTATGGAAGAAGCCGACCTGCCCGAACATCGGGCCGATGGAAGCATTCTGGAAAAAGACCCACTGAATCGTCTCATAACGCAGACCCAGGTCAGCGGAGAGAAACTTGCCGGTCTTATCCGCCAGGTAGATCAGGATCGCACCGGACTCGAACAGCGCCAGCGGCTTGCCGTCCGGCCCCGCTGGGTCGAAGATCGCCGGGATCTTGCCGTTGGGATTGAGCGACAGATATTCGGGCGTCCAGCTTTCATTCTTCATGATGTCGATCAGATGGACTTCATAAGGCAGCCCCGTCTCCTCCAGCATGATCGAGACCTTCACCCCGTTCGGCGTCGGCAACCCATAATATTGCAGGCGATCGGGATGCGCGGCGGGCCAGCGGGACGTGATGGGAAAAGCGGATAGGTCTGCCATGCGATACTCCGTCGGGTTGCCGCCCAGAGATAGGTTCGGGCCGCGCATCTTCAATCGCGCACTCCTGCTCTGCCAAAATAGTCCGATCCGGAGAAAATGATCATTGCCCAAAAGTTAAGGATTTTTGCAGTGCAACAAATCCCCGGCCGGCATGTTATCATCCCATCATACGGGGAGAACATCATGGAATATCAACAGATAGGCGCGCCGTCCCAGGCATACTTCGACGTTCAGGCCTTCACCGCGATGCTGCGTGCAGATTTCGGCGCTGCATCATTGACCCTCGCCCATCAATTGCTCGCAACATCGCAAGGCGACGCGCGCGCCAACCTGCAAAGAGTGATCAGCGCCCTGATGGCGGACGAGGCGGGGTGATGCTCTCATTAGCTCCGTTCGTGCTGAGTAGAGACTGAGCTTGTCGAAGGATGATCAGGTCGGATCGTCCCCCGGACGATCCGACCTGATCATTATCGAAGTACCTCGCGCCTAGCTCACATCCTTCGATACGCCATTTCGACTTCGCTCAATGGCTACTCCGGACGAACGGCAATAAAGCATCATCGGCGCCGATCACGCAGGCACCTTCAACAACGCCGCCTTGACCGCCTCGATGGCGTCACTGGCCTTGTCACCCTCGGGACCGCCACCCTGCGCCATGTCCGGGCGGCCGCCGCCGCCCTTGCCGCCTAGCGCCTCGACGCCCGCGCGCACCAGGTCCACGGCGCTGATCGCGCCCGCCAGGTCGTCCGTCACGCCAACGGCTATCGTGGCGCGTCCGTCCATCACGGCGACGATCGCCGACACGCCGGACCCCAGCGTCGTCTTGTTCCCGTCGACCAGTCCGCGCAATTCCTTGGGGTCCAGGCCATTGATGACCTGCCCCAGGAAGCTGACCGCGCCCACCTGTTCCGGCCCGGCCGCCGCAGCGGACCCGCCGCCGCCCAGCGCCAGCGCCTTCTTGGCATCGGCCAGTTCACGCTCCAGCTTGCGCGTCTGCTCCACCAGCGCCGCGATGCGTGCGGGCACATCGTCCGGCGCTGTCTTGAGCGCCGCCGCCGCCTGCTTCAGCCGCTCGTCGCGATCGGCCAACCATAGCCGCGCGGCTTCTCCGGTCAGCGCCTCGATCCGGCGAATGCCGCTCGACACCGCGCTTTCGGAAATGATCTTGAACAGGGCGATGTCGCCCGTCGCCCGCACATGGGTGCCACCGCACAGTTCAACCGAATAGCTGTTCTCATCCGTCTGGCCCATGGAGAGGACGCGGACCTCGTCGCCATATTTCTCGCCGAACAGCGCCATCGCGCCGGCGGCCACGGCGTCGTCCGGCGTCATCAGGCGCGTCGTTACCTCGTCATTGTGGCGGATCTGCGCATTCACGTCCGCCTCGACCTGCGCGATCTGCGCCGGGGTCAGCGCTTCGGGGCGTGAGAAGTCGAAGCGCAGGCGATCGGGCGCGACCAGACTGCCCTTCTGCGTCACATGCCCGCCCAGCTGGTTGCGAAGCGCGGCGTGCAGCAGATGCGTGGCGCTATGGTTGGCGCGCACCCGGTCGCGGTGATCGACATCGACCACCAGCTGCACCGTGTCGCCCACCTTGACGCTGCCCGCCTTGATCACGGCCTTATGTCCGTGCAGGCGACCCAGCGGCTTGGACGTGTCGGTGACCTCTGCGGACAGGCCCTCCAGCGTCGATATCGCGCCGATATCGCCCATCTGGCCGCCGCTCTCGCCATAGAAGGGCGTCTGATTGGTCAGGATCGTTACAGTCTCGCCAGCCGACGCGCTGTCCACGCGCGCGCCATCCTTCACCAGCGCGACGACCTGGCCCTCGCCCTTGGTAGAGGTGTAGCCGGTAAACTCCGTGCCGCCTTCGCTTTCGGCAACATCGTACCAGACTTCCTCGGACGCCTTGTCGCCCGACCCCTTCCATGCCGCCCGCGCCGCTGCCTTCTGCCCTGCCATCGCCGCGTCGAAACCCGCGCGATCCACCAGCAGGCCCTGCCCGCGAAGCGCATCCTCGGTCAGATCATAAGGAAAACCATAAGTGTCGTAGAGCTTGAATGCGGTCGCGCCGGGCAGCGTCGCGCCCTCGCCCATGCCCGCCGTCGCTTCGTCCAGCAGCTTCAGGCCGTTTTCCAGCGTCTTGCGGAACCGGGTCTCCTCACGGAGCAGCGTCTCCTCGATCAGGGGCTGCGCGC
This sequence comes from Sphingobium sp., assembly GCA_023266635.1. Lineage (GTDB taxonomy): Bacteria > Pseudomonadota > Alphaproteobacteria > Sphingomonadales > Sphingomonadaceae > Sphingobium. Next base: position 8,166 of record JAHFPU010000054.1, read on the forward strand.
GGACCAGTTCGGGATACGCCCCGCCCATCTCGCTGACCAGGCCGCCGACCAGACGGTACATCAGCGGGTCCTTCGCGCCGATGATGTGCGCGTGGCGCATCGCCCGCCGCATGATCCGGCGCAGCACATAACCGCGCCCCTCATTAGCGGGCAGCACGCCATCGGCGATCAGGAAGCCGGACGAGCGTAGATGGTCGGCGATCACACGGTGGCTCGCCTTATGCTTGCCCGCCGTATCGGTCTTGGTCAGTGCGCCGCTCTCGGCAATCAGCGCCTTGAAAGTGTCGGTGTCATAATTGTCGGTGACCCCCTGCATCAAGGCGGCAATCCGCTCCAGCCCCATGCCGGTGTCGATCGACGGGCGCGGCAGGTCACGGACGATCTCGTTCGCCTCCTGCTCATATTGCATGAACACCAGGTTCCAGATCTCGACGAAGCGATCGCCATCCTCCTCCGCCGATCCCGGGGGGCCGCCCCAGATATGGTCGCCATGGTCGTAGAAGATTTCGGAACATGGCCCGCACGGACCGCTGTCGCCCATTGCCCAGAAATTGTCCTTGGTCGGGATGCGGATGATCCGCTCCTCCGGCAGGCCGGCAATCTTCTTCCACAGCGCGAACGCCTCGTCATCCGTATGATAGACGGTGGCGGTCAGCCGGTTGGGATCGAGGCCCCAATCCTTGGTCAGCAAAGTCCAGGCATGGGTGATCGCCTGTTCCTTGAAATAGTCGCCGAAGGAGAAATTCCCCAGCATTTCAAAGAAGGTATGATGCCGCGCCGTATAGCCGACATTGTCGAGATCATTATGCTTGCCGCCCGCGCGAACACATTTCTGCGACGATGTCGCCGTGCTGTAACCGCGCGTTTCCAGGCCGGTGAACACATTCTTGAACGGCACCATGCCCGCATTGACGAACATCAGCGTCGGGTCGTTATGCGGCACCAGCGGCGCCGACGGTACGGCCGTGTGGCCCGCCTTCGCAAAATAGTCGAGAAAGGAGCGGCGGATGTCGTTCGTTGAGGTCATGCGCCGGATTTAGGGAAGTGTTCGGCGCTGCACAAGCGGGCGTTTCACGCCCAGTCGTGTGACCCTGACGGCGAAAGCACAGCCCATGCAACTTCGTTCATCGATGGTTCCGGATCAGCCGGTAGGCGCGTCGATCGAAACCGGCGGTTTGGAGAACCATGCCGGGCCGGTTTCCGTCATGTGGAAGCAGTCCTCCAGCCGGACTCCGAATTTGCCGGGGATGTAGATGCCCGGCTCGTCGGAGAAGCACATGCCGCTCGCCAGCTTGGTCGTTTCGCCATGTACGAGGTTCACCGGCTCATGCCCCTCCATGCCGATACCATGGCCGGTGCGGTGGGACAGGCCGGGCAATTTATAGCCCGGGCCATAGCCAAGCCCCTGATAATAGTGCCGCACGGCATCATCGACTGACCCCGCTGGCGCACCAATGCGCGCGGCGGCGAAGGCGACCTGCTGCCCTTTCGCCACTTGGTCCCATACCCGGCGCTGTTCGGCGGTCGGATCAGCGCCGACCACGAAGGTTCGGGAAATGTCCGACTGATAGCCTTGAACCGTGCAGCCGCAATCCATCAGCACGATGTCGCCTGCCTTCACCACCTGCGGCGCTTCGCTTCCATGCGGATAGGCGGCCGCCTCACCGACCAGGGCGAGGGAGAATTCCGGCTCGCCGCCCAGCGCCTTGGTAGCCTTGGTCATCAATCCGCCGATGTCGGCTGGGGTCATGCCGATGCGTACCTGAGGAATCGTCCAGCGATACGCCGCCAACGTTACATCGGTTGCCGCCTGCATCAGCGCGATCTCGGCAGGGGTCTTGCGCATCCGGCAGCCGCGCACGACCGGGTTCGCCGAAACCAGCTCAGCCTTAGGCAGCGCCGTCCGCAATCCGTCGAACGCGAAGAAGCGGGCGGTTTCCTCTACGCTGATCCGGCTGGAAGCAAGGCCCCGCTCGGTCAGGAATGCGGCGACCAGCGCCAGCGGATGCTCATCCTCCTGCCACACGCGGATATCCGCCTCTATGCCGAGCGACTGCGCGACGGAGGGCTTTTCGAAGAAGGGCGTGACGATGATCGGCGCGCCTTCCGCCGGGATGACGGCGGCGGTCAGCCTTTCGCTGCGCCACCAGCGCACGCCGGTGAAATAGATGAGGCTTGCCCCCGGCTCGATCAGGATCGCGCCGATGCCATTCTCCCTCATCAACGCCTGCGCGCGATCGATACGCGCCTTGCGCTCTCCCGGCCCGATCGGGACCGCCCCGCCCGTAATGGACTTGAGGTCACCCGCAGGACCATCGGCCGCAAGCAGCAGGCGCGGCAGCCCAAGCGCCAGCGCCCCGCCGGTAAGCCCGGCCATCTTCAGCAGCATGCGGCGATCAGGCGTAAGCATAGGGTCCTCCATGGGAAAGCGCGGCCTTATAGGCGGGACGGCCGTGCATACGCTCCAGCCAGTTCATGAGATTGGGGCGCGATGCATCGAGGCCGCCTCGCGATGTTGAGGCCTCCAGCGGAAAGCTCATCATGATATCGGCCGCCGTGAAATCCGCGCCGGCGAAATGCGCGCGGATGGAGAGTTCCGTTTCCAGCCAATCCAGATGCTGGTCGAGCATGCCCTGGACTGTCCCCTTCGCTGGCCTGCCGAGCAGGCCCAGACGATTGATGACAAGCAGCGCGAACAGCGGCGGCATCATCGACCCTTCTGCATAATGGAGAAAGTGCCGGTAGCGCAGGACGGCCTCCCGTTCCGGAGGCGGACCCAGCTTCCCGCCGCCCTTCTCCACCAGATATTCGACGATCGCGCCCGTCTCCGCCAGGACAAGCCCCTCATCCTCGATCAGCGGGGACTTGCCCAGTGGATGGATGGCCTTGAGTTCGGGCGGGGCGAGCATTGTTTTGGGATCGCGCTCATAGCGCTTCACCACATAGGGAAAACCAAGTTCCTCGAGCAGCCATAATATGCGCTGCGACCGGCTATTCTCCAGATGATGGACGATGATGGTCATGCGCACTCTCCTGCCCTGACCCTATCGTCATCCCATGCCGTCCGAAACGCAATAATTGGCCGGGGCTCTTCGCATCATCGTAGGAAGCGCCCAAAAACGATAAAAGGCCCGCCGGCTGGGGTAGCGCGGCGGACCTTTTCGGATCGTGAAACAAGAGGTCAGACGAATGTCGCGGGCCATGCATGGCCGGCTGTACGGGCCGGCGGCGCGAAGCCCTTATTCGCCGTCGTCCTCCGCTTCGGGCCCCGTCATCATCGCTTCGGCGACGGCTTCCGTCTTGGCGCGCACCGCTTTCTCGATGCGGTCGGCCATTTCCGGATGTTCCTTGAGGAAAATCTTGGAATTCTCGCGCCCTTGTCCGATGCGCACGGAATCGCAGGAGAACCAGGCGCCGGATTTCTCGACGACCCCGGCCTTGACGCCCAGGTCGAGAATCTCGCCGATCTTGGAGATGCCCTCGCCATACATGATGTCGAATTCCACCTGCTTGAACGGCGGGGCCACCTTGTTCTTCACCACCTTCACGCGGGTCGCATTGCCGACGATATCGTCGCGATCCTTGATCTGGCCGGTGCGGCGAATGTCCAGACGCACCGAGGCGTAGAATTTCAGCGCGTTGCCGCCGGTCGTGGTTTCCGGATTGCCGTACATCACGCCGATCTTCATGCGCAGCTGGTTGATGAAGATCACCATGCAACGCGAGCGGCTGATCGATCCGGTGAGCTTGCGCAGCGACTGCGACATCAACCGCGCCTGCAGGCCGACATGGCTGTCGCCCATCTCGCCCTCGATCTCCGCGCGCGGCACCAGGGCCGCCACTGAGTCCACCACCAGCACGTCAATGGCGTTCGAGCGCACCAGCGTGTCGACAATCTCCAGCGCCTGCTCGCCCGTGTCAGGCTGCGAGACGATGAGTTCGTCGATATCCACACCCAGCTTCTTGGCATAGACCGGGTCGAGCGCATGTTCAGCGTCGACGAACGCCGCCGTGCCGCCATTCTTCTGCGCCTCGGCGATGACGTGCAGGGCGAGCGTGGTCTTGCCCGAGCTTTCCGGCCCGTAAATCTCGATCACGCGGCCACGCGGCAAACCGCCGACGCCAAGCGCGATGTCGAGCCCGAGCGATCCGGTCGAGATCGCCTCCACCTGCATGGTTTCCTTTGAGCCCAGCTTCATCGCCGAGCCCTTGCCGAAGGCGCGATCTATCTGTGCAAGCGCCGCATCCAGCGCCTTTTGCCGGTCCAGTCCGTTTTTATCCATTGTCCCCGTCTTCTTGTCGGCGTCGATCAGTTTCAGCATAGCGGTCATCGGACTATCCCCTGTCAAGCGGATCACGCCCTCGGTGGCGTTCTACAGTCGATGTACCGGATTTGTTCTATCAGAACAATAGGAGAACGAAAATTATTTGGCGGGCCGTTTAATTGGCCGTTTTGCCAAGCCTTTATGCCGCCATCATGCCGGGTTTTCCAGCAGCTTTTCCAGTACCCGTTCCACCGAACCCATGGTGAACGGCTTGGCCAGCGTCATACGGTCGGCAAAGGCGCTGGGCACATCGTCGGCGCTACCGCCGGTCGCGAACACGAACGGAATATCGCGCTCCGCAAGGATCTCCGCGATCGGCCAGCTCTTCTCGCCGCGCAGGTTGCAATCCAGCACCGCTGCGTCGAACGCCTCGCTGCGCGCCAGATCGCACCCTTCTTCCAGGGTTCCTGCAATACCGTGCAGGCGGTAACCGAGCGCGTCGAGGAAATCCTCCAGCATCATCCCGATCATGGCTTCGTCTTCAACGACGAGAATAGACTTAGCGGTCATAGGCCTCTTTTGCACGCCTGTGCGTTGTAGAGAGCTAACCCATGAAGCGCGCATTTCCTAGCGCTTTCGCGTAAACCTCGACTGATTTTCAGGAAATCACAGCCCCCGCCGTCATAGTGTCTCGCGCCGCCTCCGCCAGTTGGTTCACCGAGAAGGGCTTGGGCAGGAAGGCGACATTGGCGATGTCGATCGATTTGCGCAGTTGCTCCTCGGCGTAGCCGGACATGAACAGCACCGGCAAGTCCGGATGCGTCTTGCGGGCGTGGCCGACCATCGTCGGGCCATCCATGTTCGGCATGACGACGTCGGAAATCAGCAGGTCAATCGTCTCTCCGGCGCGGGCGAGCACCTCCAGCCCCTGCTCGCCATCGGACGCGGTCAGCACCTTATACCCCTGGCGGCTGAGCGCGCGCTCCGCCACCGCGCGGACCATATCCTCATCCTCGACGAGCAGGATGGTGCCGGTGCCCCACGTGTCGCCGCGCTTGTCGGTCAGGCGGGGCTTGTCGGGCGCCTTTTCCGGCGCGACCGTCGCATGAACGGGCAGGTAGATGACGAAGCTCGCGCCCCTGCCCGGCTCGGATTCCGCAAAGATGAACCCGCCCGATTGCTTGACGATGCCATAGACGGTCGACAGGCCAAGGCCCGTCCCCTTGCCCACTTCCTTGGTCGTGTAGAAGGGCTCGAAAATCTTCGAGATGACGTCGGGCGGAATGCCGTGGCCGGTGTCCGACACGCGCAGGGCGGTATAATCGCCGACGGGCAGGATGTCGCTGCGCAGTTCCCGCACACGCGCGGCTGGCACGGCATAGGTCTGGACGTTGACGATGCCGCCGCCCGGCATGGCGTCGCGCGCATTGACGGCCAGGTTGAGGATCACCTGCTCGAGCTGCCCCGGGTCGGCGCGCACCGCGCCCAGGCTACGGCCATGGCTGACCTCCAGCTTCACATTCTCGCCCAACAGCCGGTTGAGCAGGTTGGACACGTCGGCGACGATGTCGGGAAGCTGCAGCACCTGCGGCCGCAACGTCTGCTGGCGGGAGAAGGCGAGCAACTGGCGCGTCAGCCCCGCCGCGCGGTTGCTGTTCGACTTGATCTGCTGGATGTCGTCATAATCGCTGTCGCCCGGCGTATGGCGCATCAGCATCAGGTCGCAATGGCCGATGATCGCGGTCAGGATATTGTTGAAGTCATGCGCGACGCCGCCGGCAAGCTGGCCGATCGCCTGCATCTTCGTCGCCTGCGCGACCTGCCGCTTCAGCTTCGATTCCTCGCTATTGTCCTTCAGGCTCAGCAGCACGGCCGCCTCGCCCAGACCGCGCACGCCCGCCATGCTGAGCGCCACCGGCTCGTCGGGTTGCGAGCGCATGCGGATGGCGATGTCGCCGGACATTTGCGGCCCCACGGCATAGCGGCGCACGGAATCGGCAACCACCGCCTGATCCTCGCGCACGACAATATCGCCGGGATAGGCGGGCTTCTCGCCCGGCTTCACGCCGACGGCCCGCGCAAAGGCATCGTTGAGGAACAGCACCCGCCCGTCGCGATCCGCCATGGCGAGGCCAAAAGGCAGGAGCGATAGCAGGGTCTCGATATAGGAAAGCGCCGATGCGCCGTCGCCCGACGCCGCGCCGCCGCCCGGCTTCTCGTCGATCAACAGGATAAGGCGCGGCCCTTCGGCCGAACCGGGCTTGAATGGCACCTGTAGCAAGCGGACGGGCGTGACGCCCCTTTCCTCCCGCGCGAAGAACACCTGCCCCTTGCCATCGACGCGCAGATAGGAAGCGAAGTCGCGCCCGGCGATATTGGCGTCGATCCGCCCGGCCGCGCGCAGCAGGAAAGCGCCGTTCGCCGCGCGCACCCGGCCCTCGCCGCCGATCATCGCGGCCATCACGCCGGCCTCGGAAAGCTGCCAGCCCGCGTCTCCGGTCAGCAGGCGGTTGAAGTCGTCCAGGATGCTCGCATGTTTTACCGGCGTGAAGCGCCACAGCAGATAATCGTCGGACCGGCCGGTGCGGCAGATGTCGGCGTCCACGCGCAACGCGCCCTTGCCAATGCCCTCCACCCGGCTCGTGCCGTCGCGCCAGCCTGCGCGCCCGGCGGCGGTCAGCCGTTCGACATCGCCATCGTCGACCGGCACCTGCGGCGGGGCGGGATAGCCGGGAAACCATTCGCCATAAAGGTCGCTGGCGCAGACCAGCCGTCCGGCACGATCCGTTATCGCGATGGCAACGCCCGATGCGTCTGCGGCGGCGCGGGCGATCGTCCAGTCGGGCGAGACATTGTCGGCGCCGGCCTGCTGGGGGAAATTGCGCGTGAAGACATAGGCGAAGACACTGACCGCGAGCAGCGTGGCGGCAAAGCCCGCCGCGAGCGCCGCCTGCCCAACCGCAAACCAGATGATCGCCGCGCATCCCGCCGCCGCCAGCAGGACCAGCGGCAATTGCCCCCAGGCCGGCGGCTGTGCCGTCAGTGCGATGATATCATCCTTGCGTGATGCCGCGCCCTGCCCGGCCATGCCCGCATACCCCTGGAAGAAAGAGCGAAAGAAACAATTCGGGCGGTCAGACCGCCGCTGGTTTCTCTATTGCGCCCGTTTCGGCATGGTTGCCAATCCTCAATTTGCGGGCATGCCACTTGCGGCCCATCCGCGCGCGCCAGAACCAGATCGACAGGAAATAGCCGATGATGGCGCTCACGGCGGAAATGATCAGCAGGCCGAACAGCAAAGCCGGCGCAGCTTCGGAGAACAGCCAGGCACACCAGCGTCCGATGCTCGCCCCGTCATGGAACAGCGCCATCAGCGCGGACAGGTCGGCGCTTCGCCCCAGCGTGATATTGCCGATATAGACCGACGCCCACAGGATCAGCGGCGTCGTCGCCGGATTGCTGAGGAATGTCATCGCCGCCGCGACCGGGATGTTCGCCCGGAACGGCAGCGCCAGCATCGCCGCGCCGACGATCTGCAGGCCCGGAATCAGCAGGAAGATTCCGACGAACAGGCCCAGCGCCACGCCGCGCGGCACGGAACGGCGTGTGAAACGCCACAGCGACGGCTCAAGCACCCGGTGCGCGACCGGCGCCAGGAAACGATTATGCTCGAGAGATTCCCGCGTCGGCGCATTGGCGTGCCACCAGCGGGTCATGCGATTGCTCATGGTCAGCCACGATCCTTCATGATGCGCGCCTGGTCCCGTTTCCAGTCGCGTTCCTTGATCGTCTCCCGCTTGTCCTGGGTCTTCTTGCCCTTGGCCAGCGCGAGTTCGACCTTCGCCCTGCCCTTGCTGTTGAAATAGACCATCAGCGGCACCAGCGTCATCCCCTGACGCGATACGGCGCTGTGCATCTTGGTGATCTCGCGCTCGTGCAGCAGCAGCTTGCGCGGCCGCTTCGGCTCATGATTCTCGCGATTGCCATGGCTATATTCGGGGATGTTGCTGTTCACCAAGAACACCTGATTGCCCTTCACCTCGGCGTAGCTCTCTGCGATCGATCCCTCACCGCCGCGCAGCGCTTTCACTTCGGTTCCCTGCAAGGCGATGCCCGCCTCGAACGTGTCGTCGATGAAATATTCAAAGCGCGCGCGCCGGTTCTCGGCGACGATCTTCTTCTTGTCGAAGGTTTCTGGACGGGGGCGGGCCATATTCTAAACAAATCTCAAATCATCATGTGGTGGTGGCCAGCGATTATACCAGTCCCGCGATCTCCAGCGCCCTGTCGACTGCCGCCCTGCTCGATTCCGATGGCCAGGTGATCGGCAACCGTACCTCGTTGGGGAAATCCGGCCGGACCCTTGATAGCGCATATTTGACAGGGCCGGGTGAAGAATCGCTGAACAGGGCGTCATGCAGCGGATAGAGCCGGTCCTGATATTCCACCGCCTTGGCCCAGTCGCCCGCAGCACAGGCCTTCTGGAACTCGGCGCACAGGCGCGGCGCGACATTGGCGGTAACAGAGATACAGCCGACCCCGCCCATCGCCGAAAAGCCGAGCGCCGTCTCGTCATTGCCCGAAAGCTGGCAGAAATCCTTGCCGCAGGCCAGGCGCTGCGCCGTCACGCGGCCCAGATTGCCGGTCGCGTCCTTCACGCCCACGATCGACTGGAACTCCTCGGCCAGGCGGAACATCACCGGCACGCCGATGTCGGTGATCGTCCGGCTCGGCACATTATAGAGCAGGATGGGCAGGTCGCACCGTTCCGCCAGA
>JAHFPU010000234.1 GCA_023266635.1 Sphingobium sp.
TTGGATTCAGGCGTTGCGTTCTACGGACGCCTTGTGGGCGAACCCAATCCCTTGCAGCCCAAGAGCCCCATCGACATTGCGGGCGACCTGCGCGCGCCGGTGCTTGGCCAATATGGCGGCAAGGATAAGGGCATAACGGTGGAAGATGTCGCGGCGATGCGCGACAAGCTGAAGGCGGTGGGCAAAGCGGGGGATGTCATCACCGTCTATCCGGACGCTGACCACGGGTTCATGGCGGATTACCGCCCCAGCTATAATCCGGAGGCCGCCGCTGCGGCGTGGAAGGCGGCGACGGGCTGGTTCAGGAAATATGTGAAGAAGGGCTGAGGCGTTCTTTTAGGCCGTCCGGCAGTCAGATCACCAGATTGAGGCCGACAACGATCAGCACGATGGCGAGGACGGGACGAAGGTGATTCTCCCGGACGCGCGACGCCAGCATGCTGCCGATGATGATGCCCGGTATTGAGCCGATCAGCAGGGAGCCGAGCAGTGACATGTCGACCGTGCCGATCAACCAGTGTCCAATGCCGCTGACCAGGGTAAGCGGAACGGCATGGGCGATATCCGTTCCCACGATCTTGTTGAGGGGGACCCGGGGATAGAGGATCAACAGCACCGTCGCGCCGATCGCGCCAGCACCTACCGACGTCAACGATACGGCTGCGCCGATCACCACGCCAAGCACGACGGTCAGGATCATGGTCTGCCGTTCGCTGCGTTCTTTCAGGTGCGCGCGGGACCAACTGACGATCCGGTGTCGGAACAGCAGGGCGGTGCCGGTGAGCATGAGCATGATGCCGAGCGCGACTGCGATCACATGGGTTGCCGTGTCCGGCGGCCGGCCCCAATGGGATAGCAGCGTCAGCATGACCAGCGCCGCCGGCATGCTGCCATAGGCCAGCAGTCGGAAGATGCGCCAGTCGACCGCGCCTTGCCAGCCATGGACGAAGCTGCCCACCGTCTTGGTCATCGATGCGTAGAGCAGGTCGGTTCCGACCGCCACGGCAGGATGGAATCCGAACAGCAACACCAACAGCGGCGTCATCAGCGAGCCGCCGCCGACACCCGTCAGGCCGACCAATATGCCGACGAAAAGCCCCGCCAGCGAATACATCGGATTGATCACGATCATGAGAACCGCCCCGTCCCGGCAGTCGCGGCGAACCGCGTCAAATCATGCACCCGTCAGGCGAGATCATCGATGGGGTGACAAACGATAGGGGCATGACGAATCCGGCATAGACGAGGTCAGAAATCCGCTTATGCGTAATCGGAGCGGCGCTGGCTAGAAAGCAACATTTGCTATCTCGTTTCGGTACAGAAGTTGCGCGGGCGAGAGCGGGGAAGACCATGGCGATGACGGGCAGGGCGAAGAGCGGGCCGCTTCAGGGCATTGCGCCGTTGCGGATCGCGCTAACGGCGACGCTGATCCTGTTCGGGCTGTGGATCGTCTCCGGCTTCGTGCCTGCGCTGCTATGGGCGGTGATTATCGCGATCGCGATCGACCCGCTGTATGTGCAGGCCGAGGAGCGCTGGCCGGGCGGCGCACGGTCGAGCCTGCTGCCCGCGGCCGTCACGCTGGCCGTCGCGCTGCTCGTGGTCATTCCGATCGGCATCGGCATTACCCAGGCGGCGCGCGAGGCCTATGATCTGGGCGCTTGGATCAACGCTGCGCGGACGCATGGCCTGCCTGCGCCGCAATGGCTCTATCACCTACCCGCAGGAAGCCGGGCGGCGGTGCAGTGGTGGCAGGCCAATCTGGCGACGCCGGAGGCGGCGTCGCTGCGCTTCGAGCAATTGAGCGGGGCGAGCCTGATCGCGCATACCAGGCTGATCGGGTCGAGCCTTGTCCACCGCTCCGTGATCTTCGCCTTCACGCTGATCGCGCTGTTCTTTCTGTTGCGGGACCGGGCGGCGATCATTGCGCAGAGCCGCAGGGCGGGAGCGCTGATCTTCGGTCCGGCCGGCGATCGGATCGGGCGGCAGGCGGTGCGGTCGGTGCGCGGCACGATCGACGGGCTGGTGCTGGTTGGCATTGGCGAGGGCGTGGCGATGGCGCTCGTCTATGTGCTGCTGGACGTGCCGCATCCGTTGCTGCTGGGCACGGCCACGGCGATTGCAGCGATGATCCCGTTCGGGGCGGCGTTGATGTTCGGGATCGCGGCGTTGTTGCTGCTCGGCAAGGGCGCGGTCGGGGGCGCAGTGGCTGTGATGGTGATCGGGCTGGTCGTCGTCGGGATCGCCGACCATTTCGTGCGGCCGATCCTGATCGGCAGCGCCACACGCCTGCCGTTCCTGTGGGTGCTGATCGGCATATTGGGCGGCGTCGAGACGCTGGGGCTACTCGGGCTGTTCGTTGGGCCGGCGACGATGGCGGTGCTGGTGATGCTGTGGCGCGAGTTCCTGCAGCCGCCTGATGTTGCCGGCGAAGTGCGTGGTAGGGACGGGGAGTAAGATTTCCCCGAAATCCCATTATTTATTTGAAAAGACTGCCTAAAATACCGCGCACGAGTTGGCCGGCGATGCCTCCGGATTTGCTCCTGCTGGAGCCCCCGAAGACGGCTTTGCCAAGCTCGTTTGCGACCTGACGGCCCACGGACGACCCGGCGGCGCGGGTGGCCGACTGGATGGCCTTGTCGAAGCCGCTGGGCTTGGCCGCCTCGCGCGCCGCAATGGCGTCCTGACGGGCCTTTTCCTTGAGCGCCGCTTCCTGCTGCTTGGCCTCCAGCTTCGCCTGCACGGCGGCCGCTTTGTCGGCCTCCACCTGCGCCTTGCTCGCCTCGGCCGCCGCTGCGGCCGCATTGCCGCGCGCGGCGAGGATTTCCTGCGCCGATTCGCGGTTCACGGCAGTGTCGTACTTGCCCTCGACCGGGGAGATCGACTGGATGATCGCCCGCTCCTTGGCGTCGACCGGCCCGACGCGGGAGCGGGGCGGGGCGATCAGGGTGCGCTGGACGATGCTGGGCGAGCCGTCCTCCTGCAGCAGCGATACCAGAGCCTCACCGACCTTCAATTCGGTGATCGCGGTCGCGACGTTGAGGTCGGGGTTGATGCGGAAGGTATCGGCGGCGGCCTGGATCGCCTTCTGGTCGCGGGGGGTGAAGGCGCGCAGCGCATGCTGGACGCGATTGCCGAGCTGCCCGGCAACATCCTCAGGGATGTCGATCGGATTCTGGGTGATGAAATAAACGCCGACGCCCTTCGAGCGGATCAGCCGCACGACCTGCTGGATCTTGTCGAGCAGCGCCTTGGGTGCGTCGTCAAACAGCAGATGCGCCTCGTCGAAGAAGAAGACGAGGACCGGCTTGTCCGGATCGCCGACCTCCGGCAGGGTCTCGAACATCTCGGAGATCAGCCAGAGCAGGAAGGTCGCATAGAGTTTCGGACTCTGCATCAGCTTGTCGGCGGCAAGGACGTTGACATAGCCACGCCCCTTTTCATCGACCTTCATGAAGTCGTGGATGTCGAGCGCGGGTTCGCCGAAGAAATGGCCGCCGCCCTGGCTGTCGAGCTGCAGCAACTGGCGCTGAATCGTGCCGACGCTGGCCTTGGTGATGTTGCCATATTTGGCGGACAGCGTGTCGGCATTTTCCGAACAATGGGCGAGCATCGACTGGAGATCGCCCAGGTCGAGCAGCAGCAGCCCTTCTTCGTCCGCATAGCGGAAGGCGATGTTGAGCACGCCTTCCTGCGTCTCGTTAAGGTCCATCAGGCGGGCGAGCAGCAGCGGCCCCATCTCGCTGACCGTGGTGCGGATCGGATGGCCCTGCTCGCCATACAGGTCCCAGAAGATGGCGGGATTGTCGGCATAGCTGTAATTTTCGACGCCGATTTCCTTGGCGCGGGCGACCAGCTTGTCGGCATTTTTGGCGGTGGGGGAACCGGCCATGGAAATGCCGGACAGGTCGCCCTTCACATCGGCGAGGAACACGGGCACGCCCTGCGCGGAGAAGCTTTCGGCGATGCCCTGCAGCGTGACGGTCTTGCCGGTGCCGGTCGCGCCCGCGATCAGGCCGTGGCGGTTGGCGCGGCGCAGGTTCAGATATTGCGGCTGGCCGCCATCCTTGGTCTCACCAAGCCCGATGAAAATGCCTGCGTCGCTCATACTGGTCCCCACATCCAAGACCTTCTCCCTTGATGGAAGAAGGATACGAAGCCTTGCCGACTAGGCGGAGTCGGATGAGGGTGAGCGGGCCTTCGGCCTGCGCGCTTCGGTGAAGCGCCTACCCCTCACCCAGCTTCGACTAGGCTGCATGCAGCCAAGTCTACGCAACCCTCTCCCACAAGGGGAGAGGGTTTTTTCGTCTTACTTGTCGCGCAGGCGCACGGCGATGAAGCCGGCCTGGCCCCCGCGACGCTGCACCTGGAGAAGAACCGCATTGCGGCCTGAAGCCTTCACCTGGGCGATGGCGGCATTGAACTCCGCCTCGGTCGTGACCGGCCGATTGTTCGCCGACAGGATCACGTCGCCGCGCTGCAGGCCCTTGGCGCCCGCATCGGTGGAGGCGTCTACGCTGCTGACGACTAGACCGCGCGTATCCGCCGCCGCGCCGATCTGCCGGGCGATCGCCGGGGTCAACGGCTGGACCGCGATGCCGAGCGCTTGCTGGGCCGCTGCGGCGCTTTCCTGCGGGCTCTTGTCGGAGAAATCATCGTCCGAATCGCCGCTGCCGCCGAAATTGGCGAGCTGTTCCTCCGGCGGGCGCTGGCCGACGACGGCGGTCACGGTGGTGCGCTGGCCGCTGCGGATCAGTTCGATCGGCACCTTCTGCCCGATCGGCAGGCCGCCGACGATGTAGGACAGGGTTTCGTCCGGCGTGACTTCGCGGTTATTGACCTTCACGATCACGTCGCCCGCCTTGATCCCGGCATTGGCCGCGCCCTGCTTGGGTTCAACCGACTGGACGAATTCGCCGCGATTCTTGGCGAGGCCCAGCGAGTCGGCCATGTCGTCCGACAGCGGGCTGAT
>JAHFPU010000055.1:0-15836 GCA_023266635.1 Sphingobium sp.
AAAGCCCACAAAAGCGTCCATGGCGAAGTCGCGCCCGACGAAGCGCGCGCGCTGATCGAGGAAGGCGTTGAGGTTGCTCCTCTTCCGTTCCCGATCATCCCCCCCGATGTCCAGAATTGACCGGAAACCAGCCCGGCCCTAGAGCAACGGGCGGCGCACCCATAGCTCAGCAGGATAGAGCATCAGATTCCTAATCTGGGGGCCACTGGTTCGAATCCAGTTGGGTGCACCAACTTTTCCTATGATCGCTCCGACGCCCGGCAAGGCGCATCCGTCCGATTGCCGACTATATCGGCTGGGCGGAGCATATGGTTAATGGCACTATTGCCGCCCGCCGTGATTCGGACGGCCGATCGTTTATCGGAGCATGCAATGACCGCCATCGCCCTGACGCCCGACCATGGCCCCGCCGCCATCTGGTATGATCGCAGCACGCAATGGTCGATTGCCCTGGGACCGCTCAAGATGGCTGGGACGACAACGCGGGTGCGCTATATCGGCGCTGTTGGTGGGACCCCGCCGCGATCGCGCGCGCTGATGATGTGGGCAACGGCTGCGCTGGTGCTGGGCGGCTGGCTAAGCTGGGGTTTTGCGGCTCAGGCCTCCGCGCAGCGCCCACGCTTTGTCACGCCGATCATCGACGTGGTCGTTCCCGAGGCGCCCAAGGCGGTAGCAGCGCTTGAAGACATTGCGCCATCGCGTCCCGCTGCTGCGTCGTCGCAAAAGGCTGCGCTGGCCGAGACTGTGGGCGGAGAAGCGGATATGCAGAACCCACGCAACTTCGACAAATTTCCCGCCGTCCGTCGCGCGGTTGATGCGGCGTTTCAGACGGGAGAAGCGCAGGACTGGGCTGAGGGTCCCTATCAAGGTATAGTCGTGGCCGGACTTCCCTATCCAGAAGGCGGCAAGACCTGCCGCGATACCGCCATCCTATTGCGCGATGGCGGGTTTGATGGCGTGACCAAGTCGACGGTCACCTGTCGCGCCACGCCAGTCAGTAGCGACGGGTAAAGCGGGTCAGCCTCATAGGACCGCCGAAGACGCAGGCCGGTCACCACCCGGCATATAGCCGTGGTCTGGCGCTATCCATTTGCATGGGCTGTTGCTCCCGTCCGTCCAGTTTCGTGTATCGCATGGAAAGTTCTGCGGCGATGGCGTCCTCGAAAGGTGAGCGATCGGTATCCGCGGGAATGAGGAGCCACGCTTCTATCAAATCCAGATCGTTCAGCTTCGCTGCCAGGGCAGATAAAGGCGGGGTCGGTTCAGACATGTCCAGTCCTCGCAAAAGGGGCCGGATGTGAGACGCCTGAGAGCGGATTTAGTTCTCTGGAGCAGCTCAATTTTTCGTGAGCCTTTCGTTAAAAAATGTTTCGCTATCGTACTTGAATTGAACCGAAATATCGACCGGGCGTTTATGGATCGGGCGACAGAAAACTGCGCCGGTTTGGAGATGGCGCATGGCGGTTTCGGTTCTTTGGCCAGATGGCAGCAAGCGCAATATGCCGGGACAACTCGTCAAGCGCGACAAGGACGGAATATCCTGTTTCCAGCAGATACCGATCAATTGCGATCCGATCTGGCTGTTCGTGTTCGAAAAGGGCAGGTGGCGCGCCAGGCCCCGTTTGGGTCCGGAAATCGCCCATCTTCCCGCGCGCGAAGAACCCTGCTGGTGGGAAGGGATTTGGCAGATGCGGGAAGACCGTTTGCGGCATGCGGGCGCAAAGACCTCTCTGAGTTCCGCGGCATAATCAAGGTCAGGTACTGGCAGCGTCCATCAATGGGCGAGCGTTCCAGTTATCCTGTTCAAACATGTAGCGGACATGGTTGCCACGGGTGAACCGCTGCCCGTCCCAAGCGATGACCTGAAGCTCCAGATCGTTATTGCGGTTTACATGGAGCCAGTTGAAACTTTGCAGTTCATTGTTGCGGAAGCGCGTGGAGGTGGCTGTGCCGGCCTGAATCACGAGCGCTGAACCGGCATTTTCCACCATTTTACGCGCAGCCTCGGCATAAGTGCGGTGAAAATGTCCCGCGAGCGCAATATGAACGCCGGCTTCGCATACGGCGCGGATGGCGTCATCATGACGTCCTACAGCTTCGCTCAACTCACTCCCTTCGCCGATCGGCATCGCGAAAAGCGGATGGTGCGTAACGAGGATGCGGGTCTTATTGGCGGCGACTGCTTCAAAGCGGCGATGGATCAGATCCATCTGCTCCCGATTGATGCGCCCGTCCTTGATGGTCAGCGACCGGGCCGTGTTGATGCCAAGGACGGCAACCTCTTCATTCTCAAACCATGGACAAAGATCGCTATCAATATAGCGCTTGTAACGGCGCAGCGGCGCCGTGAAGCGGCGCGTGACATCGTAGAGTGGGACATCATGATTGCCTGGCACGGCCAGTGTCCGGAAGCCGGCGGCGCGCAGGCGGTTGAGATAGGCGGAGGCTTCGCGGAACTGGTCGACTTTCGCCCTTTGTGTGAAGTCGCCGCTGATGATGACGAGGTCGGGTTGGTGCTCTTCCAACCAAGCTTCCGTAGCGCTTACGACCTTGGGATCATGGGCGCCGAAATGGATGTCGGAGAGATGTGCGATGCGGGCCATATGGGATCAGAACGAGCGGTCGCCATTCTTGTTTCCATCATGGACCCAGTAGCTGTTCGGCGCGTTGTTGCGGCATGATAACGAAATCCGTTCCCAAACAGGCCATCCTGATCGTCAACGCGCATTCGCGAAAAGGACAAAAGCTGTTCGAGGAGGCAAAGGCCAAGCTGAAGTCGGCCGGAATCGAACTGCTAGCGGCGCATGGCGTGCGCGATCCCGAAACATTGGCGGGCATTGTGCGGGGTGCAGTCAAGAGCGGCGCGCCGATGATCATCATTGGCGGCGGCGACGGGTCGATGTCCGGCACTGTCGACGAGTTTGTCGGGAGCGACTGCGTTTTTGCCGTCCTGCCGCTGGGGACAGCAAACAGCTTCGCCCGAACGCTCGATATTCCGCTCGACCTTGACGGCGCCATAGATGCGATTGCGCATGGGCAGCGGCGCAGGATCGATCTGGGCATGATCGACGACGACTATTTCGTGAATGCCGCCTCGATCGGTCTGTCGCCGATGATCGGTGAGACGGTGCCGCATAATCTGAAAAAATATCTCGGCCGGATCGGCTACCTCGCCTGGGCAGTGCGCTGCTTCTTTGCGCTTCGTCCGTTCCGGCTGATCATCGACGACGGTAGCGGACCAAAGCGCATGTGGGCGACCGAGGTGCGCGTGCTCAATGGGCGTTTTCACGGCGGCGTTGAACTGACCGAGAATACGGACGTCGACAGCGGGGACATCATCATTCAGGCGGTGACTGGCCGCAGTCTCATCAAGCTTATCCTCGACTGGTACGCCAAATTCTTCCGGTTGCGGTCACGCGACGCGCATACGGAGGATTTTCGTGGCAAGGAATTGCTTCTGGACACCCGGCCGCATCACCGGATTTCGATCGATGGAGAGGTGCTGGCGACCACGCCGGTGAAGGTCAGGGTCGCGGCGAATGCGATCGATGTGGTTTCGCCTGCTTAATCCGTTGACGCGGCGGGTGGCGTGCAGACATCGACCCACTCTGCGCCTGTAATCGCCGCAAGACGATCCGGTGTGATTTCCACCGAAGCCGTGCGCGATCCGGCCGCCGGAAATACCGTGGTGAAGTCGCGGAGCGATATGTCGCAATAGACGGGTAATGGAGTAGCCAAGCCGAACGGGCAGACGCCGCCGACCATATGGCCGGTGAGTTCCATCACCGTCTCGGCATCCAGCATGCGCGGCTTGCCGCCAAGCGCGTCGCGGGTCTTGCGATTGTCGAGGCGGGCGTCGCCCCTCGCCACGATCAGCACAACCCGGTCGCCTACTTTCACCGATAACGTTTTCGCGATGCGGGCGGGTTCCACGCCAAGCGCCAGGGCGGCCTCAGCGACGGTGGCCGTACTCGCGGTCTGGTCAATGATCTTCAGGTCGGGTGCTGTTTCCGCGAGAAAGGCCCGGACGGACTCAAGACTCATTCGCCACGGATCTCGCCGAGCTTGCGTTCCCAGGACACGGCATGTGCAACAATCGTATCGAGATCGGCATGCTGTGGCTTCCAGGGGAAGCGGGCCATGATTGCGCGATTGTCGGAAATCAGGGCGTCAGGATCGCCGGGGCGGCGCGCCTCCAGCTTTCTCTCGATGGTCAGGTTGGTGACCCGGTCCACCGCGTCCAGGACTTCGAGCACGGAAAAGCCCTTGCCGTAACCGCAGTTGAGCGTGTGATTCTTCGCGGGGTCGGCGATCAGCGCTTCGAGTGCCAGCACATGCGCAGCGGCAAGGTCCGAAACGTGGATATAATCGCGCACGCCCGTACCGTCCGGCGTGTCATAGTCAGTGCCGAAGACCGAGACATGGCCCCGCTTGCCAAGGGCGGCCTCCACCGCAACCTTGATAAGGTGGGTGGCGCCAGCGGTCGACTGGCCTGAACGACCTTGCGGATCGGCCCCGGCGACGTTGAAATAGCGGAGCGCGCAATAATTGATGGGGTGCGCGTTGGCGACATCCGCGAGCATGATCTCCGTCATCAGCTTCGACATGCCATAAGGATTGATCGGCTGTTTCGGCGTATCTTCCCGGACCGGGCTTTCTTCGGGAATGCCGTAGGTTGCGGCTGTGGAGGAGAAGATGAAATGGGGTACGCCGCAGCGGACGGCGCTTTCGATCAGTGCGCGACTGCGCACCGTATTGTTGTGATAATATTTGAGAGGGTCGGACACGGATTCCGGCACCACGACCGATCCGGCGAAGTGCATGATCGCGCCGACCTCATGGTCGCGCAGCAGGCTTTCGACAAAGGATTGATCGGCAATGTCGCCCTCCGCAAAGGGAACATCGTCAGGAACGGCCCAGCGGAAGCCAGTGACCAGATTGTCTATGACCACAACCGGCCAGCCAGCATCGCGCAGAGCGAGAACGGCGTGGCTGCCAATGTAACCCGCGCCGCCGGTCACCAACACTGTCGGTTTGTTGCCCATCCGTATCCAACTCCTTGATTGCGCTGCGATAGTGCAGCGCAGCATGGATTGGCAAGGAACGAGATGCCTTCAGGCGGCCTTTTGCACCGCCTCGTCATAAAATAGGACACCCCGCGCCGCCATGTCGCGCAATTGCTGCGTCGGTGCGAAGCGGTCGCCATGAGTTTGCGCCAGACGGTCGAGAGTCTTCACGATATGGGTGATGCCGACCGTATCCATATGGCTAAACGGGCCGCCGGTGGATGGTGCAAAACCCCACCCGAACACCGCGCCGACATCTCCATCTTCGGGTGTTGCAAGCACGCCTTCTTCAAAGCAGCGCGCGCATTCGATAAGCTGGCGGTAGAGCAGGCGCTCGCGCACGTCATCGACGGATGGCTGCGTGGCGGCAGGCGGAAACTCGCCAGTCAGGCCCGGCCAGAGCAGTTTCTTGCCGTCCTCGGGATAGTCGTAATAGCCTTTACCGTTCTTGCGGCCGAGGCGGCCGAGTTCGACCATCTTCGCCATGACGTCGTCGGACGCCTGATGCTTATAGGCGTCGCCAAGGTCGGCCTTGGCCGCTTTCATGACCTTGTAGCCGAGCTCGATCGAGACTTCGTCCGACACGGCGAGCGGACCCACGGGCATACCAAGCTGCTTTCCGGCATTTTCGATAAGGGCAGGGGTTACACCTTCGGCGACCAGTTCAGCGCCCTCCTGCACATAAGTGCCGAAACAGCGCGATGTGTAGAAGCCGCGGCTGTCATGCACGACGATCGGCGTCTTCTTGATCTGGGCGACGAAATCCAGGGCCTTGGCAATGGCTTCCGGTCCAGTCTTCTCACCAACGATGATTTCCACGAGCGGCATTTTCTCGACCGGCGAGAAAAAATGGACGCCGATGAAATTCTCGGCCTTCGACCAAGCCTGAGCGAGGCCGGTTATGGGCAGGGTGGAGGTGTTGGAACCGAAGATGGTGTCCGCCCCCAGCACGGCTTCCGTCTTCTGCGTGGCTTCCGCCTTGATTGCCCGATCCTCGAACACGGCCTCGATCACGAAATCCGCGCCGGCCAGATCGGCAAAGTCCGTCGTGGGAGTAATGCGGGCGAGGGTGGCTGCCAGCTTCTCCGGGGTCATGCCCTTGCCGAGGCGCTTGGACAGGACGCTTTCCGCATGCGCCTTGCCTTTTTCGGCGGAGGCCATGTCGCGATCCAGCAGGACCACGTCGATCCCGGCCTGCGCGGAGACGGTGGCGATACCCGCGCCCATCATTCCGGCGCCCAGCATGGCGAGCTTGGTTGTCGGGGCCTTGGGTTCTCCCTTCGGCCGCCGCGCGCCGCGTTCCGCGGCCTGCTTGTTGACGAACAGGGTGCGGATCATGTTGCGCGCCTGCGGGTGGGATACGACCTTGGCGAAATATTTGCTCTCGATCCGGATGGCGCGGTCGAAGGGAAGCTGCGCGCCTTCATACACAGCCGACAGCAGGGCAATCGGCGCGTTCATGGTGCGCTGGGTCTGCTTCATGGTCATCGGCACAGCGCCGATGAAGGTCTGGATAAAGGCCGGGTTGAAGCCGCCCGCGCCGCCAGGAAATTTGAAATCCTTCCGGTCCCACGGCTGGATACTGGAATCCGGATTGGCCTTTACCCATGCCTTGGCCGCGTCCGTCGCGGAGCCTTGCGGGACGACGGCGTCGACGACCTTGAGCATCGCCGCTTCGGCCGGACGGAATAGCTTGCCTTGAAGCATGTAGATCAGGGCCGTCTGTACGCCAGTGATGCGCGGCAGGCGTTGGCTGCCGCCGCCGCCGGGGAACAGTCCGATCATGATCTCCGGTAGGCCAAGCTGCGTCTTGCTGCTGTCACCGACGACACGGTAATGGCAGGCGAGCGCCAGTTCGAAGCCGCCGCCAATGCAGGTGCCTTCTATGGCGCAGGCAATAGGCTTGCCGCGGGTTTCCAGGCGGCGGAACAGGGCGTTCAGCACGAACACCTTGTCGAAGATGGAGGCCATATCGGCCTTACCGTCAGGGCCGGGGGCCAGCATGGCGGGCAGGGCCTTGAGATCCATGCCGCCCATGAAGCCGCTATCCTTGCCGGAGCGAATGACCGCGCCCTTGATCGCCTCTTCTCCGGTGATCCGGTCGATCGCGGCGGACAGGTCGGCAATAAATTCTGCGCCGATGACGTTCATCGACTGGCCGGGCACGTCGATGGTGAGGGTGGCGATGCCGTCAGCATCGGTTTCGAACTGGATGGTGGTCATGGTTCAAACCCTCTCGATGATCGCGCCGGTGCCCATGCCCGCGCCGATGCACAGGTTGACGAGCGCCGTGCCTTTTCCGCTGCGTTCCAGTTCCTCAAGCGCGATGCCCAGGATCATCGCGCCGGTCGCGCCGAGCGGATGGCCCATGGCGATCGCGCCGCCGTTCACATTGACGTCGGCATGGTCGAGGTCGAGCGCCTGCATGTAGCGCAAAACCACGGCGGCGAAGGCTTCGTTCAGCTCCCACAGGTCAATGTCGGTCTTCGCCATGCCGGATTTCTTGAGCAGTTTTCCCGCCACGAATTCCGGACCGGTAAGCATGATGGTCGGTTCCGAACCAATCGAGGCCATGGCCTTGATGCGAGCGCGGGGCTTCAAGCCATATTTCTCGCCCATGGCCTTGTTGCCGATCAGGATGGCGGCGGCGCCATCGACGATGCCGGAACTGTTACCGGCGTGATGCACATGATTGATACGTTCGATTTCGGGGTATTTGAGTAAGGCGACGGCGTCGAAGCCCGGCATGTCCTCACCTATGCCCGTAAAGGCGGGTTTGAGGGCACCAAGCGACTGCATATCGGCATCGGGGCGCATATGCTCGTCATGGTCGAGCGCGATGAGGCCGATGACATCCTTGACCGGCACGACCGATCGGGCGAAGCGGCCCTCGCCCCATGCATGCGCGGCGCGCTTCTGACTTTCGACGGCATAGGCGTCGACATCTGTGCGGGAGAAGCCGAATTTGGTGGCGATCAGGTCAGCGCCAATGCCTTGGGGCGCGAAATAGGTCTTCCAATTAACGGCGGGGTCCATGGCGAGCGCGCCGCCATCTGACCCCATCGGCACGCGGCTCATGGATTCCACGCCGCCGCCGATGGCGAAATCCGCCTCGCCTGAGATCACCTTTGCGGCAGCCAAATTGACCGCTTCTAACCCGGACGCGCAGAAACGGTTGATCTGCATGCCGGCGGTCGTTTCCGCATAATCGGCGTTCAGCACCGCTGCGCGTCCGATCACTGCGCCCTGTTCACCAACGGGGGTCACGCATCCCAGGATCACGTCATCGACGTCAGCCGTGTTTATGGCGGTGCGGTCGCGCACGGCCTCAAGCATTTGAGTGGCGAGTTGAATGGGGGTGATGTCGTGCAGCGAGCCATCCTTCTTGCCACGCCCACGAGGGGTGCGGACGGCGTCGTAGATGAAGGCTTCCATGGCCTGTCTCTCCAATCGGCGCCGTGGAAAGCCAGCGCGTCTGCAGCCAATGTGCGCGGGCGGCAGGAAAGTGCAAGAGGGCGTGCGAGCCTTGGTGTAGACCTCTCCGCGTTCGCCGGGCGGTGGGTAGGCTTTGCCGTAACGACATTTTCGAGACGGCGAGCGAAGAAATTTTTTTCCGTCCTGTGCTGTGAACGCTGTGTTTCGCAGGCGCAGGCTGGTCAGCGCCTGGGGCCGCCGCTAGATTCGCATGAAGACCAAGGGGTACAGCAGCATGCAACGCTATAGCCGGATCGCCATTTTCCTTCACTGGACCATCGCGGCGTTACTGGCGTTCCAGATATCGCTAGGCTGGGGCCTCCACGGCGTGGGCGCTCATGGCTTTGCCGCGTTCCAACTGCACAAGTCGGTCGGCATCACGATCCTGGTGCTTACGCTCGTCCGCATCGTTGTGCGGTACTGGAAGCCCCGCCCGGCGCCAATGGAAGGGGGGCTGACCGGCGCACTGGCAAAGGGGGTGCATGCCGGCCTTTATGTCTTCATGCTGGGCGGGCCGCTGACCGGCTGGGCGCTGGTTTCGACGGCGAAGGTCAAGGTGCCGACGCTGATATTCGGGACGATACCTTTGCCGCATCTGCCTTTGCCAATGGCTGTTCATCAGGTGGCGGAAAACGCCCATGGCCTGATCGCATGGATCGGCATGGCGCTGTTGCTGCTGCATGTCGCCGGGGCGCTGCGGCATCATGTGCTGATGCGCGATGGCCTGATCTATCGGATGGTGCCGGCGCGGTCGCTCGGCCTCATGTTGCTGCTGATCGCGGCGATCCCCGTGGGCCTGTTCTTGGGGAAAGCAGTATTGCCCAAGGCGGTCGAAGCTCCCGCTGCTCCCGTATCTGCGGAGAATTCGGTTGAACCTGACAATACCATTGTGGCTCAAGAGGATGTTTCCGCAGCCGAAAATGCGGCAGCGTCAGCGGATAATGTAGCCGAGGCTAAGGAGGAAGCTCCTGTCGGCCCGCCGCCGGTTTGGACAGTGCAGCCGGGCGGCAAGATCGGTTTCTCCGTTCCCAACTACAGCGATACGATTTCCGGCGGCTTTTCGCGCTGGACCGCTAACATCGTGATGGACCCGGACCATCCCGAGACGGCCACCATTGCGGTGGATATCGATCTGGCAAGCGTTAGCGTCGGAGATCCGACGCAGGACGGCATGCTGGCCGGGGATGAGTTTCTGGCGATCGCGGCTCACCCCAAGGCGAAATTCGTTGCTAACGGCGCCGAGAAGCTGGGAACGAACAGCTATCGGGCAAAGGGCACGTTGACTTTGAAAGGCGTTTCCAAACCTCAAACCATCCGATTCACGCTGAGCGGGGCAGGACTTAAGCGTAAGGTGACGGGATCGGCCTCTATCGCCCGCGCTGCTTTCGGCGTTGGCAACGGCGACAGCAGTGGAGGCCTTGCGCCCGCGGTATCCTTAAGGTTTTCGTTCGATGCGACGGGGAAACTGCCCTGAATGAGGGACTCGCTTTCATCGGCCTTGCGCCCCATATGGGCCGCAACACGGCAATCGAGAGGACGAGGCTTTGAGTGATCCGGCGCCAGCAAAGATAGCAGTGCCCGACGACGTCGCTGATGCGATCCGCACGTTGATCCGCTGGTCGGGAGACGACCCCGAGCGCGAAGGACTGATCGATACGCCCAAGCGCGTCGCGCGCGCATGGAAGGAATATTGCCGGGGTTATGACGAAGACCCGGCCTATCATCTGTCGCGGATCTTTCATGAGGTGGGCGGTTATGACGAGATCGTCCTGCTAAAGGATATCCCGTTCCAGTCGCATTGCGAGCATCATATGGCGCCGATCACAGGCCACGCGCATATCGCGTATCTGCCGGGCGATTACGTCGTCGGTATATCCAAGCTGGCACGCGTGCTTCACGCCTTTGCGCAGCGGTTGCAGGTTCAGGAGAGGCTGACGGCAGAGGTCGCCGATTGCATCTGGGAAAATCTCAAGCCACAAGGTGTCGCCGTGGTGATCGAGGCGACCCATGGTTGCATGACGGGGCGGGGCGTTCGTACCCCGGGCGTCATCATGAAAACCAGCCGAATGATGGGTGTGTTCAGGGACGATGAGAAGAGCCGCAAGGAAGTTCTCAAGCTGATGGGCGTGTGAGTCCAATTCTATGAGCGAAAAGGGGGGCTCCTACCGTCCGCTGCGTGCGCCAGCGCCGCTTGCGCCGGAGATGACGGCTGCCTTGCCGGTTTCCGGCAAGCGGCTGGCGCTGATCACGGGCGGGCATAGGCGGCTGGGCGGGATCATTGCCGGCGCGCTGGCAAAGGCCGGTTACATCCTTGCGATTCATGGCAGCCATGACACTTTGCTCGACGGCGGTATGGCGCAACTGTTCGAAGAGCATGGGACGGCGTGGCAGGGCTTTGTCGCTGATTTTACCAATCTGGAGGCGGCCGACGAACTGGTCGCCAATGTCGCCGCAGCCTTCGGTCGCCCGCCCGACCTGTTGGTGAACAGCGCTGCGATGTTTGGGCAGGACCGGTTGGACAGTGTTACGCCCGATGACCTGATGCAGCATTTTGCCGTGAACTGCGCGGCGCCGACGCTGCTGACCAAGGCTTTCTCACTGGTGCCTGCCGGACCAACCGATCGTTGCATCGTAAATATCCTCGATCAGCGGATCGCGCAGCCGCATGGGGATCAGCTATCCTATACGCTGTCGAAAATGGCGCTCGCGGGCCTCACGCAAGTTGCCGCGCGCGAACTGGCGCCGCAGATACGCGTCAATGCGGTCGCGCCTGGTTTGACGATTGCGACACCGGACTATTCTGATGACCAGATGCGGGACCTGGCAGAAGCCATGCCGCTACATCGGCTGCCGGTTTCCGAGCAGATCGCCGAAGCGGTGCTTTATCTGGCGGGCGCAACGGCGGTGACGGGGCAGGTGCTGTACGTCGATGGCGGCGCGCATATGCAAAGCTACAGCCGGGATTTCATGCACCTGTAGCCGTAACGATTTCCGGCAGGATCGCGTCGAGCAGGAGCATCCCGGATAGTGTGACAGAGAGGCGGGCATCGTCGACAGTCAGAAAGCCGAGTGCGCTCAAGCGCGTAATCGCGTCTGAATCGACAAGGTTGGTTCTGGCGATACCGGTCATCCCGCTGATCCTGTCCAGATCGACGCCTTCGCGCAGACGCAGGCCCATCAGCAGTGCTTCGGTCGCGCGATCGGACGGGGAAAGAGCGTCCTCCGCCTTCAGGCCGTGACCGTTGCGGTTGATGGCGTCCATCCAGTTTTCCGGCTTACGGTGGCGCAGCGTCGCCGTCGCAGCGCGGCGGCCATGGGCGCCGGGGCCGATGCCTGCATAATCGCCATAGCGCCAATAGGTGAGATTGTGGCGGCTTTCCTCCCCTGGCCGGGCATGGTTGCTGATCTCATAGGCCGGAAGGCCAGCGGTATTGGTCATCGCCTGCGTCATCTCGAACAGGGTGGCGGCGTGGTCGGGGTCGGCGGGCGTGAATTCGTGACGGCGAACCATGGTCTCGAAACGGGTGCCCGGCTCTATGGTAAGTTGATAGAGTGAGAGATGGCCTGTGCCGAACGACAGCGCGCGGGCGAGTTCGGCTTCCCAGTCGGCTTCGCTCTGCCCCGGGCGGGCGTAGATTAGATCGAAGGTGACGCGGGCGAAATTGCGCTGGGCCGTGTCTAGAGCAGCGAGCGCCTCATCAACGTCATGCGCGCGGCCCAGGAATCGCAGGGCATTATTGTCTAGAGCTTGAAGGCCAAGCGAGACGCGGTTGACGCCGGCTGTAGCGAGATCGGCGAAACGTGCTGCCTCTACTGAACTCGGATTGGCCTCCAGCGTGATTTCGATGTCCGGTGTGAAACCCCAATGCCGTTCGGCGGCGGCGATCAGCGCGGCTGCGGTTTCGGGCGGCATCAGGGAAGGCGTGCCGCCGCCGAAGAATATAGACGACAAGGGCCGGTCCGCCGTCAGCGTCGCCTCATGCGCTAGGTCCGCGAGCAGCGCCTGCTGCCATGCCACCTGATCTACGCTATCGCGCACATGGCTGTTAAAGTCGCAATAGGGGCATTTGGAGATGCAGAAAGGCCAATGAATATAGAGCGCTAAAGGCTCGTCGGTTCGGCCCGGGTTCATCTGCGTGAGGATAGGAGCTACGGCCATGACGGGCGGGTTCCTTAGGCGCATTGCGCGGCGTTGGCCACTGATCTTGCTGCTGACCGCCATTCCGGCGACGGCGCAGACGGAGCGGCAGCGCAATGTGCAGGACCGTTGGTATAATCCGGACAAGCCGCAGCCAAGAGGCGATGCGTTGCTACGCTATCATATGCTGGCCGCACATAACCGTGCGAGGGCCACCGTAGGTGTGGCTCCGCTGGTGTGGAATGCCGATCTGGCTGACGTGGCAGAGGCCTATGCCCGCGTTCTGGCCCGGTCCCGGACATTCAGGCACAGCGACAAGAGCCAGCGGTCAAAACCGCAAGGCGAGAATCTGTGGATGGGGTCGGTGGGTGGATTCACCTACGCCGAGATGGCCGCAAGCTGGGTAAACGAGCGACGCTATTACAAGTCCCGTTCTGTGCTGCCGGATATCAGCACGACGGGCGACTGGCATGATGTTGGCCATTATACGCAGGTGATCTGGCGTGCGACGACCGCCGTCGGGTGCGGTGTGGCATCCAATGACGATGACGATTATCTGGTGTGCCGTTATTCGCCGCCGGGCAATGTCTATGGGCAGAGCGCGACCGAGGGCGGCTCCCGCTCGAAATAAGGATATGGCTGACTAGAGCGGCCGGAGGACATAGCGGCTGACCAGCTTGTCCTTCACTTCGAACCAGACCATGAAGGCGCGGTCCGGACCGGGGCCTTCCACCGCGCCGATGAACGCGCCCTTGTCGCCTTCCATCACCATCTCGCGCACATGGTGGGTGATCCCCGCATCCTTCAATTCGGCCACGCGCGCCGCAAGGAACGCATGTACGGAATCGCGACCGTGAAGTTGCGTGGGTTCGCCGCGTGCAAAGCCATGATGCGCCCAGACCTGGGCATGGCTCCACTCGACATCAGGGTGGAAGGCCATGACCGCCGTGTCCATGTCACCCTGATCCACATGGCCGTAATAGATGGTCTGGAAGAGATGGCGGGCCTGGCTCTTGTCGCTCATGAGGTCTCCTGTGGTCTGGCTATGCGGATCTGGGCGGGATTTATGAGGCCGTGACGCGCCTTGTCCGCTGTCATGGCGAAGGCGTCGGGTAACGCCTCCAACCCATCCAGCGTGCAGCCGATCAGAGGGTCCAACTGTATGCGGCCGGTCCCGGCCAACCTCACCGTCGCCTCGAACAGCGGGCGCGTGAGGACCGAGGGAAAGGAAAAGCGGATGCTGCGGAACCGGAATGCGCTGTACGGCAGTGTGGCGGCGTCGCCATCAAAGGCGAGGCCGACCACGCGCGCTTCATCGCGCGCCATCTGCGCCGCCTGCACCAGGGTCGCATTGCCGGCCAGGCCGCGCGAAACCGGTCCGCCGGCGCATTCGAACACGATGTCCGCGCCGCGCCCGCCGGTGAATTCGCGCACGGCGGCAACCGGGTCCTCTGCGCGGGCGTCGACCACGACGTCCGCGCCGAGCCTAAAGGCGAGATCGAGGGCTTCTTTCCGGCGACCGATTGCAATGGTTCGGCCTGCGCCCGCTGCCCGGACGGCCTGAAGGCACCCGAAGCCCATTGCGCCAAGGCCGATGACCACCGCGGTGTCATCGAGCGTGGGGGCTGCGGCATGCGCAGCGGCCACGCAATCGGTAAGCGCCTGAATGGCTGCGCCGGCTTCATCGCCAACGGTGGGAGGTAGTTTTGCGAGCAGACTTTCGGGGAAAACACCTTCTTCGGCAAAGGCTCCGGGATAATCGAAGCCGACAATTCCTTCGGGATGCGATCCCCGCGCGGCTACGCGATCGCCGATGGTCAGGCTGGTGACGCCTTCTCCCAGTTCGACCACTTGCCCGGAAAATTCATGACCAAATAGCTGCGCAGGACCTTCGGCCAGTCGCCGGGCGATGATGTCATGCCCATAGGTCTTTTCGCCCTGATACAGCAGGATTTCGGTGATGCTGGGTTGGGCGACGAGGATCCTTACGCGGACCCACCCCGGCTTCGGCTTTGGCGTCGGCACATTTTCAAGCCGCATGTCGCCATAGCCATGGGTAATCCATGCCCGCATCTTTTTCATCTCTCCTGGCCCGAAGGCTAGGAGGAGGGAATAAAACAGTCAATCGTGATTGTTTTTTGTCAGAATGCGGCGGCGACAAGTTTTGCAAAAGCGTCCGCGCGGTGGCTCATCGCATGCTTGGCTTCAGGGTCCATTTCGCCGAAGCTGATGTCGTGGCCGATGGGCTGGAACATGGCGTCATAGCCAAAGCCGTTGCCGCCGCGTGGCGGCCAGACCAGCGTGCCGTCTACCCGGCCTTCGAATACTTCGACATGACCGTCTGGCCAGGCGAGCGCGAGCGCGCAAATGAAATGGGCGTCATGGCCGACATCCGGACCCTTTGCTTCGACCGCGTCATGGACGAGGCGCATGGCGAGGTTGAAATCCTTGTCCGGTCCCGCCCACCGTGCCGAGAAGATGCCGGGGTCGCCTAGCAGCGCATCGACGCACAGACCGCTATCGTCAGCAAGGGCAGGCAGGCCGGACAGATCGGCCGCCTGCATTGCCTTCAATTCCGCATTGGCGACGAATGTCGTGCCTGTCTCTTCCGGCTCGGGTAGGTCGAGTGCCGCAGCGGACACCGGCTCGATCCCATAGGGACCGAGCAGCGCCTGTATTTCCCGAACCTTGCCGGCATTGTGACTGGCGATGACCAGCTTGCCGGGTTTCAGCTTGCGGATCGCCTGCTCATTGCCGGCATTGTCTGTCATCGTCCCGTGGCCTTGTCCTGTGCTGCGAAAATCTGTGCGCAGCCGATACGGGCAAGCCGCAACAGACGCAGAAGTTCCTCCTCGTCGAAGGTCGCGCCTTCCGCTGTCGCCTGAACTTCGGCGAACTTGCCGTCGCCGGTCAGGATCAGGTTGGCGTCCGCCTCGGCATTGCTATCCTCGTCATAGTCGAGGTCGAGGACTGGCGTGCCCTTGTAGATGCCGCAGCTGATCGCGGCGACCTTCTGCAGGATCGGGTCTTCCTTGATGAGGCCGGCGGCGAGCAGCTTGTCGACGGCGATGCGCAGCGCGACCCATGCGCCCGAAATGGCGGCGGTGCGGGTGCCGCCATCGGCCTGGATGACGTCGCAATCGAGCGTGATCTGGCGC
>JAHFPU010000055.1:15846-17037 GCA_023266635.1 Sphingobium sp.
CTGGGTGCGGCCGGACTGCTTGCCCTTTGCCGCCTCGCGCTGGCCGCGCGTATGGGTGGCGCGCGGGAGCATGCCATATTCCGCTGTCACCCAGCCTTCGCCCTTGCCGCGCATGAAGGGCGGTACGCGCTCCTCGACGGAGGCGGTGACGAGCACGCGCGTCTGGCCGAAGCTGACGAGGCAGCTGCCCTCAGCATGGACGGTGAAGGCGGGCTCCATGGCGATGGTGCGCATTTGATCGGGGGTGCGGCCGGATGGGCGCATAATGTCTTTACTCCAGTTAAACTGGCGGGGGCTTAGCGCCGTCGGTGGCGTCTTGCCAGTGGAGCGTGATAAAAAGGCGGCCGGGCAGGTTAAGGCTGGATACAGCGCAACGGCTGGATAAGGTCGGCGGAGCAGGAGAGCATGATGATACGGACAGCAGCAGCGGGTTTGGCGATGGCGGTTCTGGCGGGGTGCGCCACGTCTTCTGGCGCAGACAAGCCCGTTGCGAAGGCCGATACCATCCGCTTTTCCGCAGGTCCGTGCTTTGGCGTCTGCCCGGTCTACAGCGTAACCGTGGATCCCAAGGGATCGGGCGTGCTGATTCCGCAGAAGAATACCGCCGTGCCGGGCGAGACCCGCTTTGTCGTGACGCCGCTCCAGTACAGACGGCTTCGTGACGCGTTCGCGCTGTTCCGGCCGCTGACCGGTAAGGAAAAGCGGATTGCGCAAGGGGAGAATTGCGAGCGGGCCGCTACGGACATGCCGGGCTATACGATCATATGGACACGCGCCGGGCAGGATAAGACGACTCTGAATTTCTATTCCGGCTGTTTCGATCCGCGCTATGCGAAACTGCGCGCGGCCGTCCAATCGGTGCCCAAAATCCTGGATATCGAAAAGATGCTGAAAGCCGGAAAATAACGCCTATCATGCCATCGCGATGAGAGGATGGCATGATGGCGATACTGCAGCGATTGTTCCGGGTATTGGGCATTCTATGTCTGCTGATGGGACTGCTGTGGATCGGACAGGGTCTTGGCCTTGTCCATTGGCCGCAGAGCAGTTTCATGATCGATGCCCGGCCGTGGGCGTTGCGCGGCGGGTTGCTGGCGTTGTTCGGCATCGGCCTACTGGTACTGTCCCGACGTATCGCGCGATGAGGGTGGATTGAGTGTCGGACGCTTGCCGCCTACATGAGCTATGATG
>JAHFPU010000056.1 GCA_023266635.1 Sphingobium sp.
ATATCATGATCGCGCTCGACCCGGCGACGGGCAAGACGAAGTGGCGCTATGATCCCAAGGTGCCGGACAAGTCCATCCCCTACACTGCGGCCTGCCGCGGGGTCAGCTATTATGCCGTCCCCAACGCCGTCGCCACCGACCCCTGCGCCACCCGCATCATAGAGGGCACGCTGGATGCCCGCTTGATCGCCGTCGATGCGCGCACCGGCAAGCTGTGCCCCGGCTTCGGGCGCAATGGGCAGGTGTCGATCACGGAGGGCATGGGCGACGCCTATCCCGGCATGGTCTCCATCACCTCCGCCCCAACCATCGTGCGCGGCGTGATCGTCACCGGGCATCAGGTGCTGGATGGGCAGGATCGCTGGGCGCCGTCCGGCGTAATCCAGGGCTATGACGCCGTTACTGGCCAGATCAAATGGGGCTGGGACATGATGCGCCCGAACCAGACGGTGCTGCAGCCCGGCCAGACCTGGACGCGCGGCACGCCAAACATGTGGACGACCGCATCAGGCGACGAGCAGCTTGGCCTCGTCTACCTGCCGCTGGGCAATGCCGCCGCCGACTATTACAGCAGCCTGCGCCGCCCGCTGGAAAACAAGTACGGCACGTCGGTAGTCGCGCTGGACGTCACCACCGGCAAGCCGCGCTGGAGCTTCCAGCCGGTCTATCGTGACGTATGGGACTATGATTTCGGCAGCCAGGCGACGCTGATTGACTTCCCAACGCCCAGGGGCAAGGTGCCTGCCATCCTGCTGCCGTCCAAGCAGGGGGACATCTATGTCCTTGATCGCCGCACCGGCCAGCCGCTGGCCCCCATCGGTAAGGTCAATACGCCTCCGGGCGGCGTCGAACCGGCGCAGCGGGCGAAAACCCAACTCATCTCGCTCTATCATACGCTGCGCAAACCGGAGCTGACCGAGCGGGACATGTGGGGCATGTCGCCGATCGACCAGATGGCGTGCC
This sequence comes from Sphingobium sp., assembly GCA_023266635.1. Taxonomy (GTDB): domain Bacteria; phylum Pseudomonadota; class Alphaproteobacteria; order Sphingomonadales; family Sphingomonadaceae; genus Sphingobium. The sequence continues at coordinate 964 of JAHFPU010000056.1, forward strand.
GCATCCAGTTCAAGGAGGCGGACTATCGCGGCTTCTTCACCCCTCCACGCGCAGACAAGCGCTATGTCGAATATCCCGGCTATAATGGCGGGTCCGATTGGGGCGGAATCGCCGTCGATCCGGCGCGCGGCCTGATCATCGCAAACTATAATGACATGCCCAATTACAACCGCCTGGTCCCCCGCGCAGAGGCCAACAAGAAGGGCTGGGCCTCACGCGAACAGGCGCGCGGCGGCAATATGGGCAAGGGTGCCGAGGGCGCGGGTGATCCACAGGTGCACACGCCCTATGCGATCTCCGTCAACGCCGGCTGGCGCCTGCCCGCCACGGGCATGCTGTGCAAGCAGCCCCCCTATGGCGGCATCCGCGCCATCGACATCCGCACCGGCAAGACGGTGTGGGACCGCCCGCTGGGCACAGCGCGCAAGAACGGGCCGTTCGGCATCCCTTCGATGCTACCGGTAAATATCGGCACGCCCAATAATGGCGGCGCGGTGGTGACGGCAGGCGGCCTAGTCTTCATCGCGGCGGCGACCGACGACCTGATCCGGGCGATCGACCTCAAGACCGGCAAGGTCGTCTGGTCCGACGTCCTGCCCGCCGGCGGCCAGGCGACGCCAATGACCTATGCGGTGAACGGCAAGCAATATGTGGTGATCATGACCGGCGGCCACCACTTCATGGAAACCCCGATCGGCGACCAGGTTATCGCCTATGCGTTGCCGTCTGGGTGAGGGATAGGGGGGAGGGGCGGTCGTAGACTGCCGCCCGGAGCTACCTTCCACAATAATCCCAGCGATGATGCCGGGTAGCCATTTTAGGCGCTCAGCATTCCACCACGTTCACCGCCAACCCGCCAAGGCTGGTTTCTTTGTAGCGGCTGGCCATGTCCTCGCCGGTCTGGCGCATGGTCTCGATCACTGCGTCCAGGCTAACGATATGGCGTCCGTCGCCCTGCAGCGCGAGATAGGCGGCGTTGATCGCTTTCACAGCGCCCATCGTATTGCGTTCGATACAGGGGATCTGGACGAGGCCGCCGATGGGATCGCAGGTGAGGCCCAGATTATGCTCCATACCGATCTCGGCGGCGTTTTCGACCTGCTGGTTGGTGCCGCCCAGCACCGCCGCGAGGCCCGCCGCCGCCATCGAGCAGGCCACGCCGACCTCCCCCTGGCAACCCATTTCGGCGGCGGAGATGGACGCGCGCTTCTTGTAGAGGAAACCGATCGCTGCGGCGGTGAGCAGGATGACCTTCTCCCCTTCCCGATCCGCGCCGGGCACAAACTTGCGGTAATAGGCCAGCACTGCCGGGATGACACCCGCCGCGCCATTGGTGGGGGCAGTGACGACGCGTCCGCCCGCTGCATTCTCCTCGTTTACCGCCAGCGCGAACAGGCTGACCCATTCAAACACGGCGGCGGGCTGCATCCCTTCCTGCCCCGTGCGCAGGCGGGCATGGATCGCCTTGGCGCGGCGGCGGACCTTCAGGCCACCGGGCAATATGCCCTCCTGCTTCAGGCCGCGATCGATTGAGGCAGTCATGGCGTCGATCACCCGGTCGAGGAACGCTTCGGTATCTTCGCGCGACCGCCATGCCGCCTCATTGCGCAGGACCAGCGTGGCGATGGACAGGCCCGTCTCCTCGCCCTGCGCCAGCAGTTCGGCGGCAGAGGAAAAAGGCAGCGGCTGGACGATATTGTGGCCGATGGGACCACCGCCCATCGCCTCGCCGGTCAGCACCGCGCCGCCGCCGATGGAGAAATAGTCGCGTGTGATTTCCGCACCGTCCGCCAGCCACGCGGTGAAGCGCATGCCGTTGCTATGCTCGTCCAGAAACACGCCCATGCGGAACAGCAGATCGCGCTCTTCCTCGAACGGCACGGTCCAGCCGCCATAGGTCAGCGCATGGAAGGCGCGGATGCGGTCCACCAGAATATCGACGCCATCCGGATCGACGGTTTCCGGCTGCTCGCCCGACAGGCCGAGCAGGATCGCCTTGTCGGTCGCATGGCCCCGGCCGGTCAGGGCAAGCGAACCGAACAGTTCGCAGGAGACGCGTTCCGGCTGCGACGGCAGGCTTTCCATGAACATGAAGGCCGCGCGCATCGGCCCGACGGTATGCGAACTGGAGGGGCCGATGCCGATGGTGAACAGGTCGGCAACACTGATGGCGGCGGTCGTGTCGATACGCAGCTTCGGGCGTGCGGTGACCATATCAATAATCCTTCGAGACGCGCACGTTCGCGCTCTGCCGACCAATGGTGGACACGCTGGCGAGCAGGGAAAGCCAGCGCGTGACCTGATATTCGATGCGCGTGGCGGAATAGCCCTGCCCGTCGGTGATCAACTCGACATAGGTCTTGCGGGTCAGATATTTGCCGGCGGCGACGGCAGTCCCCTGCCCGATCGTCGGGTCGGCAGGCAGGATGCGCAACCGGTCGAGGCCGGTTGCCTTGCGCACCGCGTTGATGGGATCAAGGCCGCCACCCCCGCCCTGCAGCGCGGCTACGGCGGAGGCGAGTTGCAGGGCTTCCGGCGCGGAAAGCTGCGTGATCGAACTGCCGAACAGGATTCGCGAGAGCAATTCATCCTCCGGCAAAGCCGGGATGCTGGTGAAGTTGATCTGCGGCGCAAGGCCCGTGCCGGTCACCTTTATCGTGGCGCTGATGTCGTTGACGTTCGCCTGCGCCTCAATGTCCAGCGTCGGGTTGACCGGCGTCGATCCGTCGAAGCGGATCATCCCCTCCGTCAAGTCGAAGCGGCGGCCGGCGAATTCATAGCCGCCTCGCACGAGTTGCGCCGTGCCCTTGATCGCCGGGTTCACGACCGTCCCGCCCAGTTGCAGGTCGGCGCGCCATTCGCTGTCGAGGCCAAGGCCGGTCACGGTCAAGCGATTGCGCGCTTTTGCATGGATGTCGAGATTCCACGGCGCTGCAGGCGCTTCGCGTTCGAATTCGGTACCGCGCCGGTCAACCTCGATCACGCGCAGTTCCGGGATTTGGGCAACGGCTGCGGCGCGACCCATCGTGAAGCGGCTGCGGATCAGGTCGAGATCGCCGCCGATCGTGCCGCCATTGCCGTTCGACTTGATGGTGATGGGGCCTGTAACCGTCGCGGCGATGTCGTCCCGCTCCAGCATGGCAGCGTTAGTCGCCTGCATGGCAAGGTCGATACCGACGCCCTGCGCGCTGAATTCGAAACGGCCGGTGCCGGTGACGGTGCCGCCACCCTTCGCGGTGCCGGACAGGCTGGAAATCACAAGCTGCGATCCGTTGAAATGGCCCTGCGCCTTCACACCAGTCAGATGCATTCCGGTCACCGGGCTGTCGATCGTGGCATTGGTGCTGGCGAGGGAACCGGAAATCAGCGGATTGTCGAGAGTACCGCGCACATCGGCGCTGATCGCTGCCGGCCCGCTGAGGTCGATGATCTCGACGCCGGTCAGCCGCCATAGCGTGTCGGCGGTGCCATTGTAGCGGAGCTGGGCAAAGAGCGTTCCGGTGCGCAGGCGGGTAGTCAGATCGCCGGAACCCATGGGACTGATCAGAGCCTGCGCCCGGCCGATCGTCTTGCCCTCGCTCACCACGACCGCGCGCGCGCCAAGGCGATCCGCGGTCAGCGCCGCATTCAGGCCGACATCAATCGGCTTCGAACTGAGCGCGAGACCTGACCGGGTCAGGCCCCGAATGCGAAGGTCGACCGTGCCCGTGGGCGCGCCCTCCCGAGGTTTCAGGAAGCTGAGCGTTCCCGTCGCCGTACCGCCAAGCCCCAGGCCATCTTTCGCAACGTCGAGCAGTGAGAGGGGAAGCCGCTGCAACCGGGCCTCGACTTGCGTCGTGTCCCCGCCCATGCGCCCGGCCATCTGTGCGGTGCCCCCCATATAGCTGATGGTCGTGGGCGAGAGGCGCCAGCCGGTGTCGGTTTGAGTAAGGACGGCGGGGACTGTCATGGTGATAGGGCGGCGGTCAAGGGTGCCCGACAGGGTGAGGCGTACCTTTTGTGGCGCAACATCGGCGTTAAATTGCAAGCGGAACAGCCGCCCGCCCTGCCCGGTCAGGTTGGCGTTTACGGTCCCAGACCCATCCACGAGCTTTGCAGTGCCGGTCAGGCGACCGATCCGCACCGTCCCGGCCAGCAGGCCGCGCGCATCGGCGGTGGCGTCCACGGTCGTCCCGGCCGGATCGAGCATGATCGTCGCGCTGAGCTTCCCTCGGGAGATGCCGATCGGCATTGGCCCATCAAAACTGGCGTCGCGGGCCGTAAGTTCGGTGGTGATCTTCTGGATGCCATTAACCGGCTCCAGCGCCACAAAGCCGGTAAGCGCGCCGGTAATGTCCAACTTACCATTGAGGCCACCCGCCACAGGATGGATATTACCCTTCGCCACAGCGCCGCTGACCGTCAGCCGTTCGACAGCGATCGTCGCATCCGCGCCATGGGGCAGGTCGATCCGGCCGTCACCGGTGAAGGGGCCGAGTACCGACCCGCCCTGCACCGTGAAGTCATAGCCCGCCGCCGTGGGGTCGAGATACAGCTTCACATCCTTCAGGCCGCCCGGATTGAAGGGGTGGGCAAGCAGCAGATCGACTTCGGGCCTGTCGATCTTGCCTTCGAGCGTCAGGTCGAGCGGGCCATATGTCTTGTGCGCGCCCTTCCCGTCGAAATGAAATGTCCCGTCCGGGCGACGATAGCCATTGGCGGCGAGGGTCAGCAGGGGGGTATCCAGCTTAAGTCCAGAGAAAACCAGCCGATGATCCGGCCCGAGCGCAAGGCCCGAGGTGAGCCGGGGCAGGCCACCGCCGAGCGTGCGGAAGAAGCTGTTATCGAGGCGGCGCATATTCGCCTGCGCCTGTCCCTTCAGGGTGAAAGCGCCCTTCAGACCCGGAATCGCCTGAACCTTGGAGCGCACATCGACGACGCCTAGCCCCGGGATCAGAAGGCTGCGGATATCGCCCGTCAGGCCGATATCATAATGGCCGCTCTTCAGATCGGCGAGGACGATCAGGCGTCCATCCAGCTTGTCGGCGCGGGCATGCATCGGATTGCTGACGATACGCTGCCCGTGGAGTTGCAACATACCGTCCAGCCGGAAATTCCGCAAAATGGTGGCGGCGAGATCGCCCTGCCCGTCAAGCTGGCGCGCAGACAGGCTGAGCGGGATCGTGGCGGGCGCTCCCGGCGCCTTCCTGCCTTTGCCAGCCGCGCGAACATCGCTGAGCACAGTCTTACCGAAGGCCAACTGACGCGCGGTGAGGACATATTCGAAGCCGGGACTGGCGAAGGGACCGTCCAGCCGCGCTCGCCCGATAATGTCGCGCCCGCCCATCGTCTTCAGCAGCGCCTGCGGTCGGTCGAGCTTCAGATTGACCAGCAGATTGTCGAAGCCGTTGCGGGCCAGATCTATCCCGCCATCGGCCTGCATCGTTATCGATGCCGAGCTGGCGGTGAGCGACCCTTTCAGCAGGCGCTGCTCAAACGTGCCTTTCGCAGACAGGAGAAGGCGTGGCGCAGTCATGCGCTGGACAAGTCCGTTGCCGGCGATGGCCGCCCCCTCGACATTGCCGGTAAGCGTATATTGTCCCCGCTCGGCTAGGATGCGCATGGCCGCAGCGGGCTTGCGGTCCAGCGTCGCCATCAGGCCGCCGCGCCATTGCGTCCAACTGCCCTTGCCCCGCACCCGCAGATTGGCGTCCTGACGCAGCCCGGCCATGCTTGCCAACACGCCGCCTCTGGGCGCGTTGACGGTCACATCAACGTCGAACTTGTCGTCATCCGGGCGGCTATCGAGGGCAAGGAGCAGGGCATCCGATCCGTCGAGCACCCGCGCGGACAGGTCGATGACCGCCCGGCCGGAGCGAATGTCGGCATCGCCCCGCAGGGTTGCGATCCGCCTCTGCCCGGCGATCGGCTTTTCTATCGTCAGCCGCCCGACCGAAAATTCCATCAGGCGGATATCGAAATCCGGAAGGATCGGCCCTTCCTTGCCCGTCGGCCGCAACTTGGGCATTTTGTGCAGGGTTGCGGTGGGAATGATCAGTCGGTCTATGTCGAGCCTGTTAGTGATCCATGCAAAGGGCCACCAGTCGAGTTGCACCCGAGGCGCGCTGAAGAAAGCGCCGGTGGGGTCGGACAGCCGCAGGTCGCGCAGCACGGCCTTGCTGTAGATGCTGCCTTCAATGCCTCCGACCTCTATGCGGAGACCCGATTGCGGAGAAATACGGGCGATGCGACCGGCAAGGAAGCGATGGCCCGACGATGTGTCGAGCCAGACCATCGCGCCCGCAACGATCAGAACAAGTGCGAGAAGCACGGACAACAACCAGTGCTGCCAGCCGAAACGACGGCGCGGCGCTGGCGGATCGATGTCGTCCGTATCCTCCATCAGAAGGCCTGTCCCAGCGAGACATAAACGGCGACGCGCGGATCGCCCTTCTGCGGATTGACTGGCGTGCCGACGTCGAAGCGGATCGGCCCGAAGCTGCTGTAATAGCGGAAGCCTACGCCCGCGCCGATGCGCAGGTCGCTGAAGTGCGGCAGGAACTGGGTCGAGATATTGCCGGCGTCTATGAAGGGTACGACGCCGAAATTGCCAAAACGGACACGAGTTTCGAGCGAAAATTCGGCAAGGCTCTTGCCGCCGATCGGATCATTGTTGACGTCGCGCGGACCAATATCCTGATAGCCATAGCCGCGCACAGAGCCGCCGCCGCCGGCATAGAAACGCCGAGATGGCGCGATCTGGCGGACACTGGAGCCCAAGATGCTGCCGAAACGGGCGCGCGCCGCCAGCACGATCCTGTCCCCCATCGGTTGATATACGCTGCCATCCACCTGTGCGCGGACATAGCCGAAGGTACTGTTCTGAAATGACAGCTCCGGGCTGATGCGACCGCCGAGCCGGAAGCCCTTGGCGGGGTTCAGCAAATCGTCGCTGCCGTCATAGGTGAGACTGACAGGCAAAGCGGCAATGAAGAAGGTGCGGCGCCCGCCACCGGCAATCCTGCTGAAACTGTCACGTTCGTCCGACGTCACCAGTTCCGCACCGACGCTCCAAACCCATTTTTTCTGGAAGATGATGTTGGTTTGCCGTTCGAGCGCCGCAGACAGCGTTAGCGTGCGGGCAGCATATGCATCCCGATTGGTGTTGGCGGCGGAGAGTAGCGCCGTGAACACCCGGTCCCGGCCACGAAAATTGTTGCGGCGGAACGTGGCGGAAGCGAGTTGTTCCTGCGTACCCAGGACACCGCGCAACAGGATCGCGCCTTCCGGCGGGAAGAAGTTGCGATGCTGCCAATTGCCTTCGACGCGAACACCTTCGCCCGTGCCATAACCCAGTTCACCAGCGATGGTGCGGAATGGCGCGGGAGACACGTCGACTGCCACATCGACATGCTGACCATCGCCCGCATCCTTCGGCGTCAGCGTGGCGGAAGATACAAGACCAGTGGCGACGATGGCCTTGCGCAGGTCCTCGACATCCGACGCCATATAGGTATCGCCAGGATCGAAGCGCGCAATGCGTTGAATATGCTTGGCGCTGAACAGCGAGGCGTCCTTCACCACAATCTGACCAAAGGTGCGGTATCCCCCCGTGGCGATGATCATGTCGAGGTCGCCCTTACGCGCTTCATGATCGATGCGGACGACGGGATCGTCCACCTTGGCGAAGGGGAAGCCGTTCTCGCCGAGCGCATGGGTCAACGACCCTTGCGCCGTGACGATATTATCGGCGTCGACCGGATCGCCGGCCTTGACCGGAAACGCGTTGCGCAACGTTTCTGCCCGATCCCCGGCTGTTTCCAGCCCGGTCAGGTCAACCGAAGCCAAGAGATATTGCGTACCGGGCGTGATTTCGAACGTCGCGCGCAACTTACCGTCCGTCGGCGCACGGATGCTGCCGCGGATCCGCGCGTCGTAATAGCCTTTGGCGCGGAGCAGGCGGTCGAGAAGGGCCGTATCCTCCTTGATGCGACGGTTGATCTGGGCAACGTTGGCCGCCTTGCCCTCGCCCTGTTTGAGAGCAGACAGTTCGTTGAAACGGTTTTTGAACTGATCGTCAAAGAGCGCATCAAGCCCGTTCAACACCGTAGTGTAGCGCTGCTCCGCCATGCCATCTGATTGCGCGCCTGCGGCCCGTGCATCCGGCTGATCATCGCCCGGCGAAGCAGCCTGCTCGGTTGCTGGGGCGGCCGGTTGCTCGAGAACATCGCCCGGTTCCGGTGCGATCGGCGATATGGTGTCGGCCTGCCCCATGTCCGGCCAATCAACGCCAATGCCGGGCTCATCCGCCAGCGGGGCCTCCGTGTCGGGCGCTGGCTGCTGTACCTCTGCCGGTGGAGGCGCGGATGGCGGCTGCGATTGTTCCTGCGCCAATGCGGTCACGGGGAGCAAGGCCGCGGCCATGAAAAAGGATCGGGCCGGATAAGGATAGCACGCGCGATGGCGACAGGACCGCGGGCCATGGAACATCGGTAAAGCCTAGACCAGATTACCCCAAGGATGCCAGAGAAGATGCGGGTCGGCTTATGCTTTTTTCGGCCAGACGAGGCGGTCGTCCGCACCCGCCCTCATCTCAAAAGGCCTGCTCGAGCCTGCCTATCAATGCGCGCGCGCCATCTGCTGCTTCCCGTTCACCCTGCATCATCGCCTGAAGGCGCGCAACGCGGTCATAGAGATCGGCGCTCCCCTCGATCAGGGCCCTAGCGGCGAAAGGAAAATCCGCCAGAACATGCGGATCGGTGGCGGCTGCCTCTCCCAGATAATATTGAGGATCGCGCAGAGCCTCTTCGGCGATTTCTCCACGCTGCCAGCCGCGCTGGGCCATCAGCCAGGCGATCACATGCATGAGCCGCGTCGTCACCTTCAGGGATTCACAGGAGAAGCCGATGCGCGCCATGATCGGCATTTCGTCGCGATCGGCATCTCCTTGGGCGGTAAAATAGGCGCGCGCCTCGTCAGCCATGACCATTGCCTCAGTATAGAGGCTATTGACCAATCGCCCGTGAAGCCCGCGATTCATATGTCCCGAAAATACCATGGAAAAAACGCTGCCACAGCGGCGCGGCGCTGTCAGCGGCGTTAATCTTCTTGTTGTGGAGGCGTGTGCAAACTGTCCCAGATCCGCACACTAAGGATGCCCGAATCAGGCAATGATGTCCGGAACCAGATGGTCCTCAAGCATCGCAATCTCGTCCCGCAGGAGCAGTTTACGCTTCTTTAAGCGGGCGAGTTGAAGCTGGTCGCCGGTACCGCTTTCTGCCAGCGCCATGATGGCGCTGTCGAGATCGCGATGTTCCACCCGGAGGATCTCCAGACGGCGCATGATGTCTTCAGTGGTCATTACCCCGCCATTCCAGCACCGTTTCCGCCCTTTGACGGACCCGTCCTTCAATCGTGCAACCGCTGCCCGGCATCATCCGCCGCGAAACGGACCATCGCAGCCCTGATTGCAAATATCGCAAACGTCGATTCGCCTAAAGACACACTCTCAATTTCATGATCTACTCGATCATCCAGGCCCCTCAAGCAAGGAGATTGTCATGGAAGCAAGCCACATCTCAGCACTACAGGCAAAGCATGCGGGCCTTGACGCCCGGATTAAGGCGGAAGTGAGCCGGCCGATGCCGGACGCCGTACTGGTCGCCACCCTGAAGAAGCAGAAGTTGCGGCTTAAAGAGGAGATGCGTCCCCGATAGGACCATCGACACTGCGTCCGGCGGAGCAGAAGGCTCCGCCTGGGCGCGGCATTCGTTCATACGATTATAGCAGATTTAGCGGCGGACCGGCCGACTGGGTACGCGCAGGAAGTCTGGCATCGAACTGCCTCGACTGTCGCTAAGCGGCTTCCGGGCCAGTTGCGGGTCAATCGGCTGATCAAATACGATGCCTACCCGATCTTTTCTGGTCCAGGCGATCTGACCGAGTACCCGGCCGACACCCCTGATTTCCATGATGATCTGCTGGCCCTTAGCCAGTGGAGCCTCGCAATCGGCCATCAGCCCGGTCGCTGACAAATTGCGCACACGCGCCTTGCCCAGCGGAACGCCTTCATATGTTGTCAGGGATGTCAGCAGGAAAAGGCTGTCACGCGGCGCAATACGCGCCGGGCCTCTCTCGTCCGAATCTTCCAATTCCGTTCCCATGATTGCTACCCGTAAGGGAGGTTCCGCCGTCAGAACCCGACTGGCAGAAAAGCATGGAAAAACCGTTAACTAGGTCAGCATGTCCGCCCGTCCATCCCAACTGGACGAAGGCAACATACTGATCGGACGCCATAATTATGGAGCGCTCCAGCCATCGCGCTCCGTCGAAATTGTTCAGTCGTCGCGGGAAATTTTTTCCTGCCGCTCGTGACGCTCTTGCGCTTCGACGGTCATGGTCGCGATTGGCCGCGCTTCCAGTCGCCCGAGGGAGATCGGTTCACCCGTCACCTCGCAATAGCCATATTCGCCATCATCGATACGGCGAATGGCTGATTCGATCTTGGAAATCAGCTTGCGCTGGCGATCCCGCGTGCGCAGCTCGATCGACCAGTCGGTTTCGCTCGACGCCCGATCATTGAGGTCCGGCTCGCGAAGCGGTTCATTCTGCAGAACCGCCAATGTCCCCTCTGCCTCACTCAGTATCTGCTTCTTCCAGCTCAACAGACGTTGGCGGAAATATTCGAGCTGGCGGGGGTTCATGAACTCCTCGTCGGCCGAGGGGCGGTAGTCGTCGGGCAAATCAATTCTTGCCTTCGAAGGAGGGGCTCCGCCCTTATCAGGGCTTTGGACCGTTGCCATCTGGCTCTCCGAAACGAGGGGCGGCAGGTGGATCGCCCCGCCGACCGAAACTGCTGGTTGAGCGGGCCTATAGCCAGCGGCACAAGCCTACACAAGCGTTCAATAAAGACCCCACTCTAAACGTCTCAATTGGCCTGACAAAATCGCCGGCGGGTGCAACAAATGGCGCGAAATTAACCTTTGGCACAGTACGCGTCCCGACCCGGCACATTAACCATATCCGTTGATCCCGCATCTCACTGTTTCCCGATCCGGCACGCACAATCAGGGTTAACATGGTTGCAGTTAACCCCTCTTTTGCGTTTCTGACCCTAATAGACGCCTTCGCGCGCCAAAGGACCGGGCGTTCGGCGAAGGCAATAACAAGAGTGTCGATTATGTCGGTTAGAATGGCCATGGCGAAACTCTGCGCATGCGCATGTGGCGGAGCTATCATTGGTGGCGGCGCGGTCCATGTCGCCGAATCGCCCCGTCCCGCAATCGTGAAGCAGACGAAGAAGGCGTATGCCAAGCCGCGCCACGTCGCGCGCGTCGTAAAGCGCAAGACCGTGCGGACTGTAACGTCCTGTACCCCAGCCGTCGTAACCGTGGCAGGCCAACCAGTGCCACCCATGCCCGTGGCGCCGATGGCGGCGGCTCCGGCTGTGATATCCGGTGGTGGCCAGGTGCCGGTCGTCCTTGGCGGCAGCGGCGGTTTTGGCGGCGGTTCCAGCGGATTCTTTGGCGGTTTCTTCGGCGGTAGCGGAGGCGGCAGCGGCGGAAGCGTCGTGGTTTCCTCCACCAGCAGCTCGACAGGCTCCAGCAGCACGTCGAGCGGTGTTTCGACTTCTACAGGCGGCGTATCAACCTCCACTGGCGGTGTCGCGAGTTCAACCGGGGGTGTTTCGACTTCCACCGGTGGGGTTTCGACATCCACGGGTGGGGTCTCTACATCGACCGGCGGTGTTTCGACATCCACCTCAACGGGTGGCGTTTCAACTTCGACTGGCGGTGTGTCCACATCCTCCGGCAATGTCAGCACATCATCCGGCGTGAGCAGCGCTTCATCCTCATCCAGTTCCTCGTCGTCGAGCTCTTCCTCCTCGTCATCTTCGTCATCGAGCAGTTCAGGCGGCGCGACCAGCAGTGGCGGATCGACGGGGTCTACGGGATCATCCTCGTCGACTGGCAGCAGCGGCTCATCGAGTACATCGACCGGCGGCTCCTCCAGCTTCGGCACGACCACATCGAGCAGTTCGGGCAGCAGCGGCTCCTCATCCAGCAGTTCTTCCTCCTCCTCTTCGGGCGGATCGAGCAGCAGCAGCGGTGGCACTGATGTTCCGGCTCCGCCGATGATCCTGTTGTTTGGCGCCGCAGCGGCTGCACTGGTGGCTCGCCGCCGTTTCGCGGCCAAGGCCAAGACGGGTGAAGAGGTTCAGGACGCGGCCTGACCGCTGTCCTTTCATCCGCCGTGCCATCCGGGACGGGCGGATATCAGGGCGGGCCTTCGGGGGAGGGCCCGCCCTCTTGATTCCCGCGGGCCGGATCAGTTTCTGGCGAAGAGGTAATAATCGTGCGCGGCGCGCGCGGTCTCGGCCATGATGCGGTCACGGGCTTCCTTGCCCTTGCTGTCCTTCATGACGAACACCACGATGGCCATGGCGGAACCGTCCGGCAGGGTCACGATGCCGACATCGTTGGCTAGGCCGTTGAGCGTCCCCGTCTTATGGGCGATCGGCGTGCCGGGCGGCAAGAGCGCCTTCAGCCTGTTCTCCCCCGTCTTGCACCGCGCCATGACATCCAGCAAAGTGCGCGTAGTGTCCGCCTTCAGCGCCTTCCCCTGAGCGATCCTGGTCAAGAGGTCGAGCATCGCTTCGGGCGTGGATGTATCGCGCGGATCGGCGGCAAACGCCATGTTTGGGAGATCTCGCGCCTCGCGTTCCCGCAGATCCGGGCTGCCTTCCAGCGCAGCGTCCACGTTGCGGGCAAAATCGCCTTCGACCGGGGCCATGCCCATCGCGCGATAGAGCAACTGGGCGGTATTATCATCCACCCGCTGGTCGCGAATGCCGATCGACCGCAACCATCCGGTGATCGCGGCCGGACCGCCAGCCTGCTGGACAAGAACATCGGTGGCGCTGTTGTCGCTGCGCGTCAGCATCAGTTCCAGCAAATTGTAGACCGACATGGAGAGGCCCGGATGTGGCATCATGCTGGCGATCCCATCGGACACGAGTATCCGGTGATCGACGGGCAACATGGTATCGAGAGTAATTTCCCCCTTATCGACCTGCGCCAATATCGTCCCTGCTACAGCGACCTTATAAGTGCTGGCCATCGGGAACAGCGTATTGCCGTTGAGCATCACTGTCCTGTCGCTGCCGATGCGGCGCACCGCAATACCGACGGTGCCATCAGTCATCTCAGCGAAACGGGCAAATTCGGCACGAAGCGTATCTTCCGCCGTGCGTTGCCGCTGGGGCGCATTTGTCGGGCCGACCGCCAAAGTCGGCAAGGGAGACGCAGCCAGCACGACCGAAAGCAGCAGCGCGGAGCCTGTACGAAGCAAAAGCATGGAGTCACAGTCGTGCAAGACAGCAATGCGGGCAAGCCCTTTCCGGGCGATTGACCCGCTTGCAGTTGACTTGCCGCCTGGGCTCGGAGACAGAGAAGGGCGATGAGCGACAGCGTCAAACTGCATGAAAGCTGGAAGACCCCGCTCGCCGGCGAATTTGACGCGCCGCATATGCAGAAGCTTCGTCAGTTTCTGGTCGATCGCAAGGCGGCGGGCGCCCGGATTTTCCCCAAGGGCAGCGAATATTTCCGCGCCCTAGATCTGACGCCTCTCGACCAGGTCCGCGTCGTCATACTCGGGCAGGATCCTTATCATGGCGAAGGGCAGGCGCATGGTCTGTGTTTCAGCGTAAAGCCCGGCGTGCGAACGCCTCCCTCACTCGTCAATATCTACAAGGAACTGGGCACCGATCTGGGCATAAAGCCCGCGCGGCATGGCTTTCTGGAGCATTGGGCAGAGCAGGGTGTGCTGTTGCTCAACAGCGTACTGACGGTGGAAATGGGCCAGGCCGCTGCGCACCAGGGCAAGGGCTGGGAACTGTTCACTGATGTCGTCATCCGGCTGGTTAATGCAAAGAGCGAGCCTGTCGTCTTCATGCTGTGGGGCGCATATGCCCAGCGCAAAGCGGCATTTGTGGACAGCAGCCGGCACCTGGTGCTGAAAGCGCCACATCCCTCGCCACTCTCCGCGCATAACGGCTTTTTCGGCTCCCGGCATTTTTCGCAGGCCAATGCCTTTTTGGAATCCAAGGGACTGAAGCCGATCGATTGGGCGTTGCCCGATATCGCCACGGCTGCATGACACCCGCCACCTCAAGGAAATTTCCATGCCTTCAGGCCTGATGGCTCTGCTCGATGATGTTGCGGCGATTGCGAAGCTGGCAGCGTCTTCCATAGACGATGTTGCTGGAGCGACCGGTAAGGCAAGCGCCAAGGCCGCCGGCGTGGTTATCGACGATGCCGCCGTTACGCCCCGTTATGTCACCGGACTGTCGCCGGCGCGAGAGCTGCCGGTGATTGCAAAAATCGCGCGCGGATCGCTAAAGAACAAGCTGTTGTTCATCCTGCCCGGTGCGTTGGCGCTCAGCGCCTTCGCGCCCTGGGCGCTGACGCCGCTGCTGATGATCGGCGGCAGCTATCTGTGTTTCGAGGCCGCGGAGAAACTGGCCGAGGTTTTTCTGCCCCATCATGAAAGTCATTCTGAGGAGGCCCAGTTCGCCAATGCCGAAGATCTGGAACAGGCAAGCGTCAGTGGCGCAATCCGCACGGACTTCATCCTGTCGGGTGAGATCATGGCCATTGCGCTGGGGACGTTGACCGAGGAGCCTCTGATCGATCAGGCCATCGCCCTTCTGGCGGTGGCGGTCGTCATCACCGCCGGGGTGTATGGCGTTGTCGGCCTGATCGTGAAGATGGACGACATCGGCCTTAAAATGGCGAGCGGCGGGAGTGCGGCCAGACAAGCGATCGGGCGGGGACTGGTCCACGCGATGCCCCGCATATTGGCGGTAATGGGGCCGGTCGGCACGGCGGCGATGCTATGGGTCGGCGGCGGTATTTTGGTGCATGGTTTGGAGCATTTCCATCTAGAGGCGATCCCCCATGCCATTCATGCCGTATCAGAAGGTGCGGGCCGAGCTATGCCTTTTGCGGAAGGCGCTGTGCAATGGATCGTCAATGCGGGCGCCTCGGCGATATTGGGACTGGCCGTCGGTTTCGTGATTGTCGCGGCGGTGATGGGGATAAGCCGGTTGCGGAGCAAATCGGCGCATTAAAGGGCATTTTGCCCTTGGCGAGAGGTCCCGACTGGCCTCTTTCTAGCCGAGACTTTTGCCCGCCACGCCCGCCACATCGGCAAGGAGCAGATAGAGGGTCTGGGCGAGAAGCCAGGCGGCAACGATCCCGGTGGCCAGAAAGACCAGCGACTGAAACTTGCGCGAGAAACGGACGCTGTCGTCATAGGTTTCAGAAACGGGCGGACGACGAACGTCTGATCGGCGTTCGGCAATGACCCGCCCGTCCGGCAGTCGCGCCGGGCCGCGCACCGCAGGCACCGGCTCGCTGATGATCGCATCGATATCCAGCGCGTCCTGGGTGCGGACCCCAAACTTGCGACCGCGCGACCAGGCCGTGCGGCCAATGATCGTATGGGCACCGCGATGGATTTCGATATAGGAGCCCGGCGGAGGCGGCATCCCGGTCTGCCCCATAAGGCCGTGCGCGGAGATATTGCGGATACACACAGTGACCCAACCGCCATCCGAGCGCATACGCGCCTCGATGATCACGGGCAGTCGATATTCCCGAGGCGGATAATCGCTGACCGTCGTCGTCGCCGGTCGGGGCATGGTTATGTGCGGTGCTGCCGCCATATGTCGTCCTTTCCCGTTCACCAAGGCGGGAAGGCGGTAGCCAAAATCTAAATTTGGAGCAGTTTGCGCGCTGGATTAGACGAACGTCTAGGCGACGCGATATTTTCCAGCTTCGGCACCAAGCGCCGTTTCGCGTGCGCGTTGGAGCCATGTTGCGCATACAACAAAAAAGCCCCCGTTGGGGGGCTGTTTTGAGTGTTGGTTGCGGGAGTAGGATTTGAACCTACGACCTTCAGGTTATGAGCCTGACGAGCTACCGGGCTGCTCCATCCCGCGACACTTG
>JAHFPU010000196.1 GCA_023266635.1 Sphingobium sp.
TGACGACGCCCAGATTGCGGCTCATGTCGCCCGCTACGTCGGTCAGTGCGGCATTATCATAGACAAGCCGTCCTGCCCGCCATCCCGTCACGGCCTCCGGCGAGACCTGGCCGACGACGACTGCCTTCTGCCCCTCGACCATGCGCAGCGAAGCGCCTGCGGGCAGGGCAATGGCCTCCTTGTCGGGATTGTAGATGACCGATCCCTCCGCCACGCCCACGCGCATCGTACCGCCGTCGCGGGTGACGTTGAACACCGTGCCGGCATCCTCCAGCACCACGCCGCCAACGGTCACGCGGAAGGGATCGCTGGCGTCATGGGTGACGGTGAAGATCGCCTCGCCCTTGTCCAGCGCGGCGAAGCGCGGATTGGCATGGTCCAGACGCAGGGTGGAGTTGCCGTTCAGGGCGATCCGCGTCCCGTCCTTCAGAGCAATCTCTTGTCGTTCGCGCGCGCCGGTGCTGATCGAATAGGGGTCTGCGCGCTGGATGGTGCTGAGCGACAAGATGCCGGCGACCGCAGTGGCGATGACGCCTGCGCCGGTCCAGCGCCACCGCTTCCAGCGCGGCGCGCCCGGATCGTTCGCCGGCACCGGCAGAGCGCGCGCAGCCGGAAGGATGGCGGGCAGGTCCGCGTCAACGCTGGCCATCGCGTCATAGGCGGCCGCATGCGCCGGCGCCGCTTCCAGCCACGCCGTAAAGCCGTCCCAATCGGCAAAATCCGGATCGCGGGTCCGGATAACCCAGTCGAGCGCCTGCTCGTCTATCATGGCGGTGTGCCCGGTCATAAAAATGCTGTCCCCACAAGGGCAGACGCCACACGACGAGCAAATCCGTCATCTGTCCGTTGAGGGGTACCGAACGCGCTCATTCCGTGTCGAACCGCTGCTTTAGGATCACCAAGGCGCGATAGGCCTTTTGCAGGTCCTTCTCCACCGTGGTCAGGCTGACGCCCAGGTCGATGGCGATCTGCTTCTGCCCCACGCCTTCCAGTCGGAAACGCCGGAAAACAGTCTCGACGCGCGGCCCGAGATCGCGCAGCACGTCCTCCGCCTGGCTCAGGCGCTGAGCGGCGATCATCTGTTCGTCTGCGGGCACTTCGTTGGATTGCTCGGCGATCGGCGCAGCGCTGCCATCGACCCAGTCTTGTTCCCTCTTGCCCCGCCGTGTCGACGACCGATACTGGTCGAGCATCAGATTATTGGCGGTGCGATAGAGATAGGGCAGCGGATCGGCCACCGGTCCGATATCCTTGGCGCTCAGCCTGACCCACATGTCCTGCAGGACATCGTCGGCCCGGTCGCCAGCGCCCCGCGCGCGTAGGAAGCGGAGCAGGGCGGCCCGGTTTTCAAGGAATACGGCTTCGAGGCCCGATGCCATGGTCTGGGGTCATTCGTCCGAAAGCGCCTGGGCAATCCCAAACTCGACAGGTTCCATAGCGGGGAGGATGCCCGCTTGGCAATGGACCTGCTTGGCAAAGGGCGGGCGCTTGCCTAACACTCTAGACGATGACCGGCATCGACATCCCTCTCGCGGAAAGCCTCGGTTTCGATTCCGTTCGGCTGGCGCAGATCATGCCTGTCCTGCGCGAACGCTATGTCGATCCCGGCATCTTCCCCCACGCCCAGATACTTGTGTCGCGTAAGGGACAGGTCGTGCTGTCGGCCACGACAGGCGTCGCGCGGGAGGATGGAACGCCGCTGGCCGATGACAGCCTGTTCCGCATGGCGTCCATGACCAAGCCGATCACATCCGTCGCCTTCATGATGCTGGTGGAAGAGGGGCGGGTCGGGTTGGATGATCCGGTTCATACGGTGATCCCGGAATTGCAGGGCATTGGCGTATTCGCGGGCGGGGGCGGCGACACACCATTCGTCACAAGGCCGACCGACGCGCCGATGCGGATGATCGACCTGCTGCGTCATACCTCGGGCCTGACCTATGGTTTCCAGGATCAGGGGGAGTTGAGCAAGGCGAGCCGGGCGCTCGGTCTCGACAATTACCGCCCGCAAATGACGTCGGACGCTTTCGTGGCCGCTCTGGCAAGCGTGCCGCTGCTATTCTCGCCGGGGACGGAATGGCACTATTCCCTGTCGACCGATCTGCTCGGCGTGGTCATTGAGCGGCTTTCCGGCACGACCCTCGAAGCCTTCTTCGCAGATCGCCTGTTCGGACCACTCGCCATGGCCGACAGCTTTTTCCAGTTGCCGGAGGATCGCGCGGATCGGATGACGGACGCGTGGGGCATGGAGCCGGAGCGTGGTCGCCTCCTGTTCGACCGGGGCGAGAAGTCGCGCTGGCGTATGCCGGACCGCTTCTATTCCGGCGGCTCCGGATTGCTATCCTGCACGGCGGACTATCATCGCTTCTGCCGGATGATGCTGGGCCGCGGCGCGCTCGATGGCGTGCGCCTGCTGTCGCCCGAGACAGTGGCGTTGATGACCCGCAATCACCTTCCCGGCGGCGGCGATCTGACGCAGGTTCCGCGCTCCAAGTTCAGCGAACCCACCAATGCGGGCATAGGCTTCGGGCTTGGCTTCGCGGTGACAATGGACCCGGCGCAGGCCGGATTGCCGGGCACGCCGGGCGAATTCTATTGGGATGGCCTCTTCTCCACATCCTTCTTCATCGACCCGGCCGAGGAACTGATCTGCCTCTTCATGACGCAGGTCATGCCGTCCTTCGACTTCTCCGTCCGGCGGGATGTGAAGACGCTTGTCTATTCTGCTCTCACCGAAACATATCTTTAACGTCCAGGGTCATATTGCTGCAGCGCAAAATCTCGCTTGGCAGCAGCCGCTGCCGGTGCCATCCTGCCGTTAACCAAGCGCGAAGGGGATCGCCTTACCCATGAACGTCACCAGCCAGACCCCGCTGCCGAAACCGGCGCCCCGCCAGTCCGATCCCGCCATCCTGGCGGAAGAAATCGTCGAGCGCCTGACCTATCGCATCGGCAAGGATGCGCAGGCGGCCAAGCCGCACGACTGGCTGCACGCCGTCATCCTGTCGATCCGCGACCGCGTGATCGACAGCTGGATCGCCTCGACCCAGAAGACCTATGAGGAAGAGGGACGGCGGGTCTATTATCTCAGTCTCGAATTCCTGATCGGCCGCCTGATGCGCGACGCGGTGTCCAACATGGAATTGCTGGACGAGATGACGCAGGCGCTCTCGTCGCTCGGCGTCGACATCGACGTGATCGCGGAGCTGGAGCCGGACGCGGCGCTCGGCAATGGTGGCCTCGGCCGTCTCGCCGCCTGCTTCATGGAATCGATGGCGACGGTGGACGTGCCCGCCTATGGCTATGGCATCCGCTATGTGAACGGCATGTTCCGGCAGGAGATTTCGGACGGCTGGCAGGTCGAACTGCCCGAAACCTGGCTCGCGCACGGCAATCCGTGGGAGTTCGAGCGGCGCGAGGCGAGCTATGAGATCGGCTTTGGCGGTCTCGTCGACCCCGCCGCCGATGCGGACGCGAGCCCCAACCAGATGGTGTGGAAGGCGTCGGAGCGCGTCATCGCCACGCCGTTCGACATGCCGATCGCCGGGTGGCGCGGCAAGCGGGTTAATACCCTGCGCCTGTGGACTGCGCTACCAATCGATCCGATTCTGCTCGATGCCTTCAACGCGGGCGATCATCTGGGCGCGCTGCGCGAAAGCAACCGCGCCGAGGCGCTGACCCGCGTCCTCTATCCGGCCGACAGTTCGCCTGCGGGCCAAGAACTGCGCTTGCGGCAGGAATTTTTCTTCTCCTCCGCGTCGCTGCAGGACATTGTCCGCCGCCACATCCAATATTTCGACGACGTCCGCACCCTGCCGGACAAGGCCGCGATCCAGCTCAACGACACCCATCCCGCCGTCGCTGTGACGGAACTGATGCGGCTGCTGCTCGACGACCACGGCCTCGATTTCGACGAGGCATGGGACATTACGCGTCGCACCTTCAGCTACACCAACCATACCCTGCTGCCAGAGGCGCTGGAAAGCTGGCCGGTGCCGCTGTTCGAGCGGCTGCTGCCCCGCCACATGCAGATCGTCTATGCCATCAATAGCCGCCTTCTGGCCGAGGCGCGGCGCAAGGGCGGGTTCGACGATCAGGCGATCGGCACCATCTCGATCATCGACGAGGGTGGCGAGCGGCGCGTGCGCATGGGCAATCTCGCCTTTGCCGGGTCGCACAGCATCAACGGCGTGTCCGCGCTCCACACCGACCTCATGAAGCAGACGGTGTTCGCCGACTTCCACCGCCTCTATCCCGACCGCATCAACAACAAGACTAACGGTGTCACCTATCGCCGCTGGCTGATGCAGTGCAATCCGGGTCTGTTCGGCCTGATCCGCGAGGCGATCGGCGACAGGTTCATGGACGATCCGGAAGGCTTGCGTGAGCTCGACGCGTTCGCGCATGACAGCGCCTTCCAGGACAAGTTCACCGCCATCAAGCGCGCGAACAAGGAAACGCTGTCCAACCTGCTGCGTCAGCGGATCAATGCCCGCATCGACCCGCTTGCCCTGTTCGACATCCAGATCAAGCGCATCCACGAATATAAGCGCCAGCTGCTCAACATCATCGAGGCGGTGTCGCTCTACGACCAGATCCGCTCGCATCCCGAACGCAACTGGGTGCCGCGCGTCAAGCTGTTCGGCGGCAAGGCGGCACCCAGCTATCACAACGCCAAGCTGATCATCAAACTGGCGAACGATGTCGCCCGCGTCGTCAATCACGACCCCGCGGTGCAGGGCCTGTTGAAGCTCCAGTTCGTGCCCAACTATAATGTCTCGATGGCCGAAGTGATGATCCCCGCCGCCAACCTGTCGGAGCAGATTTCGACCGCGGGCATGGAAGCGTCCGGCACCGGCAACATGAAGTTCGCCGTCAACG
>JAHFPU010000057.1 GCA_023266635.1 Sphingobium sp.
CATCGGCCAGAGCGACGAACCGAGCCCCGTTGGCTGGGTCCGCCGTCTCCGACAACAGGATCGGCTGCGCGGAAGGATTCTCTCCGTCGGCATGGCCATGCGCCAGGAAACTGGCGGGCTGACGCGTCCAGAGCGACTGGCCGATGCCGTCCAACCGCTCCCGATCGGCCGCAACCACCAGCAGGCGCCCGCCATCGGCAAGGATGCGCTGCGCGATGGCGGGCAGCACCTTGTCCACGGGGTCCCGGCTGAGTTGGTAGAAATCGGCCTGCATCAGTGTCTTTCACCAGACGGCAAGATTATCCCTCAAACTTGTCGGCGACGAGTTGATCCAGCAGGCGCACGCCGTATCCGGTCGCGCCCTTGTCCCATGTCGCGCCCGGCTTGTCGGCCCATACCATGCCGGCAATGTCGAGATGCGCCCATTTGACGCCCTCGTCGACGAACCGCTTGATGAACTGCGCCGCCGTGATCGAGCCTGCGCCGCGCGGCCCCACATTCTTGATGTCGGCAATCGGGCTGTCGATCAGCTTGTTGTAGGCGTCACTAAGCGGGAAGCGCCACAGCGGATCGCCCGCCGCCTTGCCAGCCGCCAGCAAGTCCTCGGCAAGCCCGTCGTCGTTCGAGAACAGGCCGCCATGCTGGTCCCCCAGCGCAATGATCATCGCCCCGGTGAGCGTCGCGAGGTCGATCAGCACTTCCGGCGCATAGTTCTTCTGCGCCCAGGTGATGGCGTCGCACAGGACCAGACGCCCCTCGGCATCAGTGTTGATGACTTCGATGGTCTGGCCCGACATGGACGTCACGACGTCGCCGGGGCGCTGGGCATTGCCGTCCGGCATATTCTCCACAAGGCCGCAGATGCCCACGACATGCGCATTCGCCTTGCGCCCCGCGAGCGCCTTGAGCGTTCCGGCAACCGCGCCTGCGCCGCCCATGTCCCACTTCATGTCCTCCATGCCGGCCGCCGGCTTGATGGAGATGCCGCCGGTGTCGAAGGTCACGCCCTTGCCGACGAACACGACCGGCGTCTTGACCTTGCCGCCCGTGCCGTCCCAGCGAAGGGCGAGGATGCGGGGCTTGCGCACCGATCCCTGCGCGACGCCGAGCAGCGCGCCCATGCCGAGGTCGGCCATCTGCTTTTCGTCCAGCACCGTGATCTCGACGCCAAGGTCGGCGAGATGGCGGCAGCGTTCGACGAAGCTTTCCGGATAGATGATGTTCGCCGGCTCGGCGACCAGCTCACGGGTCAGCGCAACACCATCGGCCAGCGCCGACTGCCGCGCCCATGCCTCGGCCACGCCCGCCTGGCCAGTCACCAGCGTGACGGTAGCGAGGGTCGGCTTGGACTTTTCGGGCAGGCGCGTGCGATAGGCGTCCCACCGCCAGCTACGGAGCTTTGCGCCGAGGGCAAGGCGGGCGGCGCCCTGCGCCTTAACGGTCGAGGGCAGCTCCACGGCCGCGTGCACAGCGCCCGACGTCAGCAATTTCGCGGTCAGCGCGCCACCCGCCTTCTCCAGATCGGCATCGCTGCCAGAGCCTGCGCCCAGCAACAGGACGCGCAGCAGCGATCCGCCTTCTTCGGCGAAGGTCTCAAAGCTCGCGCCCGCATCACCGGCAAACCGCGCCGCCTTCGCACCGGCAAGCACGGTCCGCCCCGCGTCGATCACCAGACTTTCGGGCAGATCCTTCGTCACCAGGATTGCAAGGGTGTCGGCGGCGGAGGGGCGGGAGGGGCTGGTTGCGATTTCCATGAAAGTCCTCTGTTCTGCTTTTTCAAATCCGGAAGGGTGAGATAGTGCGCCTTTGCCCGTCTGGCAAAGCGCTTCGACCATTTTCCCGCCCTCTTTGGGCCGCAAGGCGATTGCGGCCAGCGCCAAGCGGTGCAATAGGCGTGGAAAGCGCTCCTGGATGCCGTCACTATCGCATGATCAGCCCTCATCGTTTCCTTGTCCTGGGCCTGACCGCCACCGGTACGGCCGTGTTGCTGGGCAGCGCCAGCGCGCCCGCCCTCGCGCAGAGCCTCAATACGCCCGACACCGCCGTTATGACGCCGTCGGATGCGCCCATTCCAGCCAATGACGAGGAAATCGGCTTCGCGTCCGACCAGCTGGAATATGACAACAATACAGACGTCGTGACGGCAATCGGCAATGTGCAGATGCTGCGCGAGGGCAAGCGGCTGCGCGCCGACAAGGTCGTGTGGCAGCGCAAGACCGGGCAGGTTGAGGCGACCGGCAATGTCTCCGTCATCGATGCCGACGGCAACATCGCCTATGGCGATCAGGTCCAGATCACCGACACCCTGAAGGACGGCATCGTCGAGAATATGCTGATCGTTCTGCAACAAGGCGGACGGCTGGCGGCGGAAAAGGGTCGGCAGGTCGACGGCGTCTATTATCTGGATCATGCCGTCTATTCCGGCTGCAAGGTCGAGGATTCGGACGGTTGCCCCAAGGAGCCGACCTGGCAGATCAAGGCCGTGAAGGTCATCTACAATACGGAGCGCAAGCGGGTCAGTTACAAGGGTGCGCGGATCGAGCTGTTCGGCCTGCCGCTAATTCCGCTACCCGGCCTGTCGCATCCAGCGGGCGATCAGGGCGGATCGGGCCTGCTTGTCCCGACACTGCGGTACGACCGGGTCAATGGCGCAGAGATCGCCCTGCCCTATTATATCAGCATCGCCCCCAACAGCGACCTGACCATCACACCGCATTTCTATTCCGATGCGCTGCCGATGTTGCAGACCGATTATAGGGCGCTGCACGACAAGGGCGCATTCCAGATCACCGGCTATGCGACCTATGGATCGCGCATCCCGGCCAATGCGACGGTTGCGCCCAATTCGCAGCGCGATTTCCGCGGATATTTCGACGCAAGCGGCAAATATCAGTTCAGCCCGGAATGGAGCGCGAGTTCCTCCATCCGCGTGGCGTCCGACCGCACATTCCTGCGGCGCTATGACATCAGCCGCGACGACCGGCTGCGCTCGACCATCCAGGCGGAACGGATCGGCGAGAACAGCTATTTCTCGATCGCCGGATGGGCCGCGCAGACGCTACGGACAAACGACATACAGGGGCAGGTGCCGGTCGCCCTACCCGTGATCGACTATCGTCTGCGCCTGGCCGATCCGGTGCTGGGCGGGCGCATCCAGTTGCAGGCCAACAGCCTAGCCATCACCCGCACCGAGGGGCAGGACACCCAGCGCGCCTTTGCCGGATTCCAGTGGGACCTGCGCAAGCTGACCGGTCTGGGGCAGGAAGTCACCTTCACAACCTATCTGCGTGGCGACGTCTATCATACCGACGACATCGCGCAGACCAGCACGATCATCTACCGGGGCGACGCCGGATGGCACGCGCGCGGCATTGCCGCCGCCGCGGTCGATGTGCGCTGGCCGTTCATTGGCGAGGCCTTTGGCGGCACCCAGCGGATCACCCCCCGGGTCCAGATCGTCGCTGCGCCCAACCTTGCCAACCTGAAAGTGCCCAACGAGGATTCGCGGTCGGTCGATCTTGACGACAGCAATCTCTTCGCGCTCAATCGCTTCGCCGGTTACGACCGCTTCGAGGATTCGACGCGCATCACCTATGGCTTTGAATATCAGATCGACCGCAAGGACCTGTCGATCGACGCCGTGGTGGGGCAAAGCTATCGCCTCAACAGCCGCTCGACGATCCTGCCGGACGGAACGGGGCTGGCGTCGCGGACGTCCGACATCGTCGGCAGGACCACGATCCGCTACAAGAATCTCATCTCCTTCACCCACCGCTACCGGGTGGACAAGGACAATCTGGCCATCCGTCGCAACGAGGCCGACGCCACGATCGGCACCAAGAAAACCTATGTCATGGCCGGTTATCTGCGGCTCAACCGCAACGCCTCGACAGATATTGAGGATTTGCGCGACCGGGAGGAAATCCGGCTTGGCGGCCGGGTGCAGGTCACCCGCTTCATATCGGTGTTCGGCTCTACGGTCATCAACCTGACCGGGCAGAAGGAAGATCCCCTGACCACGTCGGACGGCTATGAGCCGGTCCGTCACCGCCTGGGAATCGCCTATGAGGACGACTGTCTGCAGCTTGGCCTGACCTGGCGTCGCGACTATCAGGCCACCGGTGACGCGCGGCGCGGAAACAGCTTCCTGCTGCGACTCGCTTTTCGCAATCTTGGCATATAAGAGAGTAACCCTGTCCGCGCCCGCCCCGATACCCGCTCACCGCCGGTTAAGGCGACCGGCGGCATCACGGACGCAGGATCTGTTGGAGAGCATTTGTTGCCGATGAAATCCGTTGTTCGTTCCGCCCGGCTCGGGTCATTCCGTGCGCCGGCTCTTGCCGTCATGATGGTCTGTCTGGCCTCCGCATCGATCGCCCAGACGGGCGGCGATGACGGCGACATGCCGTCGGCTGCGCTTGAGCTGCCGAAGGACATCACCTTCTTCGGCAAGACCGACCCCAATGTCCGCAAGGCGACGGCCGTCATCAACGGCACGATCATCACCGGCACCGACATCGATCAGCGCCTGGCCCTGATCGTCGCGGCGAACGGCGGCAAGGTGGCCGAGGAAGAGAAGCAGCGGCTGCGCCTGCAGGTGCTGCGCAACCTGATCGACGAAACGCTCCAGATTCAGGAAGCGGCGGCCAACGACATCAAGATCGACAAGGCCGAGATCGAGGACAGCTATAGCCGCGTCGCAGCCAATTTCCGTCAGTCTCCCGACCAGTTCGCTACCTATCTACGCCAGCAGGGCAGTTCGCCCGCCAGCATCAAGCGCCAGATCGAGGGCGAGCTTGCCTGGAGCCGCCTGCTCCGCCGCAACGTGCAGCCCTTCGTCAATGTGGGTGAGGAAGAAGTGAAGTCGGTCGTCGACCGGCTGAACGCCGCCAAAGGCACGGACGAATTCCGGATCGGTGAAATCTACCTCTCATCGACTCCTGAGAACGCGCAGCAAATCTCTGCAAATGCTCATAATATTATCGAGCAGATCCAGAAGGGTGGATCGTTCCAGGCCTATGCCCGGCAATTTTCTGAGGCATCGACTGCTGCTGTCGGCGGCGACCTTGGCTGGGTGCGCCCGGCGCAGTTGCCCGACGAACTCGCGCAGGCAGCCGGCACGATGCAGGTGGGCCAGATCGCTGGGCCTATCCCGGTTCCGGGTGGTTTCTCGGTCATCTATCTGATGGACAAGCGGCAGGTCCTGACCGCCGATCCGCGCGACGCGCTGATGAGCCTGAAGCAGCTTTCGGTCAATTTCGCGCCCGGCACGACCAAGGAGCAGGCGACGACCAAGGCCTCCGCCTTTGCCAATGCGACCCAGCAGATCAAAGGTTGCGGCGCGGCCAATGATGTCGGCAAGTCCCTGGGCGCGGACGTGGTCGACAATGACAACGTCAAAGTGCGCGACCTGCCGCCCCAGTTGCAGGAAATGCTTCTGAAGCTGCAGATCGGCGAGGCGACTCCGCCATTCGGGTCCGTCGCCGAAGGTGTCCGCGTACTCGTGTTGTGCGGTCGTGACGATCCGCAAGGCGCAGGCGCTCCGTCCTTTGAGCAGATACAGGCGCAGATGGAGGATGACCGGGTGAACAAGCGCGCGCGCATCTATCTGCGCGACCTGCGCCGTGACGCGGTCATCGACTATAACTGATGAAGGCTCCGCACACCGCGACGCCCCTTTCCCCCTTTGCGGTATCCCTGGGTGACCCGGCCGGGATCGGTCCGGAAATCGTCGCCAAATCCTGGATGATGCGGGAGGCGCGCAGCCTCCCCGCCTTCTTCGCGGTTGGTGACGCCGCTGCGATCCGGGCGGTCTGGAGCGGACCGGTCAAGACCATCGGCGCGCCGGAACAGGCTGCCGGAGTTTTCAAGGACGCTCTACCCTGCCTGCAGGTCGCAGAAGCAGGGGAAATCCTGCCCGGCCAACCTTCCATAGAAGGCGCGCGCACGGCGCTGCAGGCGCTGGAGACGGCAGTGGGTCTGGCGCGATCGGGCACCGCAGCCGGACTGGTGACAGCGCCGGTGGCCAAGGCCCAACTCTATGAAGTCGGCTTCACCCACCCCGGTCAAACGGAGTTCGTCGCCGAGCGCTGCGGGATCGCCGCCGAAAATGCCGTCATGATGCTGGCCGGCCCATCCCTGCGGGTCGTGCCGATCACCATCCATGTCGCCTTGGCCGACGTTCCCAAGGCGTTGACGGCCGACTTGATCCGCAGTCGCGCGCTCACCACGGCCAAGGGATTGCAGCGCAATTTCGGCATCGCCGCGCCGCGATTGACGGTGGCGGGGCTCAACCCCCATTCCGGAGAGAACGGCGCGATCGGCCGGGAGGAGATCGATACGATCATCCCGGCGATCGAGGCCCTGCGCGCGGACGGCCTCGACATTTCTGGGCCCTTTGCCGCCGACGGCCTGTTCCATGCCCGTGCGCGCGAAGGATATGACGCGGCGCTATGCATGTATCATGACCAGGCGCTGATCCCCATCAAGACGCTCTATTTCGACGATGGCGTCAACATCACGCTTGGCCTGCCGATCGTGCGCACGTCGCCCGATCATGGCACGGCGTTCGGCATCGCCGGCAAGAACGCCGCGAATCCCGGCGCGATGATCGCGGCGATCCGCATGGCCGCCGACGCTGCGCGCCACCGCCTCGCCCATAGCGGCTGAGGCCGTGACGAAGCTCCCGCCCCTCCGAGAGGTGATTGCCGCCCATGGCCTGCGCGCCAGCAAGGCGCTGGGGCAAAATTTCCTGCTGGATGAGCAATTGCTGGACCGGATCGCGGCGATTCCGGGGCCGCTGGCGGGTCAAACCGTGTTTGAGGTGGGTCCAGGGCCGGGAGGCCTCACGCGCGCCCTGCTGCGCGCCGGGGCGCGGGTGGTGGCAGTCGAGCGGGACGAACGATGCCTGCCGGCGCTGGCGGAGCTTGCAGCCGCCTTTCCGGGCATGCTGGAGGTCGTATCCGACGACGCCATGGCCGTGGATGCGCGGGCGCTTGTAGGGGACGGCGCGCATATCGTCGCCAATCTGCCCTATAATGTTGGAACGGCGCTGACCGTCGGGTGGCTGTCGGCCGAATGGACGCCCTGGTGGGCGTCGCTGACCCTGATGTTCCAACAGGAGGTGGCCGAACGGATCGTCGCGCCCCCGGGCGACGGGCATTACGGCCGCCTCTCCGTCCTCGCCCAATGGCGATCATCCGCAAAGATCGCCATGAAGGTCCACCGCAGCGCCTTCACCCCGCCGCCCAAGGTGATGTCGGCCGTCGTGCATATCGAACCGACCGAAGCGCCTAAGGGCGTCGCATTCCGTACGCTCGAAAAACTGACGGCTGCCGCCTTCGGACAACGCCGCAAGATGCTGCGCCAGAGTCTGAAAGGGCTGCCGGGTGCATTGGAGGCGCTGGAGGCTTTGCGGATCGACCCTCAACGGCGGGCTGAGACTTTGAGCGTTGCGGAGTTTGTCGAGGTCGCCAGGGTTATGGGGCGTGCTTAAGCCAACCCGAGCCCCGTTCGTTTCGAGCGAAATCGAGAAACCTGCGCAAGACTTCTCGACTACGCTCGAAGCGAACGGATGTTTGCGGGATTTGGCAGGAGGGACCCGCCAGCAAACCTAAGGCTTTTCAGTCTTCTGAACTGTCGGCGTCGGCGTGACGTCCTTGGCGGTCAGGACAGTAGGCGGCGCGCCCTTGTCGATTGCGGCGGAGAGTTGCACCAGCGGCGCGCAATTCTCCTTGCAGATGCGCTGAACGGCGGCAAGATTTTCCTTGGCCTTGGCGATCGCGCCCTTCTCGACCATGGCCTGCCCCTGACCGGACAAAGCCTGTACGTCATTGGGATCCAGCACAAGCGCCTCGCCATAGAGGCGGATAGCCTTACCCTGCAGACCCTGCGCACGGGCGACCTGCCCCAGACCGATATAGACCGCCCGATTGCGGGGGTCGGCGGCCAGGGCGCTTTCATACGCGTCGTTGGCGGCCGTGAGGTTGCCCGCTTTCTGCGCGGCCTCACCGGCGCGCTGCCATTCTACGGAAAGAGGATCAATCTGCGTATCGGGCCGCTGGCTCAGGCTGACGCTCGATACCGTGGCGAGCACAGCAGCAAGAGCAATGGAAGCGGGCGTAAAGCGCATAAGCAACTCCAGAAACGAATCCCCCGGATTCTCGCCATTTTTCGGGATGATGTCCATCATGCTTTTTTCAGGACCGCGAAGAAGAAGCCATCCGTGCCGTCATGCAACGGCGTAAGCAATACTCCGGAACCGCATTTACGACCGGGCGGCACCTGCTGCGGCTCTGCTATCCAGCCAGGGTTACGGGTGATGAAACCGTCGATCTGGGCGCTCCCTTCCCGCGTCGTCAACGCACATACGGCATAAACGAGCCGGCCACCCGGCGCCACCAACGGCGCGGCGAAATCCAGGATGCGGGCCTGTTCCGAGACGAGACGTTCCAGCCGCTGCGGCGTGATGCGCCAGCGCCCTTCCGGATTGCGCCGCCAGGTTCCGGTACCAGAACAGGGCGCATCGACCAGCACAATGTCGGCGGTTCCGGCGAGCACCGCGAGTTTCTCGGTCTCCCGCCCCTGATCGAGCAGAATCGGCTCTACAAACCCAGCGCCTGCCCGTTCGGCGCGTTCAGGAAGGCGCGAGAGGCGGGAGCGAATGGCGTCGCAGGCGATGAGCCGACCCTGGCCTTTCATGGCGGCGGCGAGTGCCAGGGTCTTGCCCCCTGCCCCGGCGCACAGGTCGACGACGGTCATGCCAGGCGCTGCTCCACAAGCGACGGAAATAATCTGGCTGCCCGCATCCTGCACTTCAACCCGGCCAGATTTCCATGCGTCGGTCTGCTCGACAGGAAAGCCTTCGGGCAGGCGAAGCGCGTCGGGAAGATGATCCATACCCTCGGCGTCGGGAAATTCGCGGTCGAGATCGCCGCCGTGATTCTTCAGGGCATTGCGACGCAGATCGAGCGGCGCGCGCTCCAGCAGAGCAGATTGTTCTTCTTCAGTGACAAGATCGGCCAATAAAGGTTTGATCCAACCAGGAATGATAGAGGCATGCTCACCACAGTCGTCGGGCTGCAGGGGTTGCGGGCCGTGCGGCGCACCATCGAACAGGGCGGCCAAATCCGGACGTTCGTGCGCAAGCCCCACCATAGCCGAGCGGCCCGTAGCGGGCCTGTCGCCCACCCGACGGATCGCGTCGTAAATCAAATCGCGGACGGCGCGACGGTCTTTCGATCCGGCATAACGCCGCGCCTTGAAGTAGCGCGCGATCAGCGTATCGGCCGCAGGGCCTCCATCGCGGGCGGCGGCGATGATCTCGTCAAGTATATCTATGGCGGCCTGAACGCGGGCGGCGGGGGTCATAGAGGACTACACCGACGCCCGTTCGTCTCGAGCGACCGAAGCGCAACGTTTCTCGACTTCGCTCGAAACGAACGGAGATTGGGTGCATACGGCCCTTCCTCGGCAGGAGGAGCCCATAAGGTCCTAGCGCGTCGGGTAATTGGGGGCTTCCCGGGTAATGGTGACGTCATGCACGTGGCTTTCCGAGAGGCCCGCATTGGTGATCTGCACGAAGCGGGCGCGCTCCTGCAGGTCCTTGATCGTGCGGCTGCCGGTGTAGCCCATGGCGGCCTTCACACCGCCGACAAGCTGGTGGATGACATCGGCGGCGGGGCCCTTGAATGGCACCTGCCCTTCGATCCCTTCGGGCACCAGCTTCATCTGGTCCTTGATGTCCTGCTGGAAATAGCGGTCGGCCGAGCCGCGCGCCATCGCGCCGACCGATCCCATGCCGCGATAGCTCTTATAGGCGCGCCCCTGATAGAGGAAGGTTTCGCCCGGCGCTTCGGCGGTACCGGCAAGAAGCGACCCGACCATGGCGCAGCCTGCCCCTGCCGCCAGCGCCTTGGCAACGTCGCCGCTGGTGCGCAGGCCGCCGTCGGCGATAACGGGAACGCCCGATTTCATCGCCTCTTCGGCCGAATCCATGATCGCGGTAAGCTGCGGCACACCGATGCCCGCCACGACGCGGGTGGTGCAGATCGAGCCCGGGCCGATGCCGACCTTCACGCCGTCCGCGCCCGCATCGATCAGCGCACGCGTTGCTTCCGCCGTCGCGACATTGCCGGCGACGACCTGCACATGGTTGGACATCTTCTTGACCGCGCTGACGGCGGCCGAGACCATCTTGGAGTGGCCATGCGCCGTGTCGATGACGATCAGGTCGCATTCCGCGTCGATCAGCGCCTCGGTCCGCTCCAGGCCCTTGTCGCCCACGGTCGTGGCGGCGGCGACGCGCAGGCGGCCAGCGGCGTCCTTGGTCGCCTGCGGATAATTGACCGCCTTCTCCATATCCTTAACGGTGATGAGGCCGACGCAATGATAGTCGTTATCCACCACCAGCAGCTTTTCGATGCGGCGCTGGTGCAGCATCCGCTTGGCTTCCTCCTGGCTGACGCCGGCGGGCACGACAGCCAGATTATCCTTCGTCATCAGTTCGCTGACCGGCTGAGCGGGATTTGCGGCAAAGCGGGTGTCGCGATGGGTGAGGATACCGACAAGCTTGCCGCTATTTTCCACCACCGGAATGCCGGAGATACGGTGGCGGGTCATCAGCATCTGCGCGTCGGCCAGGGTTGCGTCGGGCGTGATCGTGATCGGGTTGACCACCATACCGCTCTCGTAGCGCTTGACCGCCCGTACAGCCGCGGCCTGCTCCTCGACCGACAGGTTGCGATGGAGCACGCCAAGCCCGCCAAGCTGCGCCATGACGATGGCCATGTCCGCCTCCGTCACCGTGTCCATTGCGGACGACAGGATCGGGATATTCAGGCGGATAGCCTTCGTCACAAAGGTGCCGGTATCCGCCTGACTGGGCAGCACATCGGATTCGCCCGGCTGGAGCAGGACGTCATCGAATGTGAGGCCTAGGCGGATATCCATGGGGTGTGCCACTTTCTGATGCGCGATGGGGAATCGTGGCGGCCCATGTAACCATTTGCCTGCCCTACGGCTAGGGCCGGGCACGCATAAAATCTGCGGGAGGATGGACGCGGCGCATATCTCTGCTCAGTGAACGGGCAGATGCCGGCTCAGGAAGCCAATGACACCGTCCCCCGCAACCATGTGTCCAGCGCCCGCCACATCATAGACTTCCGTTTGCGGAACGAGACGACGCATTTCCTCAACACCCTCGTCGTCAACAATGTCGCTTTTTTCACCGCGCACGAGCAGCGTGGGCAGCGTTACATGGCCGCTGACGGCGACCATTCTGTTACCAAACGAAGGCGGTTCCGCACGCGGCGTCTGTTGCATCATGCGCGGGTCCCAATGCCAATATAGCCGCCCATCATCGCGCAGGCGCAGATTTCTCATCAAGCCGCTTGGGTCCTTAGGGCGGGGACGGTCCGGATTGTAAGCAGCCACGGCGTCAGCGGCTTCGTTCAGATCCGCAAATCCGTCATGGTTTGCGGTCATGAACTTCTGTATCTTGTCCGCGCCCTCTTCCGCTGGACGAAGAGCGATATCAACCATGACAAGGGCATCAGCGACCGGATCACTGCTAATCCCGATCGTATAGAAGCTAGTCATCCCGCCCATCGACGCGCCGACAAAGGCCACAGGGCCGTCGATCGTGCCGCGTACGGCCAGCAGATCGGATGACAGCGCGTCCAAGGAGTAATCCCCCGACGCCGACCAGTCGCTTTCACCATGGCCACGCGCGTCATAGTTCACGACGAAATATCCGCGCTCGATCAGTTGTGCTTGCACGCCGGCCCAAGAGTGGCGGGTTTGACCACCGCCGTGAAGAAGAATGACGGCGGGCGCCCCCGTCGGGCCACCGACGTCCCCGATCAACCTGACGCCATCTGACCCTACGAAGCTGTGTTGCTGTAAAATTGTCATTCTCCGCGAATGCATGGCCAAGCAGCGGAAATCAATGGTTGGCGCTTATTTGCCGTCCGGCAGATCTTCTGAGGTTGGAGCCGGATCGGTGGCAGGCAAATCCGCAGGCTCTGATACGGCCGGCAATGTGGGCCGAACCAACGGTCCTTGGCCGGGCGTCGCCGCATCGGGCGCCGGAGTCTGCATAGCCTCCTTCTTCCCGTGCAGCGCATCGATTTCCGCTTGACGGCTTTGCAGGTAATCCCGACGCGCCGCGGCATAGGGATCCGGATCGTCCTGTTGCTTACGCAATTGCGCATCATATTCGACGCGGTAATCAATCGACCCGATGATGGTTGCGGGGATCGTATAATAGGCCTGATTGAATGGTTTTCCGACGGCGACGGGGAGAACCAGCTTGTCTACCCAAAGGCCAATGAGATCGCGCACCGTCGTCGGCCCGACAAGAGGAAGATAGAGGAAGGGTCCCGGTTTCACCCCATAATAGCCAAGGCTATTGGCGAATCCGTTCCGCCTCAGCGGTAGTTTGAACGGGCGACGCTTTGCCATGTCAAAAAGGCCGGCCGCGCCCACGGTGGTGTTGATGGCGAAGCGGCCCAGAGTTTCCGCTGCCTTGCCCGGTTTGATCTGAAGCAGATAGTTCAGGAATACGACGGGCTCGGCCAGATTGTTGAAGAAATTGCGAAGCCCGCTGCGGACAGGCGCCGGAATCGTTTTGCTGTATGAGCGGGCAACCGGGGCAACAACCGCTTTGTCCACGTCCTGAGTGATGGCGTAGGTTTTAGCGTTGATCTGCTCCAGCGGATCGCCGGGAGTCGGAATATGCCGCCCTTCTACGACGACCTCGTTCTGGTCCGAGCGAACCGAAGGTGGCGGCGTCTGCTCACCCTGCTGCTCCACCGATGCGAACACAAGCGGCGGCGGATCAAGGGCAACTCCAGCACTTTGTCCTGAACCCAATTGCGTGCCGGCCAGCAGCATTGCCGTCGTAAATACCGGAATGCTCAATCGCTTCTCATTTCCTCAACAATCCTGTTCCATGACTCATCAGGAAGATTTTGCCGGCACATGGTCCGGCGGGCGATCCTCCCACACCCAGCCTGCCACACCCCAAGGCGACAGAGAGAGTCTTGTTTGTCATAGCCTTACGCCTTTCGGGCGGATTCCCAAGGCAAATTCGACTTCCACGATTCCCATTGGAAGACACTGCAGGGCACACCAAGCCGTCCCAGCAACCTCGTGCAGAAAGGGAATAGGGGCCTATGGACCCGTTTCGTCTCCCGTTCCATAGGTGCTTGACCGGATCACCCAAGGGAATTTTCCATGGCCTTATCGCTTTATGACATCAGCGTGCCCGTTTTCATTCGTTCGCTGGGGAATTTGTCCGCCATATTGGAAAAGGGTCGGGCCTTTGCGGACGCGCAGGGAATGGCGCACGCCGACCTGCTCAACGCCAGCCTTTTCGAGGACATGGCCCCGCTGATCGCGCAAATCCAGCGCGCCAGCGACACTGCACGTTTCGCGGCTGGGCGCGTGGGACAGCAGGACATGGCTCCGATTGCCGACGATGAGGCAAGTTTCGATGACCTGAAGGCGCGGATCGCCAAAACAATTGCAGCGCTGGAAGCGGTTCCCGCCCGTTGCATGGATGATCGGGAAGAGGCCGAAGTGATCCTCAAGACGCCCAAGGGCGACATCCCCTTCACCGGCAAAAGCTATATGCTCAGCTTCGCGGTGCCGAACTTCTTCTTCCACGTCACCACGGCGTATAATATCCTTCGCCACAAGGGGGTGCCTGTGGGCAAGCTGGACTTTCTGGGCGGCGTGTAATTCTTTCCCGCATTTCGGTGCAAAAAGGGTGGCGGAAGGATGTCCTTCCGCCCCCTCTTCACAGAATCGGCCGTCATGCCAATCAGGGTAAGCATCCTTTCAGGCCCAAGGGGGGGCCAAAAAGGATCCCGGCTTTCACCGGGATGACGGCCACGTGCGCGCTCTATCCCACAAAAGCGCGCTCGATAACGTAATGGCCGGGGGCGGCGTTAGAGCCCTCGGTAAAGCCGATCCCTTCGAGGTGATGGCCCAGATCCTTGATCATCTCCATGCTGCCGCACATCATGATCCGGTCGGTTTCCGGATCGAAATGCTTAGGGCCAGTGATGCGGCCACCGAACATCCGGCCGTCCTCGATCAGGGCGTCAATCCGCCCGGATGTGTGGAACGGTTCACGCGTAACCGTGGGCAGATATTCGAACTGCAGCAGCGCCTGATCCTGGCAGAGCGGATCGCCGGCCAACTGGCTTTCCAGCAGTTCGCGGAAGGCGAGATCGCTCACCCGGCGCACGCTGTGAACCAGGATAATCTGGCCGAATTGCTCGTAAATGTCCGGATCGCGGGCGAGACTGAGGAACGGCGCGAGGCCGGTTCCAGTCGACAGCATGAACAACCGGTTGCCGGGCAGAAGCGCATCCGTAACCAGCGTGCCGGTGGGCTTGCGGCCCAGGAACAGCTGATCGCCGGGTTGGATTTTCTGCAGGCGAGAGGTCAGCGGACCGTCCGGCACCTTGATTGAAAGGAACTCCAGTTCCTCTGCATAGGCAGGGCTGGCGATCGAATAAGCGCGCAGCAACGGGCGCCCTTCGCCAGGCAATCCGATCATCACGAACTCGCCGGACCGGAAGCGGAAGCTCGGCGGACGTGTGATCGTAAAACTGAACAGATGCTCGTTCCAATGGGTCACGGAACGTACGTCTTCAACGGTCAGGCTCGCTGACGGTGCCAGCAACGCAACCTCATGCGCCCTGTCGCTCATGCTTTTCCTCCGGTCGGCAATATCAAAGGTGCCGGGGCATGGGGGAGAAAAGCAATTTGTGCAAGATCGATGGCAAGCGCGGTCAGCGAAGCGTGTAGAGGGTTGACCCAATCTGGCTCGACCATGAGGGCGAGGGTGGCGCGCAATTCCATCTCGTCCATGTCGCGCATCCGGGACAGGATGCCGAGCAGCAGAGCCTCCGCTTCATGCACGCGCGGGCATGGCAGCGGGCCGAAACCCATATTGTCCAGGGCGTGACGATTGAGGATCAGCATCGTCATGTTGAAGTGTGGCAACGCCTCTGACAGGCCGTTCCGCTCGAACGCGGAGCCGATGTCTGTCGACGGACAGCGGCGCTGGCCCATGGCCCGGACCCAGAAGCGCACGGACCACAGCAGAAAGCGCCCGCCCTCGTCCAGTTCGCTGACCTGCCGGTCGATAAAAGCGTACATGCCGCGCGTCCTTCCGCCCGCCTTTGTCATCAGCGCCGTATTGCGACTGACTTGCAATAGCGGATAAAAGGTCTCGCGCGACACGTCAACAGGAAAGCTGCTGTTCCGCAGTCATAACCGGATAAATGCCATGAGCGGCAGATCAGCGGCCGGCGAATTTCCCCGCCATGCCGAGGATATCGTTCAGCGGATTGCCGTCGCCATCCATGTCGAGCATTGCGCCAAGACCACCAAAACCGCCGGGTGCAGCGCCTGCCGGCGCGGCCGCTGCGCCGCCACCGCCGAGCAATCCGCCCAATATTCCTCCGGCCGCGCCGCCGCCGAGTAGCCCGCCCAACATACCGCCCAGACCGCCGTCAGCCGCGGGGGCCGCCGCAGTACCGCCGACCTTCTTCGCCATCGCACCCGCAACCAACATGGCCACAAGCGGCAACATCTTCTTAAGGATGGACGAATCCAAACCGCTGGCGGCCGAGGCATGCTGCGCAACGGCAATCGAGCCTTCTTTTGATCCGAAGATGCCGCCGAGCAGCGCGTTGCCCGTGTCCACCGGTGTCGCGCCGGATTGAACGACGGCGTCGAACATGCCGCCCCCGCCCAGGCCGCCGATCATTCCGAGCAGCCCTTCAAGTCCGGTTGGCTGCTGCTGCGCATTCTGCTTGAAGCCGCCCAGCACGGCAGGGAGTAGCGCCTGAATGCCGGATTGAGCCTGTGCGGCGGGTATACCCAATTGGCTCGCGATCGCTTCGATCCCGCCGCCTTGATTGATCAGTGCCTGAATATCCATGCCCATTTCCTCATGAATGCCTCCGCCAAATCAGGCGAATGTCGAAGACTATCATGAATTGCATGACGTCATGGAGGCATAATGAAGCCGTGAATACTGATAGCGTTGGAAGCCATCCCGAGTCGGGCGGCTTGGCGACGACCAGTCCTATCAAGATGGAAGGAACGCTCATGAGCATTTTCGGCAAGATCAAGGACGCAATCTTCGGCAAGAAGAAGGAACCGGAACCCGCAGCGGCAGCCCCGGTTGCCCCTACCCCCGCAGCGCCAGCGCCGACGGCCGCGCCAGTAGCGGCACCAGCAGCGCCCGTCGCGATCAGCGAGGTCGATGTAGAGGCGATATTGGCGGAAGAGGCCGCCAAGCAGGGCCAGACGCTGAACTGGCGCACGTCGATCGTCGATTTGATGAAGTTGCTCGACATCGATTCGAGCCTGAGCAATCGCAAGGAGCTGGCGACCGAACTGGGTTATACCGGCGCGCTGGACGGCAGCGCGGAAATGAACATCTGGCTGCACAAGGCCGTGATGCGCGAACTCGCCAAGAATGGCGGCAAAGTACCGACGGACCTGACCGACTGATCCCATGTGCCGGGCGAGGTCACGCATGATTGCGCGCCCTCGCCCATTCACTCATGGCGCATTCCAGTAGCGGGTAAGCCTTCCGGTCGGCGCGCACCGCTTGTCAGCCAGCGCTCCCCACAGATGCACTAGCGCCGCGTCATTTTGATGCATGCTGTTGGCGGCAACGCTGTCCCATGCGGCGCAGGT
>JAHFPU010000058.1 GCA_023266635.1 Sphingobium sp.
TCCAATGGTCCGGCGTGTTGTTGCCAAGGCTCGCGGCGATGCCGCCCTGCGCCGCCACGGTGTGCGAGCGCGTCGGGAACACCTTGGTGATGCACGCGGTCTTCAGGCCCGCTTCCGCGCTGCCCATGGTGGCGCGCAGGCCCGATCCGCCCGCGCCGACGACCACCGTGTCATAGGTATGGTCGATGATCTTGTAGCTGTCAGTCGACATCAGGAAGCGGCCCCCGCGGTAAATGCGATCTTGGCGATGGCGAAGATGCCGAGAGCGGCCCCGCCGATGGCGTAGAAATTGAGAAGAAGAAGCGTGCCGAACTTGGTGCCCTCTTCATGGACATAATCCTCGATCACGACCTGAAGGCCCATGCGCAGGTGCCAGAACAGGTTGGCGACCATCAGCATCATGGGCACAGCCACCAGCGGCTGAGCGAGCCAGGCGACGACCTCGGCATAGGCAAAGCCGGGCAGTTTGAAGAGACTGATCAGAAACCAGACGAGAAGCAGGACGTTAGCCGCCGCCGAAATGCGCTGATTGATCCAGTGATGCGCGCCATGCTTGGCGCTGCCAAGGCCCCTTACGCGGCCGATGCCGGTTCCCGTGCCCATCAGATTTTCCCCGCAAGAATGACAAGCCACAGGATACCCGTGGCGGCGATCGCTAGGGCGAAGACCAGGATCGACCAGCTCTTGTTGGTCCGCAGTTCATATCCCGCGCCGATATCCAGCACGAAGTGGCGCAGGCCGGAGAAGAGATGCTGGAAGAACGCCCAGGTCAGTCCAATCAGGACCAGATAGCCGATCGGCGACGTCGCGCAGGCGATGAAGGTCTCATAGGCCGCCTTGCCGCTCGCAGCCGCCCAAAGCCACCAGACAAGCCCGAGCGCGCCCACGGTCGCAAGACCGCTGCCCGTGATGCGGTGAAAGATGGAGATGGCCATATGCGGCCCCCATTTCCATATCGTAAGATGCGGAGATAGCGGCCTGTTGGTCGATCGCGCCATGCGGTGTGGGTCCCTTCAGCGTCTTTGATTCCCGATCCCCTTAGCGCGCACCCCGGCACTGCGCAATTATCAGAACCATTCTTTGTGCAGCGCGGCAAACACGGCCGCGCTCATTCGGCAAAACGGGGCCTTGTATAAGAGATGATTAACCACTTCCACGATATGAAGGCCGCAGGAGCACCGAGAGGCTTGATGGAGAATATCCTGGAGAACGGACTAATGGCGCAGCGCGCGAAGGTGGATGTGACGATGCTAGAACGGCTCAAGGAATTCGACCCCGGTGATACACTGGCGGAAGATTGCGCCGCGATCTACGCATTGCTGCCCGATGAAGGTCGCGATATCGCCCAGGCGTTTCTCGACGCGTATCTTGTCAGCACAGGGCTGGACAGCCGCCTATCCACGTCTGCGGTCGCCAGTCTTCGCGCGGAAATCCTGCGCTATATGCGTGAGAAACTCACCAACCTGCGCGCAGAAAAATGGGCTGACTCCGGTCGCGCCTGTGTCTTCCATGCGCGCAAGCACGGCGTTTCGATCCGCACCGTCCTCGTTGCCATGTCAACCGCGAACGAGCGCGTGTGCGACATCATCTGGGAAGGCACGGCGGAAGACTCCGGCCAGTGCCGTCGCCTGATGCGCGCCATGCTCCGCCTGTCGATGATTGAGGCAGAACTGATCAGTTCCGCCCTTGCCGCGAACATCGCCCAGGAAGAAGAGATAGAGCGCGAGCGCAACGGCACGTTGTTTGAAAAGCGCATCGTCGGAGAAATTGACGGCGCATCGATGCTGGGCGAAGGCCTGCGCGAACAGGCCAAGGACGCCTCCGCCGCCACGCGCGGCATGCTGGGCAAGGCGTCGGAAGTCGCCGCAGCGGCCGAACAGTCCGCCCTTGCCATGCGCGAAGCCGCACAGACATCGGCCGGCCTGATCCGCGCGATCGAGGACGCTCGCGCCGAAGTCGAGGGTGCCGCTGAAGTCGCCGCCCGCGCGTCTGCGCAGGCCGGTGACGCCGTCACTATGTCCACCACCCTGTCGGAACATGCCAAGTCGATCGAATCGATCCTGGGCCTGATCCGCGACATTGCCGGGCAGACCAATCTTCTGGCGCTGAACGCCACGATCGAAGCCGCCCGCGCCGGAGACGCCGGTCGCGGCTTCGCGGTCGTCGCCCAGGAAGTGAAATCGCTCGCCAGCCAGACCGCCCGCGCCACGGACGATATCGCCGGCAAGATTTCCGCCATTCAGGTGTCTACCCGCCAGTCGGTCGAAACCAACCAGCGCATCCGCGACACGGTGGACGAGGTACAGACCTCCGCCGAGCGCATCCGCACCGCCATGGACGCGCAGGCGCAGACCGTCACTATGATCACCGCCGCCGTCGACGAAACGGCGCTGGCCGCCGACTCCATGTCCTCAACCATTTCGGCCATCCGTCAGGATACCGAGGTCGTGGCGTCGGAGATCGACGAGCTGGAGCGCGGCTTCATGAGCGTGGAGGGCAAGCTGTCCACCCTGCGCGAGGCATCCGCCGAATTCGGCCGCCGAGTGGCCTAAAAGCCTCCGCTTCCTTCCGCACCCGCGCTCGTCTAAGCGAGCGCCATGACACAGCATATTCTTTTGACTGGCGCGTCGCGCGGCATCGGCGCGGCGATCGCCGCCACGCTGAAACCCGGCAACCGCCTGTTCGCAGCCAGCAGCCGCGACGCGGACCTCAGCGCCGATGGCGCTGCGGATGCCCTCTGGGACACGGCGCTTGAGGCCCTTGGCGGTCGCATAGACGTCGTGATCAACAATGCCGGTATTTTCGAGGAAGCGCCTCTCGCCGACGACGGTTGGACGACAAGCTGGCGCCGCACCATGACGATCAATCTGGAAGCGTCTGCCATCCTGTGCCGCCGTGCAGTGCTGCATTAGCAGGAAAAGGGCGCGCCTGGCCGCATCATCAATATTGCCAGTCGCGCCGCCTATCGGGGCGACTCACCGGCGCACTGGCACTATGCCGCGTCGAAGGGCGGTATGGTCGCCATGACGAAGACGATCGCCCGCGCCTATGCGCGTGAAAACATACTCGCCTTCGCCGTCTGCCCCGGCTTCACCTTGACCGGCATGGCGGAGGACTATTTGTCCAGCCGCGGCGGTGACGCGCTGCTCGCCGACATTCCACTCGGCCGAGTCGCCACGCCGGAGGAAATCGCCGCCATTGT
The DNA here is from genome assembly GCA_023266635.1 of Sphingobium sp. Classification (GTDB taxonomy): domain Bacteria; phylum Pseudomonadota; class Alphaproteobacteria; order Sphingomonadales; family Sphingomonadaceae; genus Sphingobium. Next base: position 3,203 of record JAHFPU010000058.1, read on the forward strand.
TGCTTTCCTGGCGAAAGACGCGCCTCCGTCCATGACTGGCGCGGTCCTCGACGCCAATGGAGCAAGTTATGTCCGCTAACGCCCCGACAGCCGAAACCTGGAAACTCACCCTCCCCTGCACACGGGCAGAGGCGGAGGCGCTGTCGGACGATATCGGCCTTCTTGCCATGCTCGACACCCCACCCGCGCTGATGACCAGCGAAGTGGAGCCGGACGATCCCGCGCAATGGCGGCTGGAGGCCTACTTCGAGGGCAAGCCGAGCAAGGCTACGATCGCCCTGGTCCGCACGCTGATCCCCAGCGCCGCCAAGGCCAAGCCGGTGCTGGAGCAACTGCCTATCGAGGATTGGGTGACGCTCAGCCAGCAGGGGCTGGAGCCGGTCGCTGCAGGACGCTTCTATGTCCGCAACATGGAAAGCGACCCGGAGCAGCCCGGTTTCCGCAACTATCTTATCACGGCGGGCCGCGCCTTCGGCACTGGGCAGCATGAAACGACTTCGGGTTGCCTGCGAATGCTGGACCGCGCGCGGCGGCTTGGCCACCGGTTCGGCAATATCGCCGATATCGGCACCGGCACCGGCATCCTCGCCTTTGCCGCCATGCACCTGTGGCCCCGCGCGTATGCGATCGCGTCCGATATTGACCCGGTGTCGGTCGAGGTGACGGAGCAGAATGCCCGCATTAACGCCGTGCCACTGGGCAATGGCGGCGGGCAACTGGCGCTGGTGACAGCGGCGGGTGCAAACCATGTAGCGATCATGGGGCGCGCGCCCTATGACCTGCTGATCGCCAATATCCTGGCCGGACCGCTGATCGACCTCGCACCGTCGCTGTGCGCCCTGATCGAGGATGGCGGCACGCTGATCCTCGCCGGCCTGCTCGATACCCAGGCCGATCGGGTCATCGCCGCCTATCGCAAACAGGGCATGCGCCTTGCCGATCGGATCGACGACAGCCAGTGGCCGACGCTGCGCCTGCGCAAACGCCCAACGATTGGCCGGAAACGCCCCCTGCGCGTCACGGCGCAGGTCACTGGGGAAACGCCGGGTTTTGGGAGCTGGTAGGGGAAAATACGGTCATCCCAGCGAAGGCTGGGATCTCAGGCCACTATCGGCAACCTATGAGGCACCAAATCCCAGCCTTCGCTGGGATGACGCACAAAAAAAGGGCCGCCAGCGTTACCGCTGACGGCCCTTTCTCTTATTTCACAATGCTTAGAACCCGCGACGCAGCGTCACGAAGAACTGGCGTGGCGCGCCCGGCAGCAGGGTCATCGCCGTGCCGCTGATGTCGCTGTTGCCGAAGCCGCCCGAACCGACCGTCGAGATATAATTGCTGTCGAACAGGTTGGTCACCGAACCTTCGATCGCGAAGCCGGTCAGGAAGCCCATGCCTTCCGGCACCTTCACGCCGATGCTGGCGTCGGCAACCACACGCGCCTTTACCGATGCGTCGTTCAGGTAGCTATAGTAGCGCTTGGACATGTAGTTCGCGCCGATCCGACCGAAGAACAGCTCCCCGTCATAGGCGATCTCGCCGGACAGGATATGCTTGGGGCTGTCGACGACCGTCTTGCCTTTCAGCGGTATGGCCACGGGACCGCCCGTCGTCTGGTTGATCACATCGTCACGATAGGTGGAGTCGTTATAGGCATAGGATGCCGTCGCGGTCAGACCATGCATCAGCGTGAACATGCCCGACGCCTCGAAACCGAAGGACCGGACCGAGCCGACATTCTGGAGCGCTGGCAGCAGGCCAAGGATCGGCGAACCGACCTGAACGCTGAGCTGCCGATCCTTGAAGTCCACATAGTAACCAGCCAGCGATCCCTGGAACGGGCCGGCGCGGAAACGAGCGCCGCCTTCGAACGTCTTGGACGTTTCGGGCTTCAGCGTATTGCGGCTCGCCTGGAACGATGCATCCGACTGTCCGAAGATGCTGGCTGTCGCGGCGGAGGTGAACGGACGGATATTTTCCGTATAGTTCACGAAAAGCTCGGCATTGTCGGTCACCTTGTAGAGGCCGCCGATCTGCGGAAGGAACCAGTCCTTCGATTCGATGCTGCCTTCGGCAAGGCCGCCCTTGACGATCGGCGTCGCCCGGTTCTTGACCTTCAGACCCTTGAACCCGCCGGACAATGTGAAGGCGCCGAATTCCAGCTTGTCCATGACATAATATTGCATGGTTTCAGTGCTGTAATCGAACTCCCACTGGGTGAAGAACGGGTTCTTCTGAAACTTCAGGCTGTCGCGCGATGAACCGGCCAGCGTGTCGGCCAGACCGTAGAAACGGCGGGCCTGATGGAAATCATTGCCCTCATACCAGCCGCCGACTTCCAGCGTGTTCGGGCCGGCTTCCCACACGACGCTGCCCAGCGAACCCATACGATCCATGTCATATTCGGTGGTCCGCACGGAGATCGGCGCACCGCCCGGCGTCGGCGTGTACGGCGTCCACCACAGACCCTGGCCGTGGTTGTTGTGATAATAGCCCTGCAGCTTGAAGCGCACATTGCTGGTCAGCGGCGTTTCGAACGTCAGGCCGGTCAGCCAGTCGCGGCGGAGGCCAGCGGCGTCGAAATAGCCGTCATCGGCGTTTGCGACCGGCGACGGATAGTTCAGCCCATATTGCGGGAAAGGCAGGAAGGCGGGGTTGGCCGTGCCGGCGGCATTGTTCTGCAGCACACCGGCGATCTGATAGGCCAGCGCCCAGTTGTTCGAGATATTGTCCCAGTTGCGACCGAGGCGCGTGATCATGTCCTTAGACATGTCCTGATAGTCATTCTCGCGACGGTCGGAGAAGTTGACGAAGCCGGTGATCTTGCCGTCGCCGACATCAGCCACGACCTTGGCGTTTACCTGATGCTGGCGCTGCTCGCCATAACCCTTCCACTTGTCGGCCTTCAGATAGCCATAGCTGAGGTAACCGCGCACGCCACCGAGGTCACCGCTGTCGACGCGCACGAAGCCGCGCATCGTCTCGTCGCTGCCATAGGTGCCCGATGCGGCGATATCCATGTCCTTGGACGGATCGCGCGAGGTGAACTGCAGCGTGCCGCCCAGGTTGCTGACCGATGCGGTGGACAGGTTGCCTGCGCCCTGGCTGACCGCAACGGTGCCCAGATTTTCGGAGATGATCGCGCGGCTGACGTGCAGGCCGTTATAGTTGCCGTAGGACATGTCGCCCAGCGGAACGCCGTCCAGCGTGAAGCCCAACTGATTCTGGTTGAAGCCACGCAGCGAGATGCGCGACGACCATTCATAGGCGCCGAACGGATCGGCCGACTGGAAATTGACGCCCGGCAGCTTCGACACGGCCTTCAGCGGGCTGGTGCCCGGCGTAAGGAGCGCGATGTCATCCTTGCCGATGGTCTGGACCTGGCGCGTTTCGCCAAAGCCCATGACGACGATTTCGTCTCCCGATTCGGTGGCCGCATCAGCGGCTGCGGCGTCAGCAGGCGCTGCGGTCTGCGCCATGGCGAGCGATGGGATTAGGGCTATGCCGGCGACAGCCGCCAGCAGTGAAAGCTTAATGTGAGACATAGTCGTTCCCCCTTCGTGGAAATGCACGGAGGGGCCTTTGCGCTTGCGAAATGACCAATGCGCGGCAAGTCGATGACGGAAAGGTTACGATTAAAATCTGGTTTATGACGATGCTGCGATGCAACAGTGGCGGGTGCGTGATGGGCCTGGGCGCGTGCTCCTGCGAAAGCAGGAGTCCAGTCTCGGCGTTTGAACTGGACTCCTGCTTTCGCAAGGCACGCAACGTTTTCAAGGTGACGTGGTGGATTTCACCGACCTTCCTGCTACACATAGCTGATGCGCTGGCCGAAAAATTTTGGGTTGAGAGCCGCTCTCGCCTCCGTCAGCTTCGCGCTTCTGATTATCTTGGCCGTCCTCGCCGGCTCGATCATCCCCACCAACCGCCATTCGGTCCAACCCCGATCGGGCATCACCATCTATGTCTACTCCAACGGCGTGCACACCGGCTTCGTTCTGCCTGCCGTCAATCCACTTCACGACTGGCGCACCCGTGTCCGATCGGACGACCTTTCCGATCCGCGTCGGGCCGGCCCATGGCTGCTGTTCGGTTGGGGCCAGCGCGATTTCTATCTGAATACGCCGCGTTGGTCCGACGTGAAGCTGTCCACCGTGCTTCCCGCGATGATCGGCAGCGACCGGACGCTAATGCATGTTGATCATCTGCAGCGCGTCTGGACCGGGCCGGACCTGCGCCCGATCGTCCTGACGCCTTCGCAATATCGCGCGCTAACCCATGCCATCGAAACGGATTTTGCGCCGGGTGCCGGCATTAAGGGCTATAGCGCAGACGATGTCTTCTATCCCGCGCAAGGCCGTTACAGCGCGATCGTAACCTGCAACGAATGGACCGGCGCGAAGCTGCGCGCGGTGGGCGTCCGCATCGGCATCTGGACGCCTGCGGCATGGAGCGTCATGCGATGGTTTTCCGCATCCGCTATCCAATGATATGGATAAGCCATTGTTAATGATGAATAAATGAAACTTTCGAAGGCCCTGAGGGTTTTACATGGACACCATCTCACAGGGAGAAGACCATGTACGGCGCACGGCACGACATCGCCCATATTGCCAGGCCATCATGCACACACTTCGCCGCAAAGGCAGAGTTCCTAGTCGAGGACAGCATTCGCCGCGCGCACGCCGCCGGCAACTGGACGGCCGCCCAGAAATGGAACCGCATCCAGCTGCGCATGATGCGTTTCGCCCAATCCCCCGGCCCGATGCGCCCATCCGTTCGGGCGGGATAATGGTCGGGCGGGCCTAAGCGCCGCGCACGATCTCCGCCCAGGCAGCCTCATCGATCACGGCGATGCCCAGCGCTGCCGCTTGCTTGAGCTTGCTACCCGCGCCGGGTCCGGCGACCACCAGATCAGTCTTGGCGCTGACCGATCCCGCCGCCTTGGCGCCCAGCGCCTCGGCCTGCGCCTTTGCCTCGTCGCGGCTCATCGTCTCGAGCTTGCCGGTGAAGACGACCGTCTTGCCCGACACACTGCTCGCCCGCGTCTCGACGATATAGTCAGGCGGCGAGACCAGGGAGAGCAGGTCCTCCCATGCCTCGACATTATGCGGCTCGTGGAAGAAATCCGCGAGCGCATGGCCGACCGCCGCGCCAATATTCTCGACCGAGATCGCCTCTGCAATGCCCTTGTCCAGCCGGTTGCGGAACCGGGTGTCGGCCTCACCTTCCACCTGCACCGTCACCTCACGCAGGGCGATGATCTCCTCACCCAAAGTCCGCACCGCGCGAAGGCTGGTCAAGCGCTTGAGCAAGTCCCGCGCCGTCACTGCGCCGACATGCCGGATGCCAAGCCCGAACAGCAGCCGTGCGGCGTCGGGTGCGCGCTTCGCCTCGATCGCCGCCAGGAGATTGTCGACCGACTTTTCCTGCCACCCTTCGCGCCCCAACAAATTCGCGCGGTACGCCGCCAGCCGGAAGATGTCGGCGGGCTCCTTCAGCCAGCCATTGTCGATGAATTCTGCAACCGTCTTTTCGCCCAGTCCTTCAATATCTAGTGCGCCCCGGCTGACAAAATGCCGCAGCCGCTCAAACCGCTGCGCGCCGCAGATCAGGCCGCCCGTGCAGCGTATGTCGACCTCGCCCTCCTCACGCACCGCCTCCGATCCGCAGACGGGGCAATGGTCGGGGAAGATGAAAGGATCGCGCTGTTCTTCCCGCGTAAGGTTTTCCACAACCTGCGGAATCACGTCGCCTGCCCGCTGCACGACGATCCGGTCACCCGGTCGCACGCCCAGGCGGGCAATCTCGTCGGCATTGTGCAGGGTGACATTGGACACCACCACGCCGCCGACCGTGACCGGCGTCAACCGCCCGACCGGCGTCAGCTTGCCCGTGCGGCCGACCTGGATGTCGATCGCCTCCAGCGTCGTCTGCGCGCGTTCGGCGGGGAATTTATGCGCGATCGCCCAGCGCGGCGACTTGGCGACGAAGCCCAGCCGCTGCTGCCAGTCCAGCCGATCGACCTTGTAGACGACGCCGTCGATGTCGAACGGCAGGTCGGCCCGCTCCGCCTCAATCAGGCGATAATGGGCGATCAGGGCTTCGAGCGTATCGACGCAGGTAAGCTGGTTCGACACGGGAAGGCCCCAATCCCCTATCGCCCGCATCACCCCCAACTGCGTGTCAGCGGGTAGCGCGCTTGTCTCGCCCCAGCCATGCGCCAGGAAACGCAATGGCCGGCTGGCGGTGACGGTCGGGTCCTTCTGGCGCAGCGATCCCGCCGCCGCATTACGCGGGTTAGCGAACTGGCGTGCTTTCTCCGGATCGTCAGCCTCTGCAATCAGCCGGGCGTTGAGGGCAGTGAAGTCGCCCTTCGCCATATAGACCTCGCCCCGTATCTCGAAGACATCGGGGATGTTTCCGCCGCTCAGCATCTCGACGATATCGGCGATGGTGCGGACGTTGGCGGTTACATCCTCGCCGGTCGTCCCGTCGCCGCGCGTCGCCGCCTGGACGAGCACGCCCTTCTCATAACGGAGGGAGCAGGACAGGCCGTCGATCTTCGGCTCCGCGGTTAACGCCAGTGGAACATCTTCGGACAGGTTCAGGAAGCGCCGGACCCGGGCGATGAACTCGGCGATGTCCTCATCGGCAAAGCCATTGTCCAGGCTCATCATCCGGACGGCATGGGCGACCTTCTTCAGCGCAGATGTCGGCTCAGCGCCCACCAGTGCGTTGGGAGAATCGGAGCGGACCAGATGCGGGAACGCCACCTCCAGCGCGTTATTCTCGCGTACCAACGCGTCATAGTCCGCGTCGCTGATCTCCGGCGCATCCTTGTCGTGATACAGCTTGTTATGCTTGGCGATCTCTTTCGCCAGCCGCATCAGGCGGTTGGCGGCGTCGGCCTCAGGAAGGGGAGCGGGGTCGGTCATGCAAGCGTGCATAACCTCCTCCGTGCGCCTTTTACACCCCGGCGACAGGTACAGTTTCGAAATGCTGAGGGAAGCCGGCGATGATAGGCCGCGCCTTCTCGATAGCAGCGTGGACGGCCGGGAGTTTCAACGAGGCGGCGTGGCTTTCCCGGCTATCCCATACTTCTGTGATCCAGATCGCATCCGCATTGCCGGTATCCAGCGCCACCACATAGGACAGGCAACCCGGCATCGCCCCGATCGCATCCTTGAGGTAGCCCACCAGTTCATCCCGTTTGCCCGGTTTAGCGAGCATCTGGCCGATGAGGCCGAATTTGGATGGGTTGTCCGCTGCGGCTACGGGGAGCGGGAGGACGCTGGCTGCCATACCGGCCGTGGCGAAGGTCAGTATTTCCCGGCGATCGTGCATCCCGTTTTCCTTTCGAATTGCTCAGGTGAAATACGCGGCTTGCTTGAAAGTTTAAGCCCCTCATCCCCCATCCGTTCGGTTCGAGCTTGTCGAGAACTGGATGCGCAAAGTTCTCGACAAGCTCGAACCGAACGGGGGAAGGAAATTTACACTCTCTCCAGCAACCGCCCCGCCTGCGCCCGCGCCTCCGCCGTGATCTCCGCGCCGGACAGCATCCGCGCGATCTCCTCGCGCCGTTCGCTCTCGTCCAGTGCGTGAACGCCCGTGCGGGTGACGGTGCCTTGGCTCGACTTCGCGATCAGCATATGGCCCGCGCCCCGCGCCGCGACCTGGGGGCTGTGGGTGACGACCAGCAACTGCGTATGTCCGGCCAGCCGCGCCAGCCGTTCGCCGATCGCGCTCGCCACCGCGCCGCCCACGCCCCGGTCGATCTCGTCGAAGATCATCGTGTCCGCGCCGCCCTCTTCGGCCAGCGCCACCTTCAGCGCCAGGATGAAACGAGACAGTTCGCCACCCGAGGCGATCTTGACCAACGGCGCGAAGGGCGCGCCGGGATTGGTCGATATCTCGAACTCCACCCGATCCGCGCCGCCGGGACCCCAATTGGCTTCGTCCAGCGCCTCAACGCTCGTGCGGAAACGGGCGGCGTCCAGTTTCAATGGCGCGAGTTCTCCGGCGACAGCCGCATCCAGCCGCGCGGCGGCGGCCTTGCGCTGAGCGGTCAGCGCCTCGGCGGCGGTGCGATAAGCCTTCGTCTTTACGCCAAGGTCCACCTCCAGCGCCGCCAGCCCTTCCTCACCCGCGTCGATCAGTTCCAGCTTTCGCGCCATTTCCTGCTGGAATGCCGCAAGCTCGTCAGGCTGCACCTGATGCTTGCGCGCCAATGCCCGCAGATCGAACAGCCGGGTCTCGATGCTGTCCAGCCGCGCCGGGTCGAAGCTCAGCGCCTCGCCAGCCGCCGCAAGCTTCTCTTCTGCTTCGCTCGCCTCGATCACCGCGCGGTCGAGCGCGGCCAGCGCCTCGGCCAACAGCGGATGCTCCTCCGCGATGCGATCCAGCCGCCGTCCCGCCTGCCGCAGCCGCGCGAGCCCGCCTTCGGACCCGTCGAACAGGTCGGAGAGAGCCGAGAGGTCTTCGGTCAGCCGCGCGCCCTTCTGCATATCGGCCCGCTCCCCGGCGAGCGCGGCCTCCTCCCCTGCTTCCGGAGCGAAAGCGGCAAGTTCAGCCACCGCATGATCGAGATAGTCGCGATCGCGCGCTGCGCTCTCCACCTCGCCCCGCGCCTGCGCCAGCGCTGCTTCGGCCGCGCGCCAGACCGTGTGCGCCGTCGCCACTGTTGCGCTGTCACACTTGCCGAACGCATCGAGCAGCGCCCTGTGCCCGCGCGGATTGAGCAAGCCCCGGTCGTCATGCTGGCCGTGGATTTCCACCAGCATCCCGCCAATCTCGCGCAGCAAGGCGGCGGAACAGGGCTGATCGTTGATAAAGGCGCGGCTGCCACCGTCGGCCTTCAGCGTCCGGCGTATGATGAGGGGCTCGCCCGTCTCCAAATCGATGTCGTTGTCCGCAAGCGCCGCGCGGGCCGGATGATCTGTCGCAGGTTCGGCGAACGTGGCGGTCACGCTGGCCTGCCCCTCGCCCTGCCGCACAAGTCCGCTGTCGGCGCGCTGCCCCAGCGCAAGCCCGAGCGAGTCCAGCAGGATCGACTTGCCCGCCCCCGTCTCGCCGGTCAGCACGCCAAGGCCGGGACCGAACTCCAGGTCCAGCGCCTCGATCAGCACGACATTGCGAATGGAGAGAGCGGTTAACATGACGGCCATTTGCGGTCGTCACCCCAGCGTAGGCTGGGGTCTCGGGCCACTGGGTAGTCCCGAGAGGCGCGAGACCCCAGCCTGCGCTGGGGTGACGAATATAAGCAGTTACGCCGTCGGCGCATGGTCCTTGATGAGCTTGTAGGAGCGCTCATACCATTTGGAGCCGGGATAATTGGCGCCCAGCACCGCCGCCGCCTTCTTCGCTTCCTCAGGCACGCCGAGCGCCAAATAGCTCTCGACAAGACGCTCCAGCGCCTCGGGCGCGTGGGTCGTGGTCTGATATTTGTCGATGACGGTGCGGAACCGTAGCGTCGCCGCCAGCCACTGGCCACGACGCTGGTGGAAACGGCCGATCTCCATCTCCTTGCCGGCAAGGTGATCGTTCACCAGATCGACCTTAAGCCGCGCGTCCGACGCATAGCGCGTATCGGGGTAACGGCGGATCAGTTCGCCCAGCGCGTCGAGCGCCTGCTGCGTGATCTTCTGGTCGCGGGTGACGTCCGCGATCTGCTCATAATAGCTGAGCGAAATCAGATAATAGGCGTAGGGCGCATCACGGTTGCCCGGATGGATCGACAGGAAGCGCTGCGCCGCCGAAATCGCCTGGTTATAGTCGCGGTTCATATAATAGCTGAACGCCGACATCAGCTGAGCGCGGCGCGCCCAGGGCGAATAGGGATGCTGCCGCTCCACCTCGTCAAACAGTGCGGCTGCCAGTTTATACTGCCGCCGATCGAGCCGATATTTGCCCGCATTATAGAGCGTGCTGACGTCGCGCGCGACGTAAAGCGTGTCCGCCTTGTTCTTGTTCGTGGCGCAGCCTGCGAGCAGGGCAAGGGCGGCCGCCGCGCAACCAAGGGAAACGAACGGCTTCATCGGAATCTTGTGCATCGGGGGGTCATAGCTGAGCCTGCGCGCGCCGCCAAGCGGGTTTGGACGTCATGACGCTGGCAAGCGAAAATGCATAGCGACCGGGCCTTCAGGCGGGTATCTCGAGCATGGCGCGCGCGCCGCCATTGGCGCCGCGCGCCATGGAAAAAACGCCGCCCAACTGACCCGCCAGGGCGGTGGCGATGCGCAGGCCCAGATTGCCGCCGCGCTCCGGCTGGAAATCATGGGGAAGCCCCTTCCCATCATCGACGACCTCGAGGATCAGCCTGCCTGCGTCCGACTTCTGCAGCGCAACGGCGATCGTCCCCTGGCCTTGCTCGGGAAATCCATGCTCTATCGCGTTGCTAATCGTCTCCGCGACGATCAATGACAGTGGCACGGCCATATCGGGATGAACGCTCACCGCCTCGTCTATGTCCAAGCTGACGGTCAGGTCGCGCCGGCCACTCGCCTCCAGAATATCCGCCGTCAGGGATTCCATGAAGCTACGGATACCGAGCCGCTGGCCTGTTGGATCATAGAGCGCCCTGCCGATCTTGCCGATGAGGTTAAGGCGCGTATGCGCCTCATCCAGAGCCTTTCGGGCAGCTTCGTCGGAGACATTTCGGCTCTGGAGCGAAATGAGCGCCGCCACCACCTGGATATTGTTGGACACCCGGTGTTGAAGTTCCCGGAATAGCATCTCTCGATTTTCGGCAAGGGCGCGGCTTTTTTCCCGTTCGACGCCGAGACTGTAATTGGCGCGCTGCATCCAGTGAACGAGCGCGATATCCGTCGCGCACACTACCGCATAGAACCCCATGGCGACGACGGTATTGGCCTGCAGCGCGAAGGTCATCGAAGGTGCGATGAAGAAATACCAGGAGAACAGGCCACACACTATCGCCGCATAAATTCCGGGCCTGACGCCGAACAGAAACGACGAGATAATGACAGCGGGAAAGAAAGTGACGAAGGGGAAGCCCGATGACAAAATGGGCTCTACCCATGCCCGCGCGCCCAATGCCAGAAGGCATAGAACAGTGGTGACGCCAAATGCCAGGCCGGCCCGTTCGGGAACCAGCGGCAGACGTTCAATAAACCGCTCGTTCTTTCTTTGCATTCAGCCGCCCCGGTCGAAGCATCGATATATCACATCGTTGCGAGGCCGCCACTACCTGGATCAATAGGCGGCATTTTGCGGCAGAAACGGGAAATGACGATCCGGGGCGCACGCTGTGGGGGTAGCGCGCGCCCCGAAAGGCCCTCAAGCAGAGAGTGCGACCCGCTGCAGGAACTGGTTCATCTGGGCCAAGCCGCGCTCCGTCAGCGCGACTTTGACCCGCCCCTCATCCCACTGGGCAAGGGACAGGGACGAAAGGGATTGCACGGCGGCCGCGCCCACCTCGGCCGACAGCCTGTTGGCCACGCACAGGCTGGCAAAGGGCGCATCGAGGCTTTCACACCCGGCAATATAAAGGGAGAGCAGAATATCCCATTCGGGATTGCGCAGGGCATCCATCTGAAACAGTGCATCGCGCGCGAGACTGAAACGATGCATCCGAAGCGCGAACGCATGATGTTCGGCAGCGGCGATGCCGCTGTCATACTCCGCCGAAGCAGCAGAGGATTCCGGGGCGCCCCCGCCGGGAAGGCGCACCACGTTATCGCACATCGTCATATTCGTTCCATTGCGACCCGAAAGGCCCGTCATTTCTGACGAACAGCAACAAAGGACGTGGGACATCACGGTGTTTGCCGCGTGCCATCACTTTCCTCCGTCGGCTATTCCGGAATAAGTGTCTTATCGACCCTGGGGGTGGGCCTTATTGTTGCCTGCCCGCCTAGAGGGTAATGACATCGATGACATGTCCCGCGATTGGGTGACATGATGTATCATCAAGCGAATATTATGGCAGGCTGACCAACCCATGACCTAGCCCCGCCAGCGCCGCTGATACGCGATCGGTCACATTCAGCTTCCCGTATATGCGCCGCAGATGCGTATCGACTGTATTGCTGGAAACCCCGATGATCGACGCAATGACGGAGTTGCTTTTGCCCCGTGCGACCCAGCCGAGAACCTCCAGTTCGCGCGGGGACAAGGGCTGGTGAACCTCGAACTCTGGCGCCGCGAGCTCGCAATAGCGCTGATGCGCATATTGCACGACCAGTTTGCAGAGCCGGAACAGGTCCGGAGGCATGACGGCGACGCCTGCCGGCAGCGCCAACCCAAAAAATCCATTGCGACCGTGGGGGCCGAATACGGGAATGGCGATGCCGTCCCCCCGGTACACCCTAGAAAAATCCTGCATGAACTGTTCTTCTGATGGCGAGAGCGCACGGATTTCGCGGATTTCAGACCACCGGAATGCAACCGGGCTGACTTTCGCCTGCGCTCTTATGGGGTCATCAGAGAACCTGCTCTCGGAATAATCCTGCATCCACGCGTCGGAAAACCCGACTGCCCGGGCACGAACATTATCCTGGTCGGCAGCGCCAACGGGCGGGAAATGGACGGCCGCAAAGCACAAAATCCCCTGGCCCTGGAAGAAGCTGGTCAGCAAATCCCAAAAGGCGGGCACGTCGGACACAGCATCGAGCGAGGAGAATATCTTCTCCATCCCGTCCTCCACCCATTTGGCCGCGGAGCTGTTCAACTCCCGGAGGCTCGCGCTGAGGATACCATGCTCTGCTTATGGGCGGAAGATATCGCCAAAAAGAGAAAGGGGCCGGAAACCGGCCCCTTAACCTTAAACTATCAATCCAGGTTAAGAATCGGATCAATCTTCCTGGGTGATGAAGCTCGGCAGGCCGGCGTCGCCGCCATCATCCTTGCTCTCGGAGCTTTCACGGCGCGGGCCGCGCTCGCCACCACGACCACGATCACGACGGGGACCACGGTCACCCCGGTCGCCGCCTTCACGACGCGGACCGCGATCGCCACGGGGCTCGCGCGGTTCGCGTGCAGGACGGGTGTCCTCCAGCTCTTCGCCGGTTTCCTGATCGACGACGCGCATCGACAGGCGAACCTTGCCGCGCGGATCGATCTCGAGGACCTTGACCTTCACTTCTTGGCCCTCCGACACGACGTCGGTCGGCTTCTCGACGCGCTCGTTGCGCATCTCGGAGACGTGAACGAGACCGTCCTTGCCGCCCATGAAGTTCACGAACGCACCGAAGTCGACGATATTGACGACCTTGCCGTTGTAGACCTTGCCGACTTCCGCTTCCTCGACGATGCCGAGAATCCACTTCTTGGCCGCCTCGATCTGGTTGATGTCGGACGAGCTGATCTTGATCAGACCCTCGTCGTCGATATCGACCTTCGCGCCGGTCTCCGCGACGCTCTCGCGGATGACCTTGCCGCCGG
>JAHFPU010000235.1 GCA_023266635.1 Sphingobium sp.
TCCACCCCAATCATCGTATTCGTTTCCACGGTTGCCGTCCTTTCCGCTCAGTGGCCTTCAACACCACTATCTTGGCACATTGCGATGCCGTCTGGGGAGGGCGGCAACCACCCCATCTCACTCGAGTCCCGATCGGACCGCATCGTTGCGTTCGACAGGATGGGATGCGCGTCAAGTGAAGCATGCTGTTCCATGGGAGGAATAGAGCACAGGTCCCAGACTGTAGGACAGCAAACACACCCCTTCTGGACATCTCCCCGTCCTGCGGTCACTCTGAATGCCATCAGTCGCTGAAAGACAGATACGCCTTCCTTCGCGCGGTTTACCAAGAGTGTCTCATGACCGATGAATTCCTCCAGGGAACTGTTCATCAAGCGCCTGAGGATTTTCAGGCAGCAGTCCGGTCCGACCCGGCGATCCTAGCGCTGTGGGAGAAGCTGACGCCACTAGGCCGTAATGAATTTATCTGCTGGGTCGAAGACGCGAAACAGCCCGCGACGCGTGCGCGCCGCATCGCGCGCAGAGGTTAGGAAATGCTGGAGGGGAAGAAGCGGCCGTGCTGCTGGGCAGGGTGTATTCATCGCACGGACAAGGCGCCGGGCAAGTGGCAGCAGGCCGTGCTGATCGACAAGAAGGCGAAAAAGGGCACCTAGACTTATGTTGCCTTCACCCTGCCATCGCCAGGCGACAGACCCCTCCCGTAACCGGGGAGGATTTTTAAGGCTGCAAGAGGCTTTACTCTTGCCGTAATGCCGGGCTCGACCCGGCATCCATTGGCTCGATGGCAGAAAATTCATGCAATGACTGAGGCTAAGTCCAGGATGGCGGCTGTTAATGGGCTGAGAAATGCCCCTTTCCAGCTCCACAAAACCTAGCCCGCCGGCGGCGCGGGCGGTGGAGCGAGATCGCTCTGGATGCTGGTGTCGGTAAGCTGGACCGGCTGATCGACATACATGTCGACCTTGCTGCCCGCTGGGATTTTCGCTTCCTTACCCTTCACGATGATCGCCAGCGGCAGGAAGACGATGCCTGCCCCGACAGCGCCGATCGTTCCGGCCTTGCCCTTGGCGTTCTCCTGACCGCGCAGGGGGATGACGCGGCCGTCCGCAGAGAGTTGGCGCACTTCTATCTCCAGCTTGCCGGAGCGGCCGAGGAGGCCGTTGTTGCGCGCCCTGGAAATCTCGCCGGTCGCCGGTGCCCCGACGGGAATGATGGTGACGCCGTTGACTATTACCGGTTCGGCGACGGACAGTTCCACCTTGTCGCCCTTACGCGCGTCCTTAGACGACAGGTCTTCGCGGGTCTGCAGGTGGATGAGCGTGCCTTCCGGCAGAGTCAGGCTTTGCGCGGAGGCGGCTCCGGCGCTGGCCACCGCAGCCAAGAGACCCATCATGCCTGTCATCATCCGCATCGCCGCTGTCCTTCCATAGTTACGCATCCAGAACACAAGGCCGCGGATTTGGTTTCAGGTGGAGAACGATTGTAATCTTTCCAGCGCGCCGGCCGATATTGCGGTGCGGCATCTGCGCTGCTAGATCGGCGCAATGATTCAGCCGCCAGAGATCATCCGCACGCCCAAGACCCGCGTTTCCTGCGACGGGGCCGGCGACATTCCCGCCGCGCTCGGCCATCCGCGCGTGTTCCTAGAGATTGACGAGCATGGCTATGTCGATTGCGGCTATTGCGACCGGCGCTTCGTGCTGATCGGCGGTCCGGCGGATGGCGCCGGGCATGATGCGGGTCCGGATATTGCTTCTGGGGCGAGCCTTTAAACCGCTTCCAATCATTCCGTTCGTCCTGAGTAGCCATTGAGCGAAGTCGAAATGGCGTATCGAAGGATCTGAGGCACTTCGATACGAGTCTTCCAAAGCTCAGTCTCTACTCAGCACGAACGGTTTGAGAGATAGTAAGCTCAGGGGTTGGTTTATCGCCCGCCCAGCGCCTATATCCTCCCCATGACCGACATCAGCTCCCACTTCACCGATGCCCGTGGCCTGCTTTATCGCGACGGGCTGCTCACCCCCGACGCCGCCAAGCGGCTGACCGCCGAAGCGCTCGCCAATTGTGACGATGGCGAACTGTATCTGCAGTATCGCGCGTCAGAGGCATTCGGCTTTGACGACGGACGGCTCAAGACCGCCGATTATTCCACCGACGCCGGGTTCGGCCTGCGCGGGGTGAGCGGGGAGATGACCGGTTTCTCTCACGCCAACGACATCAGCGAGGCGGCGATCCGTCGGGCAGCGCAGACGCTGTCGCTGCTCGATCCGGCCAAGGTCCCGCCCGCACCGCCGCCGCAGCGGACCAACCGGCACCTCTACACCGACGCCAATCCACTGGAGATCGTACCCTTTGCCGAGAAGGTGGCACTGTGCGCGCAGATCGATGCCGCCGCCCGCGCCCGCGATCCGCGTGTTGCGCAGGTGTCGGTGGGCCTCAATGGCAGCTGGTCGGTCGTTGAGATCGTGCGCGCCGACGGTTTTGTCGCGAACGACATTCGGCCGCTGGTACGCCTGAACGTCTCCATAATCCTGGAGGATGGCGGGCGGCGCGAGTCCGGCGGCTTCGGCATTGGCGGACGCTATCTCTACGATCAGGTCATGTCCCCGGACATCTGGAACCGCGCCATTGACGAGGCGCTGGCGCAGGCGGACGTCAACATGCGCTCCGTCGCCGCGCCGGCGGGCGAGATGACCGTGCTGCTGGGGCCGGGCTGGCCGGGCGTGCTGCTGCACGAGGCGATCGGCCATGGGCTGGAGGGTGATTTCAACCGCAAGGGCACGTCGGCCTTTACTGGTCGTATCGGCCAGCGCGTTGCGGCGCCCGGCGTAACGGTGGTGGACGATGGCAGCATCATGAACCGGCGCGGATCGCTCAGCATCGACGATGAAGGCACGCCGACGCGGGAGAATGTGCTGATCGAGGACGGCATCCTCAAATGCTATATGCAGGACCGGCTGAACGCGCGGCTGATGGGCGTCGAGGCAACCGGAAACGGCCGCCGCGAAAGCTATGCCCATGCGCCGATGCCGCGGATGACCAACACCTTCATGCGCGGCGGAAACGACGATCCGGCCAAACTGCTGTCGCGCGTGAAGAAGGGCATCTTCGCCAAGAGCTTCGGCGGCGGGCAGGTCGACATCGTGTCAGGCAAGTTCGTCTTCTCCTGCACCGAGGCGTACAAGGTCGAGAATGGCAAGTTGGGCGATCCGATCAAGGGCGCGACGCTGATCGGCGATGGCCCCACGGCGCTAACCCGCGTGATCGGCATCGGCAACGACATGGCGCTGGACGAGGGCGTGGGCATGTGCGGCAAAGGTGGGCAAAGCGTGCCGGCGGGCGTGGGCCAGCCGACGCTGTTGATGGACGGGCTGACCGTGGGCGGCACGGCGGCCTGATGTTTTGATTTTTCTCCGTTCGGGCTGAGCTTGTCGAAGCCCTGCCCTTCTTTTTGAAGAGAAGTGCAGCCTTCGACAGGCTCAGGGCGAACGGAGATAGGTAAGCGCGTTGCGCAATATCGGAACCCCCGCCCCTTCCCATGGGTATTGCCTGCATGAGCGCTGACACCGATCCCCATGACGCCGTGACCGCACCCTGGGCCAGGGACATTCTGGATTTCTGGTTCAAGGAGATTGGCGAGGAGGGCTGGTGGGGTCGGTCCGAGGTAACCGACGCCGCGTGCATGCGCTTCGAAAGCCTGTGGCAGGAGAAGGCGCGGCAGCCCGCCGAGACTTTCCTGTCCCGCGCCGACGAAGCTCTGGCTGCGATCATCCTGTTCGACCAGATGCCCCGCAACATGTTCCGCGACCAGGCGCAGGCGTTTGCGTCCGACCCGCTGGCGCGCGAGATCGCCAAGGGCGCAGTCGCGCAAGGTTATGATGTGCAGATCGGCGGCGCCGGGCGCAGCTTTTTCTACATGCCGTTCCAGCATAGTGAGACGCTGGATGATCAGGAGCGGTCGATCGCGCTGTTCGAGGCGCTGGGCGACGCCCGCAACCTGGATTTCGCGCGCAAACATCACGACATTGTCGCGCGTTTCGGCCGCTTTCCGCATCGCAACGCTGTTCTGGGCCGTACCGATCGCGATGGCGAAGAGGCTGCGATTGAAGCCGGACACAGCTGGTAAGACACGAAACAATGATTCAAGGGCGGAATCGCTTTTGAAACTAAATTTCCTGCCCATTTTTTAGGCAGAATCATTTCCCTGCCCAAAAATGCGGCGTGCAGCGCACTCGCCCCTTGCGAAAAGGCGGCGTTAACGCTTGATTAAATATTGGCACGGTCCTTGCTGATATAGCCCCGCACACCATTAACAGGGGGCGACATGAAACTAGTCATGGCTATCATCAAGCCGTTCAAGCTGGACGATGTCCGCGAGGCTTTGTCCTCGCTCGGCGTTGCTGGCATGACGGTTAGCGAAGTAAAGGGCTTCGGACGCCAAAAGGGGCAGACCGAAATCTATCGCGGTGCCGAGTACAGCACCAACATGGTTCCGAAGATCAAGATCGAGGTGGTCTGCGATGACGACCTCGCCCCCCGTGTGGTGGAGGCTGCTCAACAGGCCGCCAACAGCGGCGCCATCGGCGATGGCAAGATCTTCGTCCTCGATGTCGGTCAGGCCGTGCGCATCCGCACCGGCGAGACCGGCGAAACCGCGCTGTAAGAAGGGGGAAATAATGACGCTTTCCAAGAAACTTTGCGGAGTAGCGGGGATGGCCGTAGCCTTTCTCGCCACCGCCGCCCCGGCGTTGGCCGCCGATCTG
>JAHFPU010000059.1 GCA_023266635.1 Sphingobium sp.
AACCGTCTCGGCAAACATCAGGATGGCAATGCCGACATAGCCGAGTTGGTCAATCAGTTGTTGAATCCACTCCCCCACATCGGCTCCATCTGGCGCTTAACGTATGTCCGCGACGGCGGGCTGGAACCATGTGCCGCTACTGGCGGCAAAAAACCACCCACACTCTAATGACGCAGCGCCGTCGCATTTTGCCGCTGTGAGTTGCATGACCAGACTGTTCAGCGCTTGCGGCGGCGAAATAGCCAGCTCTGCCGTTTCGGCGAGCTGGCCACACGGCCCCCGCATCGCCGAGGTGCACCGCTTCTGGTTGCGCGGTAAAAATGCCTATTCGTTCGTGAGAAACTAGACACCCGAAACGAGGCACCCGGCCCGACACTTCCAGACAACAAGCCTAGTAGCGATCATCGCGGCGGTGCTCACGGCGCTCCTGTCGTTCGTGACGCCATTCGTTGCGATATCCCCGATCGTTGCGATATTCTTGATTGTTGTGCCTGTAGGCCTGTCGGCGCTCGTTGCGATATGTCTGGCGATAGTTGCCATCGTAATCATATGCTCCGTTGTAACCGTAACCGCCTGAGTTGCCGTAGCCACGCTGCGCACCATGGTCCTGGCCGCCGCGATATCCATCCCGAGACTGGGCCATCGCCGCTGGGGCGGCAAAGGCCAGGAACGCCGCAGCTGCGATCAAATACTTCCTCATGATCTTTCCTTCACTGTATGACGGATCGTCATGGATATGTATTGAGCCCGTTGGGATGAATACTTCCGGAATAGTGTCCGCAGCAACCGTTCAGTTAAGTCTCTTATTGACAGTGGGCTACGCGATAGCGGTGACGCGGCATCGGCGGGTAATTGCCGATGCGACCCCTTTCTTGAATAAGCAACGGCGGCCAATCTTGGACCCTGGTGACCATTTTCGCAATTGGCAGGCTCCTCGCTGGGCCCCGGCGTTATATGAAACGGAAAGAACAGATGATCGACTTAGCGCCCGCCGCGTCCGGGGCGGTCGCTGCTATCACCACCGGCGCGCGGTAGCGCCGGGGTCGGGCCTGCGTAGTCGGGTCTGACGACTTGACCGCGGCGCTGCGGCATGTTCGCCGACTGCTGGGCTACAGGCAGGCGATATGTGGGTGGCGAATTGCTCACAGGATAGCCGCGATAGTCCCCCCCGCCATAGCCGTGCCCGCCATCCCAGCTAACGCCGCCATGTCCTCCGCTCCAATTGACACCTGCTCCGTGAGATTGCGTCTGCGCGACGCTCGGAGATGCAAGCGCCGCCGCGAAAGCTGACATCGACAACATCTGCGCTATTTTCATGGTCATATTGTCCTTAATCCGCTGGCCGATCGACCCATGGCTGCAATTTGTGTCAATGATGCCGCTCTTCCCGCCGTCTGTCATGATGGTCACGGCGATAGCCTCGATTATCGTCGTAGTAGCCCCGTTGCCGGTAGCTGATGCGCGGATCTTAAAAATAAGGGTCATCGTAGTAGGCGGACCGGGGGGCATAGCGGTAGCCACCGTAATATCCACCTCCGTGACCAACGTTGATGCCAACCCCGCCATGCCCGCCCCGATGGTGGCCGCCGCCATGCCGGTCCCGCGCCAAGGCGGGAGACGCAGTCAATGTCGCGAGGGCGGCACTAGCGAGAACGAGAAGGATCTTTCGCTGCATCTCTTCTCTCCTTAGGGCTTCGAACCAGCCACTCTTGCCGATCTCCGTAGCCACGCAGCACTGAACTCATCGTGAACCACAAAGCCTGAAATTGTCTGTCAAGCCAGTTCGTCGTGAAGGCATGCCAAGTAAAAGGTGGCCGACCGCAGGACGAGCGCCTCGCCGACAGATGGCGCACTCTTCTCAGTAAAGCGATAGAACAGGCGCAACAATATAAATGAGGATGCAAGATGCTGCGGACTTTGGGTGAGACAGTGGGGAGGATGTCGTCGATCGCCTTGCGGGGCGATTGCACGACCATGCAGGACGAACCTCGCTATGCCTACGCCCATTAACGGGTGCCCTGCATACCCCGAGTGCCGTCGTCGCGATCAGAGTTACGCTTCAACCTGCGAACGGAGCCGCCCGAACGAGGCGCCTTCAGCGGTCGCGGTCGCAGCGACGGAAGGGGAAGCGAAGTGCGTGGTCAAGGTGTCGGACGTGGCCCGGTCGTGGACGAGCCTACTATCCATTCTGTGGCACCTATTCCGGGCAACCTTGTTTTGGCTCCATCTGGTTGGAATCGGCGTAGGCGGTCACGGTGGCGGGCATGGTTCCTTCGGTGGTCACCGCTCCGGTCCTCATCGCTAGAGGCGGATCGGTATTTGACCAAAATGCAACCGCCAGGCTGCGCCATTCGGGTTAGGTTCATTGCGAGACGCGCATCATGCTCTGGTCAATGGCCGTCGCGGTGTCCTGTTGTCAGTCGCAAGCCGCATCCGAACGAGCGAGGAATTCAGCATGTCCGATATCGTCCCAGCATCTGCATCCACGGCCCGCGCGCAGGGGATGCTCTGCCCGGTATGCAGAGTTGATCTCCTGCTTTCCGATCGGCAGGGGATCGAGATCGATTATTGTCCGCAGTGCCGCGGCGTCTGGCTCGATCGTGGCGAACTCGACAAGATCATCGAACGGAACGCCGCTTTCGAGGCCGATGCACCGCCGCAGGCTATCGGCGGCGGCGCACCTGGGCCCACCTACGGCCAGTCAGCCCCGTGGGGTGGAGGTCATGGCGAGGATCGTTACAGTGGCGGGCACGGAGGGGGCCATGGCGGAGGTCACGGCGGAGGTCACGGCGGAGGTCACGGCAGCGGCCATCAGCGAGGCGGCTTTCTGGGCGGCCTGTTCCGTTAACACGAGCATCCGCTCGTGACACGTTGCCGCTCGGGTCCTGATCAGGTGACCGGAGACCGATCAGACCGGCATGTTCATTATATCCTTGTAGGCAGAAAGAAGCTTGTTTCTGACCTGCAAGGTCGCTTCGAAACTGATTGATGCGCGCTGCTGCATGAGTACTACGGACGCGATGTCGGTCGTTTCACCTCGTTCATAGGCCTCGGTCGCGACATCTTCCTGCTCCTGGAGGGTGTTGACCTGCTGTAGGGCATTTTGAAAAGTCGTCGCGAAGGATGGCGAACCGGCAGCGACACCATCAACGCGGGCCGTATCGGTCGTTTGGACAGTGTTCGCAAGCGGGCGGGCGGCGGCATCCCGCAACGCTGCATTTCGCTGCAACACTGCATTGCGGATAGCCATGATATCTGCAGCCCCGACGCTCGTCACTATAGCTTCCTTCAAGACATCAGTGGGACCGGGACATCTGTAGCACTGGAATGATCCGCAAAGACTGTAAGAGCGCCCCGCAGTCCTTGGTTACGCCGGATGCGTTACGATCGCGTTAACCATAATGATCGGGCCAAGGGTCCCGCACATCGAAACGCGCTGAGTAATCGCGTTTCTCGTCTGGTTGGCGATTACCACTGATCGAGCACGCATTCATAAAAAGAAGAACCACCCTTTCAGACGCGTGCACAATCGCAACCACATTGGCTGCGCCTGCCTGCCTAGTGGACTTTCGACGCTACCGCGCCCTAAATGCCGGCCATTGAGACGTCACGTCATTGCGCTGACCAGCGCGTCGATCGAAACGGTCGCGAAGCGCGTATAGTTGTCGGCGACGCCGTAGGGCAGGAGTAGCGACCGACCGCGCACCAATCCGCCGCAGCTATAGACGACGTTGGGTACATAGCCATCGCGGTCGTCCAGGCTAGGCTCGATGAGCGGACTGGCGAGGCGCCCAAGAACCTTCGAAGGGTCGTTGCGGTCGAGTAGCGCCGCGCCGATGCTATAGTTGCGGACCTCCCCCACCCCGTGGGTGAGTAGCAGCCACCCTTCATCGATCTCGATGGGCGAGCCGCAATTGCCGAGCTGGATAAATTCCCACGACTCGACCGGCTCGAGAATCTTTCTGCCGCCGACCCAGTGGAACCGGTCGTTTGAAGCAAACAGCCAGAGGTTCTCGCTGTCCTGCCGTCCGATTGCCATGTAACGCCCTCCGATCTGACGCGGGAACAGCGCCATACCTTTACCGTCAGCGAGGTCGCCGGTGACCGGGCGCATCGCAAAGCGATGGAAGTCGTCGGTTTCGAGCATCTCCTGCCGCACGCCGCGCAGGCCCAGCGCGGTATAGGTGCCGGCATAGGTGTACGTGCCGTCGGCGCGCTCCACGCGGGTTAGCCGCAGGTCCTCGATCCCGCCGCTCTGGCTTTCGACGAAGGGGAACAGGACGGTCTGCGACACATCGTGGCTGGCCGAGCAATCGAGCGAGAAGGGATCGCCGTCCTTCCAGTCGTCCGGCAGGATCAACTCCGGCGGAACCGAGACCGCACTGGGCGTATCGAGCATCACCGATCCATCCGCCGCCCAGATGCCCGTGCGGAACGTCACCGACGAGAGGTGGCCCTCACCTATCCCGCGCAACGACAAGATAAAGCGTAAGGCGCCCGCGGGCGTCGCACCCTGGTCGGGGTGGGCGACCACGCTGGGGTTGAACAACGCGGCCGATTCATAGGAATACTCCGCACTGAAATAAGCTCCGATGAGCAAGCGCTGGTCGCGCCTGAGCGCAGCCTGGCCGGGTACGAGGTCCGCGACCGCTTCGAAACGGCGAAGCAACGTCGCCTCAACATCCGGATAACGCGCATCGAGCGAGAGGCGGACCCGCGCGAGGTCCCGATCGAGCTTCGCGGCGTCGAGGGAGAGTACGCGCGCAATGATGCGCGCGCCGCGCGACCGGCCAGCTATGGCGTAACGCGGGGGATCGGAGGGTAAGAACGGACGAGTCACCGTCCGCGCCGGATCGGGACGCAATAGGATCGGCAGGTGGGACACGGGAACGGTAGTCATCTGAACACTTATGCTCCCGTAACCCCATATGTTGGCTCGTGAAGGATGGGCATGATTGTGCCAAGCGCCGTCGTGCTCGCGTCCCTGCAAGCGGGTGGACGTCTCGGGCTCTTGAACGGCTCTACTGCGCAGTGAGGCGTCAGCGTGTCGCTTGATCCTGGATGCTGCCTGAGCCCTACGGCGTTCCAGAAGCCGGGATATCCTCAACGCTCTCCCGGCCATCGTCGTCGGCGGGGGCGAGCTGCTCCGGCGTCTCGTCTGAACCGCTAGGAAGCGAGTCGGGGTGGGGGTCGGGCGGCGCGCTTGCCATTGAGTTTCTCCTCTAGCCTAGCTTCTCAAACTTGTGATTTTCCAGATTAGTTCCGGTACTGCAAAGAGAATAAGGGGGTTGCTGGCTGGCGCAGCCGCATCAATCGGCAGCCGCGGCGGCACGGCGACGGTTCAGGAAGAAGCCGCCGAGCACCGCGATCAACATCAGAAGCTGGGCGGCCATCGATTGCAAGGTCGGGAAGATACCGAGCATGGAAACGCGGATCCCGCCTCCAAGCGGCGCAATGTCGATGATGCCGGCTTCCTGAAGCGCGGCCACGCCCTTGCCGGCGAGCACGACGGTGAGGATCGCCATCAGCCACGCACTATAGGCGAAGAATTTCGCGATCGGCAGGTCGCGGCTGTAGCGCAGCATGGCCCAGGCGATGAGGCCGAGCAGAACGACAGCCGAGCCGGCGCCCGCCAACATCGTGCCGCCATTGCCCTGGGTCCAGAGCGCGGCGTAGAACAGGATCGTCTCGAACACCTCGCGATAGACGACGATGAAGGCCAGGCCGAACAGGAACCAGGCCGACTGCTTCGACAATGCGTGCGACATCTTCTGGCGGATGTAGCGTTGCCATTGGTCCGCCTGCGCCTTGCCGTGCATCCAGATTCCCACAGAGAGCAGGACGACGGCCGCGAACAGCGATCCGAACCCTTCGGTAAGCTCCCGGCTCGCGCCGCTTATCCCGATCGCATAGGTCGCGATTCCCCAGGTCAGACCGCCTGCCGCCAGCGCCCCGATCCAGCCGCCATGGACGTAGGGCAGCACCTCGGGCCGCTCGGCCTTGCGCAGGAAGGCGATCATTGCAACGACGATCAACAGGGCTTCGAGCCCTTCGCGCAGCAGGATGGTAAACGCGCCCAGAAAGGTCGATGCACTGCTTGCTGCATCGGGGGACAATGCCGCATCGGCGTCGTCGAACAGGGCGCCGAGCACCTGGACGCGGGTGGCGATCTCGTCGGCGGGTCGCCCCTGCTGGAGTGATGCCCGGAATTCGCCCATGGCGCTTTCGATGTGCCCCATGAGCGTTGCGTCGCGCGCGGTCAGCATCGGCTCGAGGGGCTCGAAGCCATCGAGATAGGCGGAGAGCGCGAGTTCCTTGGCGGCGTGGCGGTCGCCACCACGATAGGCCGCAAGGCTCTGTGCCAGCTTTGCGCGCGCGATGGTCAGCGAACCGGGTGCCTGCCGGATCACCGCGTCCGGGTGACGGCGCAGATAGGCGATCACCGCGTCTGCCTTGTCTGGTCCGATCGTCTTCGCAAGCACCTCGGGTGTCAGCCCCGCTAATGTCGTCAGGTCGGGGATCCTGTTCCGCAAGTCCGGATCGGACTTCCACAGCCGCTCGCCCTGGCTTGCAAGAGCATCGGGAAAGGCGAAGCGACCGGCATAGAAGGCCAACGCCCAGCGATCGTCGCTCGGCAAGGTCGCAAAGCTTTGCATCGCCGTCCCGTCGATGCCCTGGTCGATGACCTGGTAGAGCGCGAACGGGCTGCGCTGCCGCGCACGCACTACCTCGCTAAAAGCGATCGGCGGCGTCTTGAGCTTTGCAGCATCGGGGCCATGCCCATCCCCGGTCATGCCGTGGCAGCTCGCGCAATTCTGCGCGAACAAGGTAGCGCCGCGGGCCAGATCGGGCGCCTTGCTCGGCGCGAGGGGCACAGGGTACGCCTTGAGCAGATCGGCGGCGAGGCCATGGGCGATGCGGGCGACCTCCTCGGGCGTTCCTTTCGCGGCGATGACGCCCTGAAGTCGAGCTGCACCCGCGATCAGCTGCTTGCGCGCCGGCGTGGGCGACAGCGTCGAAAGGCGGGTCGATACCGAAGCCGCGAATTCGGTCATCTCGGCATATTCGGAAGGACTCTTCACCCGTCCGCCGCTGACAGCACCGCCATAATCGACCGCTATATAGTCGAGCAGCCGCCATGCCGTCTGCACGTCGGTCGTTTGCGCATCGGCAGCGACGCTTGTGGCAAGGGCAAGCAAGACGGCACCGAGAACCGCCAACACGCGCCACAGCGCAACCGTCCGCCGACGAATCGATAAAAGGTGAAGGCTGCCAGAAAGCGTGAACATACGTCGCGTCTACACCCTCTAGCTGCTAGAGGGTCAAGCAGTTTTGCGACTTATTTGCATTAGCTGCTGATAATTGCGAACGGTGACACCATCGACCGCCCTGCTCAGCCGAACGCGGTGCAATCCGGCGCCAATGTCTCGATGATGCGGCACTCGGAAATGGTGCCATGTCCGCACTGGACAATGACGTTGCTCAATTCGGACCTCAGCGTGTTCAGATCGCGAAGCTTTCGGTCGATTTCGGCGAGATGCTCCCGCGCGATCGCGTCCACCGCCTTGCAAGAAATATCCTTCTGGTCGGCAAGCTTGAGCAACTCCTGAACCTGGTCGATCGAGAAACCCAGCGCGCGAGCCCTGCGAATGAAACTGAGCCGTGCGAGATGTTGGGCGGTGTAGGCGCGATAGTTGTTCTTTGTTCGGGCGGGCGCCGCCAACAAGCCGATGCTCTCATAATAGCGGATCGTCTCCACCTTGGTGTCGGTGGCTTTGGCCAGACTCCCGATGCTGAGCGGCTCGGTGGACATATCGTTTGACCCTCTAGTGACTTCAGACTGTATAGAGGGTGTCATGTCGAAAAGTCGAGGTGACGCTATGTTCGATCAAATCGGGACGAGCCCCATAGCGATAGGGTGCCGGTGGCGCTTCAAGGTGCAGGGGCTAGACTGTCAGAACGAGGTTCGGTTGCTCAGGGAAGCGCTGATCCCACTCGTTGGAGATGAACGGTTTTTGTCGTTCCAGCCGAAGCTTGGCCTGCTCGACGTCGATGTCACGTCCGACCTCACAGTCGAAGCCGTGATCGCGGCCGTATCGGCCACCGGGATGACCGCCGAGCTAGTTGGTCAGAGCGGTATCTCAAAAGATGCCGCGGGAGCCGACGGTTGCAGAAGCTGCTCGGGTGAACCGATGCCCGTGGCCCAGGCCCTCCCGGACCATCCGGACGGCGTCATTTTCGAAATCCATGGCATGGACTGCGGTGACGAAGTCGCGGTGCTCAAGCGCGAACTCGGTCCGATCGTCGGGCCGGAAAATCTGTCGTTCGATCTTATCAACGGTCGCATGTCGATCGCGAGCGTCGCCGATCTCTCTCTTCACGCCGACATCCTAAGGGCAGTCGAACGCACGGGGATGCGCGCCGAACCGTGGAAAGAAGGCGAGCGCAGTGCCGGTGCGCCAGAGGAGCAGCGGCGACGCCGTGTTCAGGCCGGGCTGACCATCGCAAGCGGCGCTTTGGTCCTGGTCGGTTTTGCGATTCACGCGCGCGCAAACGGCTTCGCTGCGGTACTGCACGAGAGTCTGGCACGCGAGGCGCACCCCCCGCTTCTGGCGATGCTCGCTTATTCCTTGGCAATCCTGTCGGCAGTTCGATACGTCGCGCCCAAGGCGATTCTTGCGGCGCGGCGGCTCAGGCCGGACATGAACCTGCTCATGCTTGTCGCGGTGGCCGGCGCCCTCGGCATCGGCCAATGGTTCGAAGCGGCGACTGTCGCGTTTTTCTTCGCCCTAGCGCTGGCGCTGGAGGCATGGAGCCTGGGACGTGCCCGCCGTGCTGTCGCCGCCCTTATGGAAATCGCGCCGGATACGGCCCGGATACGAGATACGGCAGGCGTCGAGAAGGACGTACCCGTTGCCGAAGTTGCGGTCGGAACCCATGTGATCGTTCCACCGGGCGGAAAGATACCGCTCGATGGCTATGTGGTTGCGGGGACTAGCGCTGTCAATCAGGCGCCAATCACGGGCGAAAGCGTGCCCGTCACGGTCGCGCAAGACGCAACGGTTTATGCCGGAACCATCAACGGCATGGGTGCGCTCGAGATCGTAACGACCCGCCCGTCTTCCGACACGACGCTCGCGCGTATCGTGCGCATGGTCGGCGAGGCGCAAAGCAAACGGGCTCCGACCGAACAGTGGGTGGAACGCTTCGCGCGGATCTACACGCCGGTCGTGATGGCACTTTCGCTGGCGGTATTCCTCGTGCCGCCACTTCTGCTCGGGGGCGATTGGGCCGCATGGTTCTATCAAGCGCTGGTGTTGCTCGTCATCGCCTGCCCCTGTGCGCTGGTCATCTCGACCCCTGTCAGCATAGTCGCCGGATTGACGGGCGCGGCCCGGCGGGGCGTGCTGATCAAGGGAGGTGTCCACCTGGAAACGCCTGCCCGCCTCACAGCGATTGCGATGGACAAGACCGGCACGCTCACGCTTGGGCGCCCCAAGGTAATCGAGCTTGTCCCGCTTGGCGGTCGGGGCGAGATGGAGATGCTGGCGCTCGCGGCTGCCATCGAAGCGCGAAGCGAGCATCCGATTGCCCACGCGATCCTTGATGCCGCAGCAGAGCGCGGCGTCGATGTCGTCCCTGCAACGTCGGTGACGGCCTTGCCCGGGCAAGGAGTCGTTGGCGCGATCGATGGTCGCGAGATCTGGGTCGGCTCCCCTGGCTATCTCGGCGAGAGGCTGGGGGGGGGTGCAGGCGATGATGAGCTTGCCGCCCAGTTGCGTCGAATCGCTGCGGCCGGACTGACCGGGATCGTTGTCGGCGAGGCCCAGTCGGTCATCGGATTGATTGCGATTGGTGACGCAATGCGTCCTGAGGCCAGGCGAATCGTCGCGCAACTGCATGAACTTGGCATCGCACAGGTCGTCATGCTGACGGGAGACGGCCGCGCGCCCGCGCAGGCCATCGCGCATGAAACCGGCGTGGATGAGGTTTACGCCGAGCTGCTTCCCGAACAGAAGGTCGAGGCGATAGAAAGACTGGTGGCGCAACATGGCCTTGTCGCCATGGTCGGTGACGGCGTCAACGACGCGCCGGCGATGGCGCGGGCGAGCCTCGGCATTGCGATGGGCGCGATCGGGAGCGACGCGGCGATCGAGACGGCCGACATCGCACTGATGCAGGATGATCTCTCCCAGCTACCGTGGCTTATTCGGCACTCACGAGCGACACTCACCGTCATCCGGCAGAACATTGGCTTCTCGCTTGCGGTTAAGCTCGTCTTCGGGGGGCTGACGCTGCTCGGGATGGCGTCGCTCTGGGGCGCGATAGCGGCGGATGTCGGTGCGTCGCTCCTGGTCGTGCTCAACGGGCTGCGTCTTATCAATCGCGACCAGCGGGCGCGATAGCCCGGTTACGGATTGTGCCGAAGCCACGATCTTCGCTCTTCCATCCCCCAAAGGGACACATTGATATGGCCGGACAATGTACCGCGAGCATCGACACGGGCTTTGTGACATTGGGCTATGCCAAGGTCGCCATATTGGGCGTGGTGCAGGGCATTACCGAACTTCTGCCGATTTCGTCGACAGCCCATATGCGTGTCGTGCGTGCCGTGCTGGGGTGGCGAGATCCAGGTTCGGCCTTTTCGGCCGCGATGCAGCTCGCGGCGCTCGCCGCCGTTATTAGCTATTTCTGGCAGGATGTTCGCCGTCTCGCGGTCAGGTCGGTGTCGGCGATCAGCCGCCTCGAGTTCGCCGATCCCGATCTTCGTCTGGCGACCTGGATCGTGTTGGCGACGATCCCTATCGCGCTGGCGGGCGCTCTCCTTTCAAGCAGCCTCAATACATGCAACTCGCCCCTTCGCGCATTACCGGTGATCGGCTGGGCGTGCATCTTGATGGCGGTGCTGATGGCGCTCACCGAAATCCTGGCACGCCACCGCCGCAGCGTTGAGAATGCATCACTGGTGGACGCGCTGCTCGTCGGCCTCGCGCAGGTCGGAGCCCTCATCCCAGGCGTCTCACGCTCCGGATCGACCCTCACCGCTGCGCTCGCACTCGGATTTACAGTAAGCGTGAAGAAGCTGCGCGCTTTTCATTCCTGTTGGGCATCCCCGCTATCGCTCTCGCCGGACTGAAGGAATTGTGGGAGCTGCACAAAGTCCATCTCGATATGCATGGCTGGTCCGTTCTAGCGCTCGGCCTTGTTGTTGCGTCCGTTTCCGCATTCGCGGCGATCTGGGCGCTAATGCGTGTCCTCGAGCGCTTCTCCGCCTGGCCGTTCGTCATCTATCGCGGAGTGCTTGGCGTTCTTCTGGTCATCGCGACCACGAACACCTGGCTGATCTAAAGCGTCAGTCTCGCCGCACATCGATCAAATCGTGCTTAATTGGGCAGGAGCAGACAATGTCGTGATCAACGGGCACCCGACCTGGTCGCCGGCGTCGCAGGCACGAACGGTGTCGGCAAGCACGCGCTCCACGCGCTTCAAGTCGGTAATCCGCGCGCGCACCTGCCGGAGGTGCGAAGCTGCGATTTCGCGGGCATCGTCACATATCATATTTTCGGCAGTGGCTATCACGAGCAGCGCTCGGATTTCGTCTAGCGTAAAGCCCAGCTCGCGCGCACGCCGGACGAAATGGACCCGCGCAACATCCGCGAGGCCAAAGCTCCGGTACCGGCCCCGGCGGGCCGGCATGGGCAGCAGTCCGATACGCTCATAATAGCGGATCGTCTCAATGTTGCAGCGCGTGCGCCGCGACAGCTCTCCAATCGCGATGGTTTCCATGGCCGCCCCTCGCCTTTCGAAATTGGGGGTTGAGTCTGTAGTCGCTGCAGATGGTAGGGTTCCCGCCAATTGATCGCAAGGAGGCGCCGATGAGGTTCAAACCATATGTTCTAGCCCGCTTTTCGAGCGCGCGTGGGGCGCTGTTACTCGCCTTCGGCGCAATAGCGTCGGCATTCGGCGTAGCCTCCTGCTGCGCCTTGCCGATCTTGCTGACCACTGTTGGCATCAGTGCGGGGTGGCTGGGCGGCATCGCCGTTGCCGCAGCTCCCTACCGGACGCTTCTCCTGGGCTTGAGCGCACTCTGCCTTATCGGTGGTGCGATCATGCTCTGGCGGCAACAGCGCTTGGCGATGAGCTGTGGACCCGACGGCGCCTGCACGCCGCCTGCCTTGCGTGTTGTGGTGTTCGTCGGCTTGACGGTCGGCGCGATCCTGCTCTGGCTTGGATATTCCCATGTTTGAGCGCGCCCCCCTTCTCGAATCGACCATCACTTGCCCGCAATGCGGTACGATGAAGACGGAAACGATGCCGACGAACGCCTGTCAATATTTCTACGATTGTACAGGCTGCGGTGCCTTGTTGCGCCCGAAGGCAGGAGATTGCTGCGTGTTCTGCTCCTATGGGACGGTAGCGTGCCCACCGATTCAATTTTCGGGTCCAGGCGCTTCTTGCTGCACCTGACTGATCTCCATGGGGTCAAGCTATTCTGCAAGACATCTCCCCGAGGCGGGCGGACTCAAATGATGCCCGCCTCGGGCAAATAGTGCCTATTGCGGTCGAACGGCAGTGACCTCGGCAGCCATGCCCTGGATCTTGACGTCGAACCCAATCCGCTGCCCCACCCGCAGGCCGCGAAGCAACGTCGGCGGATTAGCCTTGAACGCCATGGTCATGGCGGGCCAGCCCACCGCCGGAATCGGCTCATGCTGGATTGTCAGCTTGGCCGTTTTGGGATCGATAGCTGTGATCACGCCGGTGCCATGACCGATCTTCGCGGGAGGCGCCTTTTTGCCCATGACCGCCATACCGGACATGCCTTTCATATCTCCGCTCATGGATTGAGCGAGGGCCGGACCGGTGGCCAAGATGGCGGCGGTACACAGTGCGATGTGCGGCGCTCTTATCATGACCTCCTTTTGCTAAGCGGCTGGGGTAGTTTCGGAAGATGGACGTAGCGGTCTACGCAGCAGCAGCCGGTAAGCGGCCGCCAAAACGAACATTGACACCGGCGAGGCTGCCAGCATGCCACCGACTGAGTACGGCGATCCGGCTCATCACCTCCAAACCCGCGCCCGACCCGAGAAGTATCCGCAGGTTCCCTTTGCTTTCCTGCCGGACCGCTCAGTAGTAATCGGCAAGCTTTAGAATCCGCGTCGTTCCGTCCGCGAGCTTAAGCGTTACCCGGCTTCCCGCGGGGCCGTAGCGCCACTGCCAGAGCGTTTCCCGCGTATAGGAGCCGTCGATAGGGCGACCGTCCACGGCTACGATGTGCTCACCGACAGCCCATCCCGCTTGATCCGCAGGGCTGCCGGATGCCACATGCACCACAGTCAGGTCAGTAGTGGAGGCGGCGAGGCCGAGGCCGCTTCGATCCTTCAGCATCGGCAGGCGCGCCCGAGGAGGGGCGGAACGCAACCACAAGTGCCCTTGAGACACGTCCAGCACGATATCGAATTGTCCAAACAGCGGCATCCCCACATTGCCTACGGTGCTCGCCGAGGTCCAATGATCAAGGGCGAGCGCCGGAACAGAGGCGATCGAGAGCCCACCCAGGCTCACTGTGTCGGCGATAAAGGACTTGACGATTTGCACACCTTCCACCCCGCCAATGGCGGCGGTGGAAACAGGTTTTCCAGCCAGAAGGTCATGCGCCCCTGTATAGGCGGAGGATAACATCAGCGCCGACGAACTGCCGAAATCGAGCATCAGCGGCACCGGGTCCAAACCGGCAATGGACGCGAGCACGAACAGTTCCCGTTTGGCTCCGTGCCCGAGCGGAAGTACAGTCCATTCCGGCCCCGCCACAAAGCTGGCGGTCTTCTCAAATGCAAACCGCCGTGTCGTGAAATCGAGCGCCAGGCAGCCACCCGCTAGTACGTCTGACCCGAGGATCATGTCGATCGGCCGACCAAACGCGGCCGAAACCGCCCCCAAGTCTGCAACCACCGCGGAGGGGAGGACGGGTGCATAAGTGCCCAGCATCACCGCGACATTGCGGACCAGACTACCCGGAGCCTTGCCGCTCAGGCCGTTAATCCGTCGCGGCTCCAGGTTTGTCATGCCGAGCTTCGCAGCAAGCGGCTTGCTGATAATAGACGCGCCGCTTCCGCTGTCGAGCACCGCGTCGATCGCTACGCCGGACACCTTGGCCGGCACGATCAGCGTGTCGCCGGTTCCGACTTCCAGGGAGCGCCAGGTCGGAGGCGTGGCGAAGCCGCCCCAAGACTGACCCCGATCGGTCCTCGCCGCCCATAGCGGAAGCGGAATACTGGTTACGACAAGCCCGGCGGCCAGACATTTGAGTGCCGTTCGCCGGTTAGTGTGACAGGGCGTCACCTTTTCAGCCCAGCTTTCCACCAAATTTGTCGGAGGGGACTCCTTCACGCCGCCACAACCGTTCTCGGAGGCTCCTGGACAGTCTTCCCTTTCGCCAATAACCGGAACATCAGCGCCGATATCGCCGGAAGAACCAGCAGCGTCAGCGCCGTCGAGGTGACGAGTCCCCCGATCACAACGGTCGCAAGCGGCCTTTGCACCTCGGCTCCCGTGCCTGTGGCGAGCGCCATCGGGATGAAGCCCAGGCTCGCGACCAGCGCCGTCATCAGAACCGGCCGGACTCGTTCCATCGCGCCACCAATGATCGCGCCGTCGATCCCTTCGCCGTCATCAAGCCGCTTGCGAATCGCGCTCATCATGACAAGGCCGTTGAGAACCGCCACGCCCGAAAGCGCGATGAACCCGACCGACGCCGTGATGGAGAAGGGTATCCCGCGCAGGGCCAGAGCAAACACACCTCCGGCCAGCGCCATGGGAACGGCCGTAAACACGACCAGCGCCGGCCAGGCACCGCCCAGTGCCATGTAGAGCAGCGCGAAGATCAGGACGAAGCAAAGCGGCACGACGATCGCCAACCGCTCGGAAGCGGACTGAAGGCTCTCGAACTGGCCGCCCCATTCGGTGAAGGTGCCGGCGGGCAGCTTCACATCGGCGATCTTCGCCTGGGCTTCGGCGACGAATCCGCCAAGATCGCGGCCTCGCACATTGGCCTGGATGACGACCATCCGCTTACCGTTCTCCCGGCTGATCTGGTTGAGCCCCTCGGTGTAGGTGAAACGCGCGACTTCGCTGAGCGGGATGGAACGCGCGTTCCCGGCACCGTTGGATGGTAGCATGACCGGGATCGAGCCCAGGGTGTCGATATCGTCGCGCTGTGCGTCGGGCAGACGCACCACGACAGCGAAGCGCCGATCGCCTTCGAACAACAAGCCCGCTTCGCGTCCACCCAGGGCGGCAGCGACCGTACTGGCGACCTCCTCGACCGACAGGCCGTAACGGCCCGCCGCCTGGCGATCGACCTTGATGTCGAAGGTCGGCGCGCCAGATGTCTGCTCCGCCTGCACGTCCGCCGCGCCCGGGATTGTCCGAAGTGCGGTTGCGATCCGGCCCGCCGCTTCGCTCATGGCATCGAGATCGTCGCCATAGAGCTTGACCGCCACATCCGAGCGAACGCCCGCGATCAGCTCGTTGAACCGCATCTGGATCGGTTGCTGGATCTCCGTGCGGTTGCCGATCAGCGGCTTCATCCGCTCCTCAATCCGCCGAAGGATATCCTCCTTGGTTTTGACCTCGGCGGGCCACTCCTTTTCAGGCTTTGGGATGACATAGGTATCGGACGCATTAGGCGGCATCGGATCGGTGCCAAGATCGGCGTTGCCGTTCTTGGAAAAGACCAATGCCACCTCGGGCAACGTCTTGAGCGCATTTTCGATCTGGAGTTGCATCGCGGTCGACTGGTCGATCGAGGCTGACGGAATACGGAAATTAGTGACCGTGATGTCCTTCTCGTCGAGCTGCGGCATGAATTCCTGTCCGAGTGTACCGAACAGCAAAACGGCCGCCGCAAATACGCCTCCGCCGCCGAGGATGAACGGCATTGGCCGTGCTACGGCGCGGGTGAGCGCCGGCTGATATTTCTCCTTGAACCAGCGGATCGGTTTGACCTCCGTCTCGCTGACCTTCCCGGTCACCAGCAATGCGACCATCGCCGGCACGAACGTGATCGACAGGATGAACGCGCTGGCGAGCGCCAGCATCAGAGTGATCGCCATCGGCGCGAACGTCTTGCCCTCCACTCCCTGGAAGGTGAGCAAAGGTATGAACACCAGGAAGATGATCGCCTGGCCATAGACGGTTGGCCGGACCATCTCCTGCGCGGCGTGAGTGGTTTCGGTGAGGCGTTCGAGTCGGGTTAGGAGTCTTCCTTCCTTGTGCTGCCGCTCGGCGAGGCGCCGGAGC
>JAHFPU010000060.1 GCA_023266635.1 Sphingobium sp.
CCGATGGATGACGGCGGGATCTGATCGATCCGGACCAGTCTCGATTTTCGGAAGGGTCGACGCTTCAGCGTCGCTCAGCGGCGCGTTCCCCGAATGGACTTGACCGACCCCATTGCTGAACCATGAGACATCGGATCACCTCCTTTCGCGTTGTTGAAACTGCGCGGACCGGTTTTTGGCCGTGGCCTGTGTTCCGTCCACACCCGATTTGTGAATCATTAAGTCCTTGCGATCAAGGCTTGTAATATTCTTTTTTCGAATCATAATAATGCGCTCGCGAACGGTCGCCGACCGTCACGCCTCAGTCTCACCGATATGAAAACTCAGCTGTCCGACGGACCAATGCGTCCCGTCAGCCGCGACAATCCTCTATCACGCGCGTGACCTCCGGCCAGGCGGGAGCCACCAGCATAGGCAGACCCGCCACCTCGATGGCGAAGCGTCCCCGGCTGAAGGCGATCTGATCGAGCGCGGCATCGCCGGCGGAACGGGCCGCGACGACATGCGGGATCGTCGCGCCGTCATTCGAGGCCGGCCATTGCACAGTGCCGAAGGTGGTGCGCACGGTCATGCCGCTGCCGGTCGCCACAGGCCCTCCCGCGCGTGACACCAGAATACGATACCCGGCGATATCGCATCGGATCGTCAACGCGGCCTCGCTGGCGGGCGGCCCGAACAGCGCCACCGAGCCGCCCTGCTCAGGACGATAGCTCCAGTCGCCTGCGCTTAACGGTCGATCCTGCCATCCACCGGTCGGCTCGGGCGCAGGCGGCAGCGGCACGGGCTTGGCGGCTGGAGGCGGCGGCGGGGCTGTTGCCGGCTTGGGCGAGGGAACGCACGCGGCGAGGGCAAGCGTGAGCAGCGAAGCGGGGGCAAGGAAGCGCATCAACCTTCTATGCCGAAGGGGACTCAGCGCCTCAACCGCTATTCGTCGGCCGGCATCGTGGCGCGGTCGCGGCGAGGCGGCGCAGGGCGAAGCGTCCAGCGGGAACCGCCGGACAACAGCCAGTTGCCGATGCTGACCTTTTCGCCGTTCTGAAGCCGAACAAGGGCATCGTCCAGCGTATCGCCCCGGGGTGGTTCCGCGTTGCCGCCGACGTCCCGAAGCATATGGAGAACAAGCCTGCGCTGTATTTCCCTGGGGAAGTCGGTGGATTGCAGGACGATCGCCTCGCCCTCCTGTGTGACGTGCCGGGCGGC
The DNA here is from genome assembly GCA_023266635.1 of Sphingobium sp. Lineage (GTDB taxonomy): Bacteria > Pseudomonadota > Alphaproteobacteria > Sphingomonadales > Sphingomonadaceae > Sphingobium. Next base: position 1,201 of record JAHFPU010000060.1, read on the forward strand.
GAGCTCAGCAGTCATCCAGTTGAGCGCCGCTTCCGCGTCCGCCAGAGCGCTTGCGCTGCGGGAGGCCGCCATCGGATCGAGCCAATCGGCATGGGCAAGGTGTTGACGCATACTGACCCGGTTGAAGCGGGTATCGGCGTTGCTTGGGTCGTCCACCACTGGCAGACCCGCATCATTGGCGAGTACGGCCAGTTCCGCCCTGCGCCAGCCAAGCAGCGGACGGAGGATCGCGCCATTACGGGCGCGCACCCCGGCTAAGCCCGACACGCCCGATCCGCGATTGAGGCGCATCAGGACGGTTTCCAGTTGGTCGTCCGCATGGTGCGCGGTCATGATCCAGTCGATGCCGCGATCCGCTCGCCAGCTTTCCAGCAAGGCATAGCGGGCCGCCCGCGCGTTCGCTTGAAGCGTGCCGGTGATCGGCGTGGCGGGGCTGAGGATCGTGTGAGGAATGGCGTTGGCCTGGCACCAGTCAGCGACCATGATCGCTTCATCCGCAGAAGCCGGGCGCAGGCCATGATCCACTGTGGCGGCCTCGACCCCGCCGGGAAAAGCCCGCGCGGCGAGCAGCAGAAGCGCCATGCTGTCCGGACCGCCGGACACGGCGATGCCGAAGCGCGCACCGGAACCAGCCGCAATCAGCCTTGCTACATCTTTGCTGAAGCGATCGACTGCGGCGTCAGGCGCCGCATTTCGCACGGGTCTTGCCCTTTTCCGCCATGCCCTTGAGGGTCGCGGACAAGGTCGCGCCATAGTCCTGATCGAGCTGGCTGTAGACCTTGCAGGCGTCCGCCGGCTTCTTGAGCTGGATCAGCGCTTCGCCAAGCCAGGTCAGGCTATCGGCGGCGCGGTCGCCCTTCGGGCGCTTCTGGTAGTTGTCGTAGAATGCGACGGACGCCAGAGCGGGCTTGCCGTCGTCCAGATAGGCGCGGCCGAGAAGGTTCGAGATGCGGCTGGCGAAATTGGTGGACGCATATTTGTCTAGCGCAGCCTTCAACTGGGCCTGCGCTTCGGGATAGAATTTGGCGTCCCACAGGCGGAAGCCATAGGTGTAGGCGTCGGCGGCCGCATCCCCGGTTTCCGGCTTTTCGATGACGGCGACCGCTGTCTTGCGCGCGTCGTTGCTCGGCGCGGGCGCAGGTGTCGGGGCAGCCACCCTGGGCGGAGTGGAGGCGGACGGGGCAGCGGCCGTCGGCGTCAGCGGCGGCGGACCTGATGCTGCGGCGGCCATGTCCGACTTATATTTCGCGAAAGCGTCCTCAAGCTGCTTGATCTTGTAGGCGTTCTGTTCGGTCTGGCCCGTCAGGCTGGCCAACTGGCCCTCCAGCGCGTCGACGCGCGAGATCAGATCGGAAATCGGCGTGGAGGCTGGCGTGCCAACCTGCGCGGGCGCGGTCGGCTGGCTGCGGATCTCCGCCTCTATCGGCGTGCCGCCGGGGAACACCTTGCGTTGCACCGCCCGCACTTCCTTTTCCAGCCGATCCACGCGCGTTTCGATCGGCACGGACTGCGCATGGGCAACCGACGCGAGGGACAGCAGGAGAGATAGGGCAGAAGAGGCGAGAACTGCGTGGCGCATGGAAATCCTTCAGCTGAACGGGCTGCGCTTAACCATAATGGCTTTCGTGGACAGGTAAAGCATGCGTCGGTCCCACGGACATCAGCGTGCGGGCGTGGAGGCTGCCGGCTTGGGTGGAACGGGCGGGCGGGCAAGCAACGCGGCCGCGCTGATCGGGAAGTCCGATATCGTCCGCACCGCTGTTCCGAGCGGAGGCACGGGACGACCGCCAACCGTCACGGCAAGCGCATCGGGCCGGCCGGTCAGGATCATGGGATTGTTCGCGCCGGGCGGAACCGTGAAGCTCTCGCCCTTCGCCATCTGCTTTTCCAGCAGCCTCTCACCCGCCTGATCGTAGATGCGCAGCCAGATCGTATCCGTGGCCGTCAGCACCACCGGGCCATCCGTAGGCGCAGGGCGCGCGGCGACACGCGCCCTGCCCGGCGCGGCGGCGGGCGGCGCTTCGGCCGTCGCCTGTACATCGGCCGGGGGCGTGTAAAGCTGTGTGCGCCATACGCCGTAGCCGACCATCAGCAGCAGCGCGATGAGGGCGGCGGTCCATGCCAGTGCGCGGGAGGGCACGCGGGCAGGATCGGCGGGCTGAAATGCTTCATAGCGCGCGGCCTGCATGTCGGAACCAAGCTCGGCGCGAACGTCGGAGGCGATGGCCACCTCATCCATGTCCACGGCGCGGGCATAGGCGCGGGCGAAGCCGACCGCGTAAGGAATGCCGGGCAATGACGTGAATTCGTTGCGTTCAAGCACCTCGAGCTGCCGGATCGGCACACGGGTGCGTGTCGCCACTTCCTGAAGCGACAGGCCCAAAGCCTCGCGGCCCCGGCGCAACTTGTCACCCGGCCTGTCCATGTCGAGCGTACCCTGATCCATCGTATCTTTTTTTTCAGCCATGCCCCGTTCCCCGGGAGCCGCCCGTGCGACCGATCGCCTTGTTTCACCCACGAGCGACTCCTGTCAACGCTTCTGCCCGGGAAATCATGAAGTTCAACGACTTGTCGCTAACTGAGGTCGATCCGTCGCTCCCGCGCCCATTTCTCCAGCGCCGGTCGGGCATTGGGGGTTCCGTCCGTCAGCAGGCGCTGAATCTCTTCCTGCAATGGACCCAATTCCACTGTGCGGATCATGGCCTTTACCGGACCGACCGACGCAGGCGTGATGGAAAGGCGGCGAATGCCAAGGCCGATGAGCGCCATCGCCTCCAGGGTTCGCCCGCCCATTTCGCCACAAATTCCGACGGGCGTGCCATGCTCGGCGCAGGCCTTCTGTATCCGCGCTAGGAACCGAAGGATCGCGATGGAAAGCCAGTCGTAGCGCTCCGCCAGCTTGGGATGCGCGCGATCGGCCGCGAACAGGAACTGGGTCAGATCGTTCGTGCCGACCGAAAGGAAATCCAGCCGTGGCAGGAGGAGGTCGAGCACTTCGGCCAAGGCAGGCACCTCAAGCATCGCGCCATAGCGGATGGCGTTGGGCAGCTTCTTGCGCTGACCGGCAAGCCATTCGCGCTGGCGCTCGATCAGCGCCTTCGCTTCGTCAAATTCCCATGGCTCGGAAATCAGCGGGAACATGACATAGAGCGTCTTGCCCGCCGAAGCCTCGAGCAAGGCGCGCGCCTGCGCCTTCATGAGGCCGTCGCGATCCAGCGCAAGGCGGAGCGCGCGCCAGCCCATGGCGGGATTGTCTTCAATGGCGTCCTCGTCCTGCCGCATATAAGGCAAGGCCTTGTCGCCACCGATATCGACGGTACGGAAGATGACAGGACGATCCCCCGCGGCGTCCAGCACATCCTTGTACAGACGTTGCTGCCGCTCACGCTGCGGCAAGGTCGCGGAGACCAGGAACTGGAATTCGGTGCGGAACAGGCCAATGCCGTCTGCACCCACCAGATCGAGCGAGGACGCGTCGTCGCGCAGGCCGGCATTGACCATCAACTCGATCCGGGTGCCGTCCTTGGTCACCGGCGGCAGGTCGCGCATCGCGGCAAAGGCGGCGCGGCGCTTATGGGTCAGCGCCAGCTTGTTCTCGAACGCCTCCTCCATGTCCGGCGTCGGCCGCACGAACAGATGGTTTTCGGTGACGTCCATCAGGATCAGCTCACCCTCATTGACGATGCGCCTGATGTCCCGGACGCGGCCGAGAACGGGGACGCCCATGGCCCGGGCGACGATGGTGACGTGCGCGGTCAGGGATCCTTCTTCCAGGATCACGCCCTTCAGCCGACGCCGGTCATATTCCAGCAGTTCCGCAGGCCCCAGGTTCCGTGCGATCAGGATCGCATCCTGCCGAAGCCCAAGCTGCGCGGCAGTGCCGAGCTGGCCGGAGACGATTCGCAGCAGCCGGTTCGCCAGATCCTCCAGATCGTGCATACGATCCTGCAGCAGCGGATCGTCGATCTGCCGCATGCGCATCCGGGTGCGTTGCTGCACCCGCTCAATGGCCGCTTCGGCAGTAAGGCCACTGTCGATCGCCTCGTTGATCCGCCGCGCCCAGCCCTCGTCATAGGCGAACATCTTGTAGGTCTCGAGAACCTCCTGATGCTCCCCATCGCCGCCGAATTCGGAGGCTCCGGCCATGCGCTCGATCTGCTCGCGCATCTTGGCGAAGGCGGAATACACGCGCTGCCGCTCCGCCTCGACATCTTCCGCGACCGTATGCTCGATGGTGATGCGCGGCTGATGGAAAACGGCGTGACCTCTGGCCATGCCCATGACGATCGGCAAGCCGGACAGGATGTTCGATCCGGTTTCCATCACGCGGCCGTCGAGGGGATTCTCGTCGGCAAGGCCTGCATTGGCGATCAATTCCGCCAGCACCATGGCGACGGTCTGCAACGCCTCAATCTCTATTTCTTCATAGCGGCGCGGGTCGGCATGCTGGACGCACAATACGCCGACCGAGCGTTGACGCCGCACGATGGGTACGCCCGCAAAGCTGTGGAACAGTTCCTCGCCCGTCTCCGGAATATAGGCAAAGTCCGGATGCGACGCCGCCTCGTCAAGATTGAGTGTTTCGACATTCGCGGCAATCGTTCCAACAAGTCCCTGCCCCATGGCAAGCTTGGCGACATGAACCGCCTCTTGTTTGAGGCCCCGAGTTGCGAAAAGCTCAAGAACACCTTCGCGCAGCAAATAGATTGAGCAAACTTCACTTGAAAGTTCCTCACCTATGATTTCGACAACCTTGTTAAGCTTCTGTTGCGCCGCAAAACGAGAGGCCATAAGCTCGTGCAGACGATTGAGGATTTTGCGCGCTGCGATGGCTGGTGAAGTCGACATAGCGCATCGCTAACAGAAAGGCGCGGCGCTTTCCAATGCGGATAGCGGTAAGTGCAGTAGCGGGAACCGCCGCCCCGCTCGTTAGGGCTTTCAGTCGGATTTGGTTATCACCGAGGGGACGTGACATGAGTATTGCCGTATTGACCGAAGAAGCGCGGGACGACCTGCGCGCTCGCGGATATTCCCGCCGCCAGTTGGCGCGCATCGGCGCGCTGCTGGGCGCAGGCGCGGTGCTGACCCAATTTTCCAATCCGGCGATGGCGCAGAGCCAGGCCGCGAAGGCGCTGATCGGCGGAACGCGCATCGGCGCAAACGAATGCTGGACCGGCCCGCTGGCCCCCGGCGCGCAGGCCGGCGCTGCCATTGTTGCCGAGGGCAACCGCTATAATACGGCCGAAGCTTACGGCGCACTGATGTCCGCCGTGTCGGAAGTCGAGAAGGTGCCTGTCGACCGCATCCTGGCATGGGCCGGTTCAGGTCCGCCGCTCGCTCGCACGGTCCTCGCCTTCTGCTCACCCGAGCGTGGCGTCGTCACCGGCGACCCGACGTTCGAGACCGTGTGGGGCATGGCGGCGGCCACCAAGACCAAGCTGAGCAAGGTGCCATTGACGGCCGATTATCGCCATGACGTGAAGGCGATGCTGGCCGCCGATCCGACCGCCAGCTTCTTCTACATCTGCACGCCGAACAATCCGACCGGCACCGTGACCCCGCTCGCAGACATTGAGTGGCTGGTGGCGAACAAGCCCGCGGGTTCGGTTCTGGTCGTGGACGAGGCCTATCTGCACTTCTCCGAAGCTCCGTCCGCCGTGCAACTGGCGGCGACGCGCGACGACGTGCTGGTCCTGCGCACCTTCTCCAAGCTGTTCGGCATGGCCGGCATGCGCCTTGGCCTCACCATCGGCCATCCGGATCTGCAGAAGAAGCTGATGATGTATGACCGCGCGCCCGACCTGTCGGTGACGGCCGTTGCATGCGGCACCGCCAGCGTCACGCAGGCCGACCTGATCAAGGCCCGCCGCGCGGAAATGGTCGCGGTTCGCGAGGAAACCCTCGCGCACCTCAAGAAGCGCAAGATCGCTTATCTGCCCGGATCGCAGGCGAACATGTTCATGGTCGACTGGAAGAAGCTGTCGCCGGACGAGAAGCACACCAAGAAGATGCAGAACGCCTTCCTGGCTGAGAATGTGCAAATCGGTCGTGCGTGGGACATCTATCCTTCCGTATCGCGCGTCAGCGTCGGGTCGAAGGAAGACATGCAGAAGTTCTGCGCCGCGCTGGACAAGATCCTGACGGCATAAGCGTTTCGCGCGTCCCGGTTAACGCCGGGACGCCAGAGCAGAAAGATCAGGCCGCGCGCCGCTCCAGGGCGGTCGCGGCCTCTTTCATGAGGGTCGCGATGATTTCGGTCACAGGCTCTTCCTTCGTGACCATGCCGACCGACTGCCCAGCCATCAGCGAACCGCCTTCGACATCACCGTCGATCACCGCACGGCGGAGAGCGCCCGCCCAGTAATGTTCGATCTGGAGTTGCGCCTCCATCATATCGACGGCGCCGCTGTCGAGGAGATTGGCGACTTCGCGCTGCTTGGCGGTGAAGTTTTCCGTGCCCGGATTCTTGAGGGCGCGGACCGGAATGACCGGCAGACGCGGATCGATCTGGACGCTGGCGACGGCATCGCGTGCGGAGGCACGCAGGAATGCCTTCTTGAAAAGCGGATGGGCGATGGATTCGGTCGCGCATACGAAGCGTGTGCCAAGCTGCACGCCCGCCGCGCCCATTTCCAGATAGGCGGCGATCGCCTCTCCCCGCGCAATGCCGCCCGCCACGAACACGGGAAGCTGCTCCGCCATTTCGGGCAGGATTTCCTGGGCCAGCACGCTGGTCGAGACCGGGCCGATATGGCCGCCGGCCTCCATGCCCTCGACCACCAGCGCATCGACGCCGGACCGCCACAACTTCTTCGCCAGCGCAAGCGCCGGGGCGAAGCAAATGAGCTTCGCGCCCTTCTGCTTGATCGCCTCGATGCTGCCCTTGGGCGGGAGTCCCCCGGCGAGGACGACATGGCCGACATCATGCCGCGCACACACGTCGATCAGGTCGAACAGTTGCGGGTGCATGGTTATGAGATTCACGCCGAACGGCTTGCTCGTCAGCGCCTTGGTCGCGGCGATTTCCGTGTCCAGCAGTTCAGGCGTCATGGCTCCACAGGCGATGACCCCGAAGCCGCCGGCGTTCGATATGGCTGACACCAGATGCCGCTCACTGACCCACGACATCGCGCCGCACAGGATGGCTGTCTCGCATCCGAGGAAGTCTACGCCCCGGGCCATCAGGGAAGTGAGCTTGGCGTTGGTCATAAAAACTCCGTCATTCCCGCGAAGGCGGGAACCCATCTCCAGCGCCATCCCTGGGCGCAATGCCGAGAGATGGATCCCCGCCTTCGCGGGGATGACGAGTAATGTAAAGAGGAAGCGGCCTTACGCCGCCGGCGCGTCCAGACCATAGGCGGTGTGCAGCACACGGACGGCGAGTTCGGTCTCGTCCTCGTCGATCAGCACCGAAACCTTGATCTCGCTGGTGGAGATCGCCTCGATATTGATGCCGCGATCGGCCAGCGTCTTGAACATGGTTGCAGCAACACCGGCATGGCTGCGCATGCCGACGCCAACGACGCTGATCTTCGCGACTTCCACATCGGTGATGATGCGGCGGAAACCGATGGTGTCCTTGTGCGCCTCGAGCAAATCGACGCTGCGGGCGAGATCCGCGCGGGGAACGGTGAAGGTGACGTCTGTCTCCTCCTTCTCCTTGCTGTCGTTCTGGATGATCATGTCGACGTTGATCGCGGCGTCCGCGAGCGGACCGAAGATGCTGGCGACCGCGCCCGGCTTGTCGGGCACGCGCGTCACGATGATCTTCGCTTCATTCTTGTCATGCGCGATGCCGGTGATGAGCTGACGTTCCATCTTGTCTTCCTTGAGCTTGGCTTCCAGTTCCTCTTCGCTGACGATCAGCGTTCCGGGCAGGTCGGTCTGGGCGGGGTCGTCGAAAGAGGAGAGGACCTGTACGACCACGCCCTCCTTCATGGCGAGGCCGACCGAACGGGTCTGGAGCACCTTGGCGCCGACCGAGGCGAGTTCCAGCATTTCCTCATAGGTGACGAGGTCGAGCTTGCGGGCGCGGGCGACGATGCGCGGATCGGTGGTATAGACGCCATCGACGTCGGTATAGATGTCGCAGCGATCCGCCTTGATTGCGGCGGCAACGGCCACCGCCGACGTGTCCGAGCCGCCCCGGCCCAGTGTCGAGACGCGGCCATCGGCCATCATGCCCTGGAAACCGGGAATCACAGCGACCTTGCCCGCGCGCATGGAGGCGAGCAGGTCGATCGTGTCGATGTCGCTGACGCGCGCCTTGGCATGCGCCTCGACAGTGCGGATCGGCAATTGCCAGCCGAGCCAGCTGCGCGCGTCCACGCCCATCGCCTTCAGCGTCATGGCGAGGAGACCGCTGGTCACCTGCTCGCCGGAAGCAACGACGACATCATATTCGGCGGGGTCGTAGAGCGGCGAGGCTTCCTTGCAGAAACCCACAAGCCGATCCGTGTCGCCGGCCATCGCGGAGACGACGACGGCGACCTCGTTACCCTGGCTCACCACATGTTTGACACGCGCCGCGACGTTGCGAATCCTCTCCATGCCCGCCATGGAGGTGCCGCCAAACTTCATCACTATGCGCGCCATAATTGCTGTAAGCCCTGAATTTTCGTAACAGTATTTCGGGAAACGGCCCTGCCCCTTTTCAAGGGCGGCGTCGCTATAGTCAGCAAGGACCCTGATGGCAAGCAAGGCAAATACCACTATCGACCCGCGCGAAGCGGCGCATTTCGGGACGCTGGCGGCGGAATGGTGGGACCCGAAAGGCAGCAGCGCGATGCTGCACAAGCTGAACCCCGTGCGCTTGCGCCATGTCCGGGCGGCAATCGACGCCCACTGGGGCACGGATAGCCGGATCATGCGGCCGCTGGAGGGCAAGCGAGCCATCGATGTGGGATGCGGCGCGGGTTTGCTGACGGAGCCGCTGGCCCGGATGGGCGCGGAGGCGACGGGTATCGATGCCGCGCCGGAGAATATCGCCGCCGCACAGGCGCATGCCGCCAGTCAGGGCCTGTCGATCAGCTATCGCGCCACGGGCGTCGAATCGCTCGATGCGAAGCCGTTCGATCTGGTTACCTGCATGGAAGTGATCGAGCATGTGACAGACCCGGCTCTGTTCGTGCATGGGCTGGCCAAAGTGCTAGCGCCCGACGGCCTGATGATCCTGTCGACGCCCAACCGAACCAATCTGTCGCGGCTGGCCATGATCACGATCGGCGAGGGCCTGGGGCAAATCCCCAAAGGCACGCATGATTGGAGCCGCTTCCTGAAACCCGACGAGATGGAGAGCCTGCTGAACGACGTGGGGCTTTCCGTGACGGAAACGGTCGGCCTGTCGTTCGATCCGGGCAAGGGGTTCATCCTGTCGGAAAACCGGTCGCTCAATTATCTGATGACGGTCGTCCATAGCCCCAAGGCGTGAGCGGTGCCGACCATTGATACCCGCGTCGATGATTATATCGCGCGGCAGGCGGACTTTGCGCAGCCGATCCTGACGCATGTGCGGGCGCTGGTTCATTCGGTTTGCCCGGATACAGCGGAGGTCATCAAATGGGGCATGCCCTTCTTTACCTATCGAGGCAAAAATCTCTGCCAGATGGCGGCGTTCAAGGCGCATATGTCCTTTGGCCTGTGGCACGGCAGCGACCTGCTCGGGCCAAAGGAAGCAGGGTCCGGCATGGGCCAGTTCGGCAGGATCATGGCGCTGGGTGACCTTCCCGATGATGCGGCGCTGAAGGAATTGATCGGCAAGGCGATGGCGCTGATCGATGCGGGTCAAACGCCGGCCCGAATGAAGCGGAAGGAACCCAGGACGCATTTGTCGGTGGGGCCGGAGTTTCTGGCCGCGATCAAGGCGAGCCCAGCTGCCACGAAGGTATGGGCCGGATTTTCCCCCGGCAAGATACGCGACTATGTCGAATGGATCGGCGAGGCGAAGCGGGCTGAGACACGGGACAAGAGGATCGCCGAGGCGGTCGGGTGGATTGCCGAAGGTAAGGACCGGAACTGGAAGTATCGGTAGCATGTTGGTAAATGCCCCTGTCTACTTCCTTACCTCCGTTCGCTTCGAGCCTAGTCGAGAAGTTTGCGCGTGGCTTCTCGACTACGCTCAAAGCGAACGGGAGTGGGAATTCTAACCGGACAGCTTATTCCTGCAGCGACACTCCGGGACTGCGCGGGTCCGCTGCGCCGACCCAGCGACCGTTGGGCAGGCGTTCGGCGGCGTTGGCCTTCAGGCCCATCTTCGCGACGCTAACCTTATGGCCCAGCTTCTCCAGAGGCGCTTTAAATGGCTCCAGATTGGTGCCCTGCTCGATCACTAGGCCGTCCTTGTCGAAAAACAGCAGGCCCATCGCGATCGAGTCCTGTGCCGACTGGCCCCAGTCGAAATGCGCGATCAGCGCCTTGGCGACCTGCATGATGATCGTCTTGCCGCCCGCCGCGCCGACCGCGAAGATCGGCTTGTTATCGGCATCATAGACGATGACCGGTGACATGGACGACAAGGGCCGCTTTCCCGCCTCCACGCGATTGGCGACCGGCGCGCCATCTTTTTCGGGCGCGAAGGTGAAGTCGGTCAGTTCGTTGTTCAGGCTGAAACCGTTAGCGACCAACTGGCTGCCGAAGAAGCTTTCGATCGTGGAGGTCATCTCAGTGATGTCGCCGTCATGGTCGATCGCGATGAAATGACTCGTCCCGGCTACTTCCGAGGATATGGCGGCGGTGCGGGGCTGCGCGCCGGGAGGCAGGCCGGCCTCATAGGAAGGCAACGTCTTGCTGAGCGAGATCAGGCGTGAGCGTTTGGCGAGGTAGACCGGATCGATCATGCCGGCGACCGGGTTGGAGACGAAATCGGGGTCGCCCAGATATTTCTCCCGGTCGGCATAAGCGAGTTGCATCGCCTCGCCGATCACATGCCAGGAGCGCGGGTCATTCTTGCCCCAAGATTTCAGGTCGAAGCGTTCGATCATGCCCAGCACTTCGAGCACCGTCACAGCGCCGGACGAGGGCGGTCCCATGCCGCAAATGGTATAGGCCCGATAATGGCCACAGACCGGCGGCCGCTCCTTGGCCTTGTATCCGGCGAGGTCCGCCTCGGTCAGCGGAACCGGGTTTTTCGGCGCGTTGGCGACAGCCGCGCTGATCGCCTTTGCATTGTCACCGAGATAGAAAGCATCCGGCCCCTCAGTCGCGATCCGCCGGAAGAGCGCCGCGAGCGGCGGGTTGCGGATGATCGTACCCAGCGGAACCGGCGCGCCATCTTTCCAGTAGATTTTCTGGATTTCGGGAAAGTCCTTCCAGACCGGCTCGACGGCTTTCAGCGCCGTGTAAAGCCGCTGCCGCACCTCGAAACCATCCTCGGCATAGCGGATCGCTGGGACGAACAGGTCCGCCCAAGGGAGCTTGCCCCATTTGGCATGCGCCATCGCGGCAAGGCGCAGAACGCCCGGCACACCGACCGAATAGCCGCCCGGCCATGCCTCCATGAACGGGAGGGGCTTGCCATCGGTCCCCATGAAGCGGTCCGGCCTTGCTGCGGCCGGCGCAGTCTCGCGGCCGTCGATGGTTTCCAGAAGTCCGGTCTTGCCGCCATGATGGAGCATGAAACCGCCGCCACCGATGCCGCTGTTGTGCGGTTCGACCACCGTCAGCGCGATCATCATCGCCAACGCAGCGTCGGTGGCATTACCGCCCTTGCGCAATATCTCCTGCCCCGCCGCTGCGGCGCGCGGATCGGCCGAGGACACAACGCCCGATGGCGGAGCTTCCGGCTGCTTGGCCAGCGCTGTGGCGGGAACGGTAAGGACGAGAAGGGCAAGGGCCGTGAGCGTGCGACATATCATAGCCCGACCCTATCGATCCGGTTTCGTCCCGCAACCCTTTTGTTGCAACCGCTAACAGTCTGCGCCGATCGCTTCGCTGATATTGGCGAACCCATCGCGCAGCAGCAGGCGTTTCAAGCCAGCGTTGATGCGACGTGCGAGCCATGGGCCTTCATAGACCATGGCGCTGTAGAACTGCACCAATGCCGCGCCCGCGCGAATGCGCGTATAGGCGTCTTCTGCACTTGCGATTCCGCCAGCGGCTATCAGCGGGATCGACCCGTTGGTGGCTGCACGGAAATCCTTCAGGCGCTGGTGCGCGAGATCGTGCAGCGGCGCACCGGAAAGACCGCCGGTCTCCCCGCCATGGATCGACCGTAGAGCGGGGCGCGTGATGGTCGTGTTGGATATGATAAGGGCGTCCAGCCCATGCGCGGCGCTGAGTTCCGCGATATCCTCGATATCGGCAGGCTCGAGGTCCGGTGCGACCTTTAGGAAGATAGGAGGGCGATGGCTTCCGTCGATGCCCCGAGCCTCCATGACCGCGCGAAGCAGCTCATCCAGCGCGCTCCGGTCCTGCAGGGCACGAAGGCCAGGCGTGTTGGGCGATGAAATGTTGACCGTAAGGTAGGCCGCATAAGGGGCCATGCGCCGCACGCCCGCCGCATAGTCGGCAATCCGGTCCACCGAATCCTTATTGGCGCCGATATTGACGCCGATGACGCGACCATGGCCGTCGATCTTGGCAAGCCGCGCTGCAGCGCTTTCTTGCCCGCCATTATTGAAACCCATCCGGTTTATGACCGCACCGTCCTCCACCAGCCGGAACAGCCGCGGCCTGGGATTGCCCGCCTGCGGCAAAGGCGTCAGCGTGCCCAGTTCAGCAAAGCCGAAACCCAGCGCATGCATCTTGTGCGCGACCTCGCCGTCCTTGTCGAAACCTGCGGCAAGGCCGACCGGGTTGGGGAATGTGACACCCGCTACGCGGCTCGCCAATAAGATGTCCGGAACCGCCGTACCACCAACCGGCAGCAACTTGAGGGCAGCTATTGTCAGCCGATGTGCTCGTTCGGCATCCAAACGGAACAACAATGGACGGATAAGACGGTAAGACATGGCGTCCTTTCGGGCGAATGGCGGAAAAATTACAACCAAAACCGTTGTATTTCGACGGAAATCCGCCGTTTCATGTGCTGAACTGGTACATAAACGCAACTATCCTTCGCTGCACCGCACATTTTACTATTGAGCCTGCCGCAAATGTCGAATCCATCCAATAAAAGAGCGAATCATTTGCAGTAGAGCGCAGCTGCGACCCGAAGGGCTCTTGGTCATCGACGAAGAGACCTTTTACTTGGCCCGGATTGGCTTCATGCCTTCCGGGCCATTTTTTTCCATGTCTTTTCGGTTGATTACCTTCGACCCCGCCGAATAGACGGCTCTGCGACTTGCGAATCTGCATATTGCGGCGCAATGTCGCGACGAAAACATGGTTAATTTTCGGGCGTCAGCGCTGTGCAAGGCACCACCTTTCCGTGGAGATATTTAGGTCGTGCTGCATCGCTTTCCCGCGCCTAATCCATCGGGCCTGACTGACCTTACCTATTTTCCGCCCCCTGCGGCTCTAAGAGACAGGTTCGGCCCTGCCTATCTGTTTACCGCCGATCATTCCCTCATAACGGACGTCACGCGGGCCGACTTCCCACAGCTCCGGTTCATGATGAAGGGCATGGGGGATTATCACTTCCACGACGGCACGCACGCACGCACGCCCGAATGCTGCCTGCTTGGCGCGACGCTTGGCGCGACCAAGATGGTCGTGGATGGCCCGCTACAGGCATTTGGCGTGTCCATCCTGCCTCTCGGCTGGATGGGACTTGGCCTGGAGGACGCAGACCGGCTAGCTGACGGCGTTGCCGACATGGTGATGCTGTTCGGGCCGGAAGCCGACGATATGCTGATCCGCTTCCGCGCCCTGGACGATCCAGAAGAGGCCGCCGGGCAGCTATGGGCATTTCTGGAAGCGCGTCTGAAACCGGTTCCGCCGTCCATTGGCGCGTTCGTGACCCTGTGCGACGCCTGGCTGGCAGGCGAATCCTCTCCCCGCGTCGAGGCGCTGGTCGAATCAACCGGCCTTTCCGCGCGGCAAGTCGCCCGGCTCGCCAACCGGCTGTACGGCGCGCCACCCAAATATCTGGCGCGTAAGTTCCGGGCGGTGCGTTGCGCGGCCGAACTGGGCCTCGATCATCAGGGCTGGATGGAGATGGTGGAGGACGCCTTCTACGATCAGTCCCACTTCATCCGCGAGATTAAGCATTTCATCGGCTTCACGCCGCATCAGCTTAAGACGGACCCCTCACCTGTGGCCCGCCTCACCCTGCAACGGCGCGCGATGATCGGCGCGGTGGCGGAGATCAATCGCATCAGCTGATAGCCCGGCTTGGCCATGCGCCAAGGTAAACAGGCTTGATTTTCCGCGCCTTCGGGACCAAATGCCCAATCGGAACGATTCACTCCGATATTGGGATACAAGGATGCGGCTGTCCAGCCTTGCCGACTATGCTATCGTCGTGATGTCCGCCGCCGCGCGGGCCGATGACGCGCGTGTTTCGGCAACGGATATTGCGGTTCAGACCGGCGTGCCGCTGCCCACGGCGCAGAAGCTGCTGGGGCGTTTGGCTGGAGCGGGCTTGCTCGATTCCGCGCGCGGGACGGCTGGAGGCTTCGCTCTTGCCCGACCTGCGGAGGAGATCAGCCTGGCCGATATCGTCGAGGCGGTGGAAGGTCCCATTGCCATGACTGCCTGCGTCGAGGAAGGCGAAGGCCGCCACGACTGCGCACTGGAAAGCAGTTGCCGCGTCCGCCCGCACTGGGGTGCGGTCAACGGCGCGATTCGAGGCGCGTTGGCCGGCGTTACGCTGACCAGCCTGTCGCAGGAAACACCCCCTCCTCCGTTCATCGCGAGCGAAGTCGAGGGATCGCGCGATGTGTCGCGACTTGGCTCGACACGAACGGATTTTGTGCAATGACCGACACGACCACCACCATCCGCAACGCCGAGGCGCAGGAAGCCGCCGACCGCGCGTCCGTGTACGAGCATGGCTGGTCGTCCGCGATCGAACAGGATTTCGCGCCCAAGGGCCTGAATGAGGATACGGTCCGCTTCATCTCCGCGAAGAAGAAGGAGCCGCAATGGCTTCTCGACTGGCGGTTGAAGGCGTTCGCCATGTGGCAGAAGATGGAA
>JAHFPU010000061.1 GCA_023266635.1 Sphingobium sp.
GGGGTCCCGGCTGTCCATCACCCCGCTGAACAGCGCCCCGGCCGGGATCACCGCTTCGGACGTGATGTCTCCCCCCTCGCCAAGATCCTCGGCCAGCGTGGAGCGAATGAAAGCGTCGAGGTCGAAACCGGGGAGTGTGAATGTCATGCCCGCGCCATAACCGAGGAAAAGGCGGGCGAACAGAGATTCGCACCGATCACGATGCTTCATGCCGGTCATGCACAAATTTTTTTAACCGCCGTCCGCTATGCCGACACTATGGTTAGACGCGCCTTATCCCATTCCGCCTGTCCGCTCGACGCTCAGGATGAGGCCGAACGCCTCGCCGTGCTGGCCAGCCTGGACCTGCTGGACACCCCGCCCGAGCGCGAGTTCGATGCCGTTGTGCAATGTGCGAAGGCCGCACTAAACTGCCAGATGGCGCTCGTATCCATCGTCGATGATCACCGACAGTGGTTCAAGGCGAAGTGCGGGATCGACGCGGTGGAAACGCCGCGCGAACATGCTTTCTGCGCCCATGTCGTCGCGGCGGACGAATTGATGGTCGTCACCGACGCGACCAAGGACTCCCGTTTTGCCGACAACCCCCTCGTCACTGGAGCGCCCAACATCCGCTTCTATGCGGGCATGCCCATCCGTGCGGACGGCGGCGCCGATCATCCCGGCTCCCATCCCTTGGGCACGCTGTGCATCATCGACGACAAGCCCCGATCGCTGAGCGCGGAGGATGAGAAAGTCCTGCGCGACTTCGCCGGTCTTGTGGAATCGCTCGTCGCCGCGCGTCAGTCGGCCGCCAACGCCATCCGCCTGTCGGAAGAACGGCGCACCATGCTGCAGAAACTTGACCTCAGTCATCGCCAGTTCCGGCAAGCCGAGCGCATGGCCAATATCGGGTCATGGCGATATGATCTGGACGCGGACGCGCTCGAATGGTCCGATCAGGTCTACGCCATCCATGACCTGCCGCTGGGCGCGATCCCGTCGGTCGAAAAGGCGATGGAATTCTATCCGCCTCAGGCAAGGACGATCATCACCGACGCTCTGACCCGGACCGTGCAGTCCGGCCAGGCTCTGGACGAGGAAACCGACTTCATCACCGCGCGCGGGGCGCTGCGCCGTGTCCACACGATGGGCGAACTGGAAATCCGCGATGGGAAACCTGTCGCGATCATCGGCGTGTTCAGGGACGTGACCGCCCGCCATGCGCTGGAGCAGGCGCTGCGGGAAACCGCGCATATCGATGATCTTACCAAGATCCCCAACCGCGCCCGCTTCAACCAGGTCGCCGATGAGGAAATCGCCTCCGCCCGACAAAAAGGCGAGAGCCTAGCGCTCCTTCTCATCGACCTCGACCATTTCAAGACCGTCAACGATCGCTGCGGCCATCTGGCGGGCGACGACCTGCTGAGAATCATGGCCGCGAAGCTACGCGCGCCTTATTTGGTGGATTGCTTCGCCGCGCGGCTCGGCGGCGACGAATTCGTGTTGCTCGTGCCTGCACGCAAGGCCGGAGGCAATCTCTCCCGCCTGATGGGGCGGCTGTTGGGCGACCTGTGTCATCCCGTTGCCTGTGAGGGCGGAGCAATCCCCGTCTCCGGCACCATCGGCGCAAGCTGGCTGGATGACACCGTGCGGGATCGCAGCGACCTCCTCCACCGCGCCGACGTGGCCCTGTATGAAGCGAAACGGACCAGCCGCGGCACGGCGACCATTTACGGTCAGCCGGGCCTGATCACGGTCGCGGACGGAAAATCCGCTCCGGCATTGCGCGCGGTTCGCTGACCCCGGAGCGTTGATTCGAGCCAATTGATGTTAGTTCAATTTGACACCGTTCGTGCTGAGTAGAGACTGAGCGAAGTCGAAGGCTCGTATCGAAGCATCGTTGCGCCAAGTTCCGGTCCTTCGATACGCCATTTCGTCTTCGCTCAATGGCTACTCAGGACGAACGGATTTATTTCAACCGCTCGATGCCGGCGGTTCGTCAATCCTAAACGGCAGGCTCAGCTGTTGCGCGCCTCGCGCATCATCGCGCGCAATATCTGGCCCTTGGTCCGAGGCTTGATCGAATCCGTGCCCAGCAATTCGGTGGGATCAACGGCCATCAACTGCTGCTCGGCGGAACGGAACCCGTCCGTCCACTCCTCGCTCTCGCGCTGAAAATAGATGGCCGATCCGTCCTCCAGCTTGCGCAGCACATTGGAATGCACGCGCTCGGCGGCCCAAGTGTAGGAGGTTTGCCTGTTGCTGGCGAAATGCGCCATCACGGTTTCCATGGCCTTGTCGGTGGCCTCCACCGACAGGTCGGCCAAAAGCTGCCGCGCCGCTACCTGATCCACGCTCCAGAAATGCGAGTCGCCCATAAAACTGTCCCCCTCAAACAGGGTTACAGTTAATCGAAATTAGTCAATCCCCAGAGGGATTGCGGGGCCTTGCCTCAGCGTAAAATCTACTGCCGCGCGCCGATATCGCCCTGCCCCACGGTGCCGCTCGCCATCTCCAGCATCCGGTCGAGACTCTTCTTCGCCTGCAGGCGCAGCCCTTCCTCCATCTCGATGCGCGGCTCCAGATCGCGCAGCGCAAGGTAGAGCTTCTCCATCGTGTTGAGGGCCATATAGGGGCAGATGTTACAGTTGCAGTTCCCGTCCGCGCCGGGCGCGCCGATGAACAGCTTGTCCGGCACCGCCTTTTGCATCTGGTGGATGATGTGCGGCTCGGTCGCGACGATTAGCGTGTCACCCGGCATGGTCTTGGAGAAATCCAGGATGCCGCTGGTCGATCCGACATAGTCGGCATGATCGACGATGTAGGGCGGGCATTCCGGATGCGCGGCGACAGGCGCATCGGGATATTGCGCCTTCAGCTTCAGCAACTCCGTCTCGCTGAAGGATTCATGCACGATGCACACGCCCGGCCACAGCAGCATGTCGCGGCCCAGCTTGCGCTTGAGATAGCCGCCCAGATGCTTGTCGGGGCCGAAGATGATCTTCTGATCCTTGGGAATCTGCGACAGGATTTTCTCGGCCGAAGAGCTGGTGACAATGATGTCGGAGAGCGCCTTCACCTCGGCCGAACAGTTGATGTAGCTGAGCGCAATATGGTCGGGATGCGCCTCGCGGAACGCCTTGAACTGCGCGGGCGGGCAGCTGTCTTCCAGGCTGCATCCGGCGTCCATGTCGGGCAGCACCACGATCTTCTGTGGTGACAATATCTTGGCGGTCTCAGCCATGAAGCGCACACCGCAGAAGGCTATCACATCGGCGTCGGTCTCCGCCGCCTTGCGCGACAGTTCCAGCGAGTCTCCGACGAAATCGGACAGGTCCTGAATCTCCGGCTTCTGGTAATAATGGCCCAGGATGACGGCGTTGCGCTCCTTGCGCAGCCGGTCGATCTCCGCGCGCAGGTCAAGCCCTTTCAGGCTGCCTCCAATGCCGCCTCGTGCGTCCATTATTCATGTGTCCCTTGCTCGGCTGGCGTGTGGGCGCCGCCTTCTGGTTCCTGATGGGCGTTCTCGACCTGCGCATTTTCAGCCGGTCCGTGATCCTGTTCCGCCGCCTCCTGCGCCTCTTCGGCAAACTTGGCAACCACGGTCGCCTTCACGCCCGCGGCTTTCAGCGGCATGGCGAAACTGCGCTCGATGGCCGACTTGGTTGCATCCTGCGCCAGCCGCATCGGCACCTCGCCCTTGGCCTGCTTCAGCAATTCTTCCTGACCGCGCTTGCGATTGGCCTCGTCAAGCGTCTCGCCCGCATCGGTCAGCGCGATCAAGATGCCGCCGCCGTCATATTGCTTGATCCCGTCAATATCGACGTCTGGCCCGGCCAGGATCAGCGGCGGCAGGTTGATGGTCAGGACATTGCTGTCCTTGTCCCACTTCACATCCTTTTGCTGCAGCTTGTTGAGGTCGATCTCGTAGCGGACGGTGCCCGGCATGATCATCGTCTTCTCGGCCTTCAGGCCCATGCGCTCCTGCGTCGATGTCACGACCGCGACGAAGCTCGCCATAAACGCCGTCATCCGCGCCTGTTCGCGCAGGCCCTGCAGGCTGGCGGTGGCAATGCTTTCCACCTTGCCGTCCATCTTGTCCTCGACGCCCTTCTGGAAATAATAGGCGCCACCAAAGGCGATCCCGAAGACGACCAGGATAACGACGACCAGTCCGATGATCGTCTTCATGCGGCGACCGCTTCCCAATGCCCGTCATGCTCGCGCGCAATGCCACGCGCCTTCAGATCGAGGAGATGCGCAAGCACGGAACGCCCCGCCGCCGGATGCAGACGCGGATCAACGCCCTTGTACATTTCCTTGACCATGTCGGGGATCACCGCACCGCCGGGCTCGCGCAGATAGCGCACGATCTGCCCCTCGCGATGTTTTCGATGGCCCATCATCCCGCGCACCAGCCGCTGCGGCGTATCGACCTGGTCGCCATGCGCCGGATAATAGACGACGTCGTCCCGCTCGGCGAGCCGCTGCATCGACCGCATATAGTCGGCCATATCGCCATCGGGCGGCGACACCACCGTCGTCGACCAGCCCATGATATGGTCGCCGGTGAACAGCGCCTTTTCCTGCGGCAGCGCGAAGCACAGATGATTGGACGTATGCCCGGGCGTCGTCAGCGCCCGCAGCGTCCAGCCCTCGCCCTCCACCTGCTCGCCATCGGCAAGCACCCTGTCCGGGCGATAATCGGCATCGAACGCCGCATCGGCGCGCGGGCCATCATCCGACAGCGTCAGCGGCGCGCAGCCGATGATCGGCGCGCCCATCGCGTCGGCAAGCGGGCGCGCCGCCGGACTGTGGTCGCGATGGGTGTGGGTGCACAGGATCGCCTTGACCGGACGCCCGCCGATCGCTCGCGTCAGCGCGTCGAGATGTTCGGGAATGTCGGGGCCGGGATCGATCACAGCTAGGTCGCTGGTCCCGACCAGATAGGTCTCCGTGCCGGTATAGGTAAAGGCGGACGGATTGGGGGCCAGGACGCGGCCAACCAGCGGCGAGAGCTGCGCAAGGATGCCGGTCGGCAGGTCGGCCGTTTCGAAAGGCAGGGTCATAGCCCCCATGTGCCATGTCGGCGGCGGATTTCAAGCGCCGCCGAGAGGGAAGTTATGAAGACTAGGCGGTTTCCTCCACCCGATAGCGGCTTGCTGCGCGGTTGCGCGACAGCTTCGTCGCCAGCCCCAGCCGGGTCGCGGTCAGGGCGTCAAACTCGTCTATCTCTTCCAGAGGCGGAATGGTCACCGTTTCGCCCCGGTCGAAGCCCAGCAGTGCCGCATCGACCAGTTCGTCCACACCCATCACCATCTCGGCGGGCAGGTCGTCAGCGCTCGTGCCGGCCGTTTCCCATATCTCGGTGCGGGTCGCACCGGGGAGGACCGCCTGCACGCGGACGCCTTTGGGCTCCAGCTCATTGGCAAGCGACTGGGAGAAGTTTAGAATAAACGCCTTGGTCCCGCTATACACGCCGCTGAACATTTCCGGGGCCAGT
Organism: Sphingobium sp.; assembly: GCA_023266635.1. Classification (GTDB taxonomy): domain Bacteria; phylum Pseudomonadota; class Alphaproteobacteria; order Sphingomonadales; family Sphingomonadaceae; genus Sphingobium. Next base: position 5,486 of record JAHFPU010000061.1, read on the forward strand.
GCAAGGACGGAGGCGATGTTGATGATCGCCCCACCACGCGCGGCCAGCCCCGGCGCAGCCACCGCCGCAAGCCGGGTCGGCGCGACGACATTGAGCTGGATCAGCCGGTCAAAGGCATCGGGATCGCCATTGAGAATACTGACGCCCGTCGCGGCCCCGGCATTATTGACCAGCGCAATGATGCTGTCATCGTCACGCAACCGTGCCTCGACCTTCGCCAGATCGGCCTTGTCGGTCAGATCCGCCTGTAGGACATCGACCTTCACGCCGGTTGCGGCTCGCAGCCGTTCCGCCAGCGCATCCAGCTTCGCGACATTGCGCGCGACCAGAATAAGGTTGTTGCCGCGCCGCGCATAGCGATCCGCATATGTCGCGCCTATGCCCGTCGATGCGCCGGTAATCAGGACCGTGCCGGACATCTTGGTGATACTCATTATCTGTCTCCCTGTTCGGAATAGATGATGGACATCATATAAATTTGGTAAGGCGCAGGACAATGGCTGCACAGGAATATTTTTCGTCATCCTGACGAAAGTCAGGATCCATTCTAAGCAACCTCACCAGCGAAGCGCTGAATAGATGCTGATTTCCATCAGCATGACGAGCCTTGGCGAATACGTCCTGCGGCGACCGCCTCAGTCGAAGCCCGCATTCAGCCGGGCGATCTCCCGGTCCAGATCGGCCAAGACCTGCGCACGGATGGTCGCGCTCATGGCCCGGTCGCGTGAGCCGTCCGCGCGCGCCACACCCTCACGCGCCTTGCGCAGCCCGGCCAGCGCCGCCTGACGTCCCTCTATCTCACCCCGGCGCGCCTCCATCTCGCCACGCCGCGCCGCCATCTGACCACGCTGCGCCGCGGCTTCGGCGGACCGCTCCGCCCGGCGGGCCTGCGCCTCGGCCGCCCGCTCAGTCCGGCGGGCGTCGGCGACGCGTTGGCATATCATGATCTGCACATGCTCGGCCCGGCCATTTGCGCGCGTCGTCGTCCGGGTGGTCACCTGGCCGTCCGGACCGCATCCGGGCACGACATCGATGCGCGGGATCATCGCCGACATCTCTTCTGCCGTCGGCACGTCGCTCAGGTCGGGCGGCGTCGGAGCGACGGGAGCCATCGGCGGCACCTGCGCCATGACCGGCGCGGGAACATGCGCCTGCGAAACACTGCTGGGGGCTTGCGGCGCAGCTGGCGCTGTCGGAGCCGTCGGTGCTGTGACAACCTTGGACGGCGACGCCTCGGCAACCATCGGCAGGAACGACGCCAGCTTGACCATCTTCGCATCGCTCACGGTGCGCGACACCTCTGCCATCTGCCGCGCCGCGCCGCTGCCCGAGGCCGTAAGCGCCAGTCCGGATACGGTGACGGCGGCGATCACGGCCATGCCCCAGCTTATGCGGTGGAGCGACGCGCTATGGGTTGCCAGCATTTTCAATCTCCCTTTCAGATTGTCCACGGTCCGCAGGTGGCAGGCGGCGGCGAAATGGCGCCCGCTCGCGGCTTTCAATATGGCGCGGCCATAGACGGCGGCGTCGGCGCCTTCGTGCCGCGCCAGCACCAGCGCATCGCACGCCAGTTCCTGGTCGGCGCGGAAAGCGCGATAGGCGACCCAGGCCAGCGGATTGCACCAGTGCAGCGCCAGCACGCCAAGCGCGGCCATGTTCGCGGCGAGATCGCCCCGGTCATGATGCGCGCATTCATGCGCCAGCGCGAACGCCCGCTCCCCGGCCTCATAGCGGTCGATAAAATCCACCGGCAGCGCGACATATTTGCGCAGCACGCCAAAGGCGAGCGGACCGGACGCATGCGCGCTCTCAATGATGGTGATCCGCCCCTCCCGGCCGATGACCACGCCATCAGCGAGCAGCATGCGACGGAACCGGAAATAGCCGATCACCTGAATCCCAGCGAAAAGAACCGCGCCGCCGATCCACAGCGCCATCGCCAGTTCGATCCACGGCAGGCCTGCCGCCTGATCGGTCACGATGCCAGTGACGGTGGCGGCCTGCTGGTGAAAGACCACCAGCGCGCCCTGCCCCAGCGCCTGCGGCAATACCGTCTGTGTCGGCAGCGGCGGCAGCAGCAGCCGGAGAACCGGTAGCGCCCAGAGCAGATAGGCCGCCCGCGCGCCGAAGATACGGACGACGGGCCGCCGCAGCATCATGACCAGCGCCATCAACACAGTGGACGCCAGCAGCGCCTCGACCATCCAGCCCGTCATGCCTTCAGCTCCTTCAGCAACGCCTCGATCTCGGCAATGTCATCGGCGGACAGCCTGTCCTGCCGGGCAAGCTGCGCGACCAGCGGGCTGATCCGCCCGCCGAACAGCCGGTCGAGCAATTTGCCCGACTCCCCGGCTACATAGGCATCACGCCCGACCAGCGGGCGATAGAGAAACCGCCGCCCGTCCTGCTCCGCCGCGATGATGTCCTTCGCCAACAGACGCGACAGCAGGGTCTTGACGGTCTGGATGCTCCACCCCCGCCCCGTGGCAAGCCGCTCCGCGACATCCGTCGCCGTCAGAGGCGACTGTTCCCACAGCGCCTCCATGACAGCATGTTCCGCGTCACTGATTTTTTCATGTCCGGGCAAAGCGCGACTCACTTTCGACTACATCTGTAATCGATATATGACTACATCTGTAGTCGGTCAAGCGAAACGTCGGGGCGCTTTACAGATCGTGTGGACGGCAAAATCTCGTTTACCATCGGAATCCGCCGATTTCCGTTACTTGGCAAAGATGGCACGCTGCCTGCTTATAAAATGATGTTCCTACCCGCCAGAATATCGGGGATGTGACGCAGGTCTCCGCGTCGCATCCCCAACCCGGGTCACCTCTCCAACATCACCACATCCGTTCGGGCTGAGCTTGTCGAAGCCCTGTCCTTCTTGAAGAGAAGTGCAGCCCTTCGACGCTGACACGAGTCACGCGCCTCGTGTCAGCAGGGCGAACGGAAGGCAGACGAACCAACGAAAAAAGCCGCCCCTCCACCCGGAGAGACGGCTCTTTTTCAATTCCGCAAAAGGTCACTCGGCCTTGGCGACGCCCTCATCAACCATCAGCTGCTCCAGCTCGCCGGCCTCGTACATCTCCATCATGATGTCGCTGCCGCCGACGAACTCGCCCTTCACATAGAGCTGGGGAATGGTCGGCCAGTCGGAAAATTCCTTGATGCCCTGCCGCACTCCCTGATCCTGCAACACGTCGACGCTGTCATACGCGACGCCCAGATGCTCCAATATGGCGATCGCGCGGCTGGAAAAACCGCATTGCGGGAACAGCGGCGTGCCCTTCATGAACAGCACGACATCGGACGCTCCCACGATAGCGGCGATACGCGCATGTACGGCGTCGGTCATTGGCTTGTGTCCATTCCTGTCACGGTGATTGCTGAATATGGAAGATTAGTTGGGAACGGCGGTCGTCAGTTGCAAGGCATGCAGTACGCCACCCATCCGGCCGCCCAGCGCGGCATAGACGGTCTGGTGCTGCTTCACCCGGCTGACGCCCCGGAAGCTCTCCGACACGACGCGCGCGGCATAATGGTCCCCGTCGCCGGCAAGATCGGTAATCTCGACCTCCGCATCGGGAATAGCGGCGCGGATCATCTCCACAATATCGTCTGCAGCCATCGGCATGTGGAGAAGCCTTATTGCGGACCCATGAACTGGCGGCGCGCAATCACCGTCTGCTCTTCCAGCGCCGCGCGCACCGTCGGCTCGTCGGCATCGACGCCGGCCGAGGTCAGGTCTCCCACCAGCTTGCGGATCACGTCCTCGTCGCCCGCTTCCTCAAAATCGGCCTGGACCACCGCCTTGGCATAGGCGTCGGTCTCTTCGGCGGTCAGGCCCATCTTCAGCGCGGCCCATTCGCCCAGCAGGCGGTTGCGGCGCGCGGTGATGCGGAACTGCATTTCCTGGTCGTGCGCGAACTGATTCTCGAAAGCCCGTTCGCGATCGTCGAAAGTCGTCATCAATAAGGCCCTATATTGCGTGCGTATCGTTTCCCAACCGCCATAGGGCGCGCAGGCGCGTTAGGCAACGGCGGCGGAGACCCACGGTCTGTCGGTACTCACCTTCGCCTCATAGGCGCCGATGGCGTCCGCGTCGGCCAGGGTCAGGCCGATCTCGTCCAGCCCGCCCATCAGGCAGGATTTGCGGAACGGATCGATCTCGAAGGTGAAGCGGTCCTGAAACGGCGTCGTAACACTCTGCGTGTCCAGGTCGATATGGATCGGGTCGGTCTTGGCGACCTCCATCAGGCGATCGATCGCCTCCTGCGGCAGGACAACGGTCAATATGCCGTTCTTGAAGGCGTTGCCGGAGAAGATGTCGGAAAAGCTCGGCGCGATCACCGATTTGACGCCCATGTCATTGAGCGCCCAGGCAGCATGCTCGCGGCTCGACCCACAGCCGAAATTGTCGCCGGCGATCAGGATCGGGCTGCCGGCATAGGCGGGATCGTCGAACACATTGTCCGGGTCCTGCCGCATCGCCTCGAACGCGCCCTTGCCAAGGCCGGCGCGGCTGATCGTCTTCAGCCACTTGGCGGCGATGATCATGTCGGTGTCGACATTCTTGACACCCAGCGGATAGGCGCTGCCTTCGACGATATCGACCTTGTCCATCAGTTGCTCTTCTTCGCGCCCATTTCCTGCGGCGCATCCGCCGCGCGTCCCAGGCTTGCGGCCATCACTGCGCTCGCCAGCGCGCCCAGCGCCAGCAGCCAGAATGCCTTCTTCATGCAACCACTCCCATCATCATCGACCCATCAGTTCGCGCACATCGGCCAATCGTCCCGTGACTGCCGCCGCCGCCGCCATCGCCGGCGACACCAGATGCGTGCGTGCGCCCGGCCCCTGCCGTCCCATGAAATTGCGGTTGGATGTCGAAGCGCAGCGCTCGCCGCTCGGCACCTTGTCCGGGTTCATGCCCAGGCATGCCGAACATCCCGGCTCGCGCCATTCGAAGCCCGCCTCGGTGAAGATGCGGTCAAGCCCTTCTTCCTCGGCCTGGCGCTTCACCAGGCCGGAGCCGGGCACGACCAGCGCCTGCTTGATGGTGCCGGCGATATGACGCCCTTCGATCACCGACGCGGCCGCGCGCAGATCCTCGATCCGGCTGTTGGTGCAGCTGCCGATGAAGATATGTTCGACGGACACGTCCTGCATCCGCTGCCCCTTGGACAGGCCCATATATTCCAGCGCCTTTTCGGCAGCCGCGCGCTTCGACGCATCGGCAAAGCTGTCCGGATCGGGGACCAGTCCCGTGATCGACACGACATCCTCCGGACTCGTGCCCCAGGTGACGTTGGGCGCAATCTCCGCAGCGTCGATGATCAGCGTCTTGTCGAACACAGCGCCTTCGTCCGTCGCCAGCGACTTCCACCAAGCGACGGCGGCTTCCCAATCCGCACCCTTGGGCGCCATCGGCCGCCCTTTGAGATAGGCGAAGGTCTTTTCGTCCGGCGCGAACAGGCCGGACCGCGCGCCGCCCTCGATGGCCATGTTGGCGACGGTCAGGCGACCCTCGATCGACATGTCGCGGAAGGTGGAGCCACGATATTCGATGACATGCCCGGTGCCGCCCGCCGTGCCGGTGCGCCCGATAATTTCGAGTACGACATCCTTGGGCGTCACGCCATAGCCGAGCTTGCCGTCGATCCGCACTTCCATCGTCTTAGACTGCTTGAGCAGCAGCGTCTGCGTCGCGAACACATGCTCGACCTCGCTGGTGCCGATGCCGAAGGCCAGCGCACCCAGCGCGCCATGCGCCGCCGTGTGGCTGTCGCCGCACACCAGCGTCGTTCCGGGCAAGGTGAAGCCCTGCTCGGGACCGACGACATGGACGATCCCCTGCGCCGCGTCGGTCGCGCCGATATAGGGAATGCCGAACTCGGCGACATTGCGCTCCAGCGCGGCCAGTTGCTCTGCGCTTTCAGCGTCCGCAATCGGCAGCCGTTTGCCTTGCGGGTCCACTCGCGCCGTCGTCGGCAGATTATGGTCGGGAACCGCCAGCGTCAGGTCCGGCCGGCGCACCGTGCGGCCCGCCAGGCGAAGGCCCTCAAACGCCTGGGGACTGGTCACCTCATGGATGATGTGCCGGTCGATATAGATGAGGCATGTGCCGTCATCCCGGCGTTCGATGACATGGGCGTCCCAGATTTTCTCGTACAGCGTGCGTGGCTTAGTCATGACAGCCCCCTAAACCCATCCGAGCAATGGTTAAAGGGGGTGATTCGCGCGCCGATGCGAATTTCCTATGCGGTGCGGTAATCCGCAATGATCGCGCCACAGGCCGCAAGATCCGCCTCATGGCTTTCCTCGCGCCAGTCTTCGGCCAGCGCCTCCGCCTCCCATTGCCGCATCGCGGGGTGATCGAGGATGCGATCGACCCACGCCCGCCCGGCTTCACCAACGTCCAGACCATAGGTCCTCACCCGGAAGGCGACGGGCGCGAAGAAGGCATCGACCGCCGTGAAATCCGGCCCCGCAAGCCACGGCCCGCCGAACGCCGACAAACCCTGCGCCCACAATTCGCCAAGCCGCGCGACATCCTTGTTCAGCGCCGCCGACATCGCCTTGGGCTTCACCCGCACGCCGACATTCATGGTGCAATCGTTGCGCAGGGTGGAAAAGCCGCTGTGCATCTCCGCCGTCGCGCTCTGCGCCCAGGCGCGCGCCGCCTCATCCTTTGCCCACACGCCCGCATGACGCTCCGCCAGATACAGGACGATGCCGAGCGAATCCCATACGCTGCGTGCGCCGTCGATCAGCAATGGCACCTGACCCGTGGGCGAAAAGCTGCGGAAATCCTCATAGTTCACGGGCTTGGTGAACGGCTCGATCCGGTCTGCGAAGGAAATACCCAGCGCCTTCATCAGCACCCATGGCCGCAGCGACCAGCTGGAATAGTTCCGGTTTGCGGTGATCAATGTGTAGGCCATGCCTGTCTCCCTCGGTCGCCGCTTAAGGTCGATTGCGCGGCCCCGCCAAACGAAAATCCCGCACGATCTACAAGCTCAGCTTATAGCTCCTTGGGCGACACATAATGTGGGTCATGGTCGAACGGCATGCGCACACCATCGCGCAATGCGTCGAGCACGGCGCGGAAATCCGTTCGGCATCGGAAACCCAGCAGCCGCTCGGCCTTGCCCGCATCATAGACCCTGTCGATATGCGCGGGCAGCGACCAGCCTGCCCTGCCGTACAGGTCTTTCGCGTCCGGAAAATACCGCGCGATTACAGCGGGGGCATCCGCCATCAATTCCTCCGCATCCTCGCGTAAAAATGGCGTGGGCGCAGAAAGCACGAACGTCTCGCACCCCAAACTACCTGCGCGCTTGAGCGCAAACAGATGCGCGTCCGCAGCATCGCCCACGGTCAGGCGGCGGTTGAGGAACTCGTTCGCCTTGGTGTTGGGGCCGTCATGGTCGATCTCGCCCGCCATGTCGTCATCCTCCGGAAAGAACCGGCCGGTGCGCAGGATCGCGACGTTCAGCCCATGCTCCAGATGATGCAGCCGACACAGATGCTCAGCGGACAGTTTCGTCACGCCATACATGTTCCGGGGCTCCAGCGGTCCACTATTCTCGTCCAGCCACGCCGAGGCCTTCGCCCCACCGCCTTTCCCCGCGCGTATCCGCTGCGTAATCATCAACGATGTGGTCGAGGTGAAGACGAAGCGATTATGACCAGCCCCAACCGCCGCTTCCAGCAGGTTGAGCGTGCCGGTCACATTCACATCGACGAACGCCTGCGCGGGATAGCGCGCAATGTCCGGCTTGTGCAGCGCGCCGGCATGGATCACCGCCTCGATCCCATGATCGGCAAAGGTACGGTCGATCAGCGCGCGATCCGCAACGCTTCCCACCACATGCGTATCGCTACCCTCCGCGACATCCAGCCCGACCACCTCATGCCCCGCCCCACGAAGGCGCGGGGCCAGATGACGGCCGAGCCAGCCGGACGAACCGGTCAGAAGAACCCGCATTCTTGCACGCTCCCCCGCTCCGGCCCCACCGGAACGGAACTAGGAAATATAATGCGCCGTCGTTTTTGCCGCCACGTCCTCGGCAGTGACGCCCGGCGCCAGTTCGATCAGCTTGAACGGGCTGTCATGATCGGGCCGCTGGAATACGGCCAGGTCGGTGATGATCATGTCGACGACATTCTTGCCCGTCAGCGGCAGGGTGCATTCGGGGATGAACTTCGGGCTGCCGTCCTTGGAGTTGTGCTCCATGACGACGATGATCTTCTTGACGCCCGCGACCAGGTCCATCGCGCCGCCCATGCCCTTGATCATCTTGCCCGGGATCATCCAGTTGGCGATGTCGCCATTCTGCGCAATCTCCATCGCGCCCAGCACGGTCAGGTCGATATGCCCGCCCCGGATCATCGCGAAGCTGTCGGAGGACGAGAAGTAGGCCGTCTGCGGCAATTCGCTGATCGTCTGCTTGCCTGCGTTGATCAGGTCGGCATCCTCCTCGCCCTCATAGGGGAAAGGCCCGATGCCCAGCATGCCGTTCTCCGACTGTAGCGTCACCTCGACCCCGGCGGGGATATGGTTCGCCACCAGCGTCGGGATGCCGATGCCCAGGTTCACATAGAAACCGTCCTGCAATTCCTTCGCCGCGCGCGCGGCCATGTCATCACGGCTCCAGGGCATTATGCGGTCTCCCTCTGACGAACGGTCCGGAATTCGATCTTCTTGTCATAGGGGGCGCCGACGATCATGCGCTTCACATAGATGCCGGGCAGATGAATGCCATCCGGGTCCAGGCTACCGGTCGGTACGATCTCCTCGACCTCAGCGACGCAGATTTTCGCCGCCGTCGCCATCGGCTGGTTGAAGTTGCGCGCGGTCTTGCGGAAGATCAGGTTGCCGCTCTCGTCCGCCTTCCAGCCCTTGATGATAGCCAGGTCGGCGAAGATGCCGCGCTCGAGGATATAGTCCTGCCCGTCGAAATTCTTGACTTCCTTGCCCTCGGCCACCGCCGTACCGACGCCGGTCTTGGTGTAGAAGCCGGGAATGCCCGCGCCACCAGCGCGGCAGCGCTCCGCCAGTGTGCCCTGCGGACAGAATTCCACCTCCAGTTCGCCCGCCAGATACTGCCGCTCAAACTCCTTATTCTCGCCGACATAGGAGGATATCATCTTCTTGACCTGCCGCGTGCGGAGCAGCTTGCCAAGACCCTCGCCGTCGATACCGGCATTGTTGGAGGCGATAGTCAGGTCCTTCGTCCCCGCCGCCAGGATTGCGTCGATCAAGCGCTCGGGAATGCCCGAAAGACCGAAACCGCCGGCACACAAATGCATTCCATCGAACAACAGGCCGTCCAATGCGGACGCGGCGTCCGCAAACACTTTCTTCATCAGCCATTCCCCAACGATAAAGGTTGCGGACGGCCATAGGTTGGCCACGCGCCCCGGTCAATTTCCGTCAGAACCTGGAGTTGCGAATTCTATTTGCGAGATATCGCCATGAAAAAAGGCCGCCCCATATGCTGGTGCGGCCTTCCTCATAATTCGGGTTGGGAAGCTCAGACCTTGTCGCCCATCGCCCCCTTGATGCTACCGGCCAGCTTCTGCGCCTTGCCCTTCAGCTCCTGACCCTTGCCTTCGGCTTTTTGGTTGGGGTCGTTGCGCGCTTCGCCTGCGACCTGCTTGGCATTTCCGGCCGCTTCGTTCGCATAGCCTTTAGCCTTGTCGATCAGTTCACCCATCGGGCATCTCCTTGATTTGGCAGCGATGCACAGCCTGCGCATGCTCGCTATATCAATGAGTCAACGGCCCAACCGTTCCCACCTTCCGACATTACAAATTATTTAAAAGCCACCCAGCGCGGCGAAGCGGTCGATGAAACGCACGACCTGCTCGCGCCCCTTGGCGGTCAGCAGCAGCAGCTTGCGGCGATTGTCGCTGGCGTCGCCCGTGCGCTCGATAGTGCCGTCCTCGACCAGCATCTGGATGGCGCGCAGGGCCGTCGTCTGCGGCGCGCGTGAGGCAAGACATGCATCGCCGACCGAAACGCGGCGGCCCTTGCTTTCGCTCAGATACATATCGACCAGCAGGTTAAACGGCGCGTCATGGATGATGCCGTCGAACGCATCCTGACGCAGCGCGCAGAATTTCTGGATCTTTTCTGCGACCGCCTGGCGGGAATCCCCCGGCACATGCGGCGCAACCACCTTTACGCTCGACCCGATGAAGGGCCAATTGTCATCGCGTTCCGCACGACCCGTGCTGCGGCTGAATTCCATCACTTGAACACCCATAAACCTAACTCCCGGCGCAGTTCATGTCCGATGAGGCGGTATATTGGTTTCCAAAATCTTGCCGCGCCAGCCGCGGAACGGTCCGTTTAGACTAAAGAATTACGGTCCGGATCAAATGAGGCCGGCAAGCGGGCTCGACGGATCGGCATACATCCGCCGCCCCATCCGCCCGGCGCGGTACGCCATGCGGCCCGATTCGACGGCCCGCTTCATCGCGCCGGCCATCATGATCGGGTCCTGCGCCTCGGCAATCGCGGTGTTCATCAGGACGCCGGTGCAGCCCAGTTCCATCGCGATCGCCGCATCGGACGCCGTGCCCACGCCCGCATCGACCAGCACCGGCAGCTTGGTGCCTTCCACGATCAGGCGGATCGTCACCTTGTTCTGGATGCCAAGGCCCGATCCGATCG
>JAHFPU010000197.1 GCA_023266635.1 Sphingobium sp.
CGCCACAACTGCTACTCAAATTGTGAATCCCGGACAGTTGTGGGATCGAGTCCGGGATGACGATATTTTACGGCGTGCAATGTTCGCCAGCCTGCCCGCCTGATTTCATCCAATTGAGTCCATTCCGAAATCCGCCTGACAGGCCGTGTCTCTCATGTTACAAATCAGTGACATTTGAAGGACAGAAATGAGACAAGAGCTGTTGCTGGTGATTGGGGCTTTCTTTCTCGCCGCGCCGACCGGCGGTTCGACGCCGGTCGCGAAGGATGGTTTCGATGCGCCTCCGGTTTCCCTCGCGGCGAGCCAAGGCGGCGGCGTATCGCTCCGGGTCATGAATTATAATGTGAAGGGCCTTCCCTGGCCCGTTACCGACGACCGATCGGCCGAACTCGCCGCTATCGGTGACCGTTTGCGGGCAATGCGCGCGGACGGTGCCGCGCCGGACGTAGTCGTTCTGCAGGAAGCCTTTTCAAGCGACGCGCGCGCCATTGCGGCCCGTGCGGGTTATGCGCATGTCGCCTATGGCCCAGATAGCAACGACCTTGCGCCAGCCGATGAAGGGCGACCCATGCCCGCCCGTTACCCATGGCGAGGAGAGGGCTACGGCGCCTATCTGTCCAGCGGGCTGGTGCTGATGTCGGATTATCCGATTCTCGGCACGCGGCGCGCGGCATTCCCGCGAACGGCATGCGCGGGCTATGATTGCCTGGCCAATAAGGGGGTTATGCTGGCGCGGATCGCGGTGCCCGGATTGCCGGTGCCTGTGGAAATCATGACCGCCCATATGAACTCGCGCAAACCAACCCGCACGCCAATCCCCCATGCCAATGAGGCATTTGTCCGGCAGATGGCGGCGCTGGATCGCTTCGTTGCGGCCAATTCCGATCCGCGCCTGCCGATGATCTTTGGCGCGGACCTTAATCTGGACTCGGACCCGCAGAGGATCGCGGCGCTTCGGCAAAGCAGCGTGCGCTGGAGCGAGGCTGAAGGCGGCGCAGGCTCGGAGGCCACGTTCGCGATTTGCGGCAAGCCCTCAACGCGCTGCAGCCCCGCCGCTGGCTTCGGCGCGATTGCGCAAGGCAAAAGGAATAATGATTGGCAGCTATCCTTCGCCAGTTCGCAAATCATGGTCCGGCCGGTGTCCGCCGCCATACGCTTTGCCCCTGATCCGGCGGGCCTTGCCCTTTCCGATCATCAGGCGGTTATGGTGACCTACCGCCTGTCCGTAACGGGCAATTCCGGCGCTGCGCTGGCGCAGAATGCGCAAGCGATCAGGCGAGCGCGATCGTCATAATCGCGCTCGCTTAGACGGCTTTAAATCCCGAAGCGCGCCGTGATGCGGATGTCGCGGCCCGCGAGGGGCGCATAGTCCTTCAGGAAGCTGGCGTGGCGGCGCGCCTCCACATCGAAGATGTTATTGGCGGACAGGACGATGCTCGTCTGGCTGTTGCCCGCGAAAGGCTTCACGGAGATGCTGGCGTTCACCAGCGTGAAGCCGTCGGTCGGCGTTTCGCTTGGGTTGATGCGGTTCTGGTCGAACGTATGCTCGACCTCGCCACGTGCGCTCAGTCGGTCGCCCTGCAATTCCAGACCGCCAAGCAGGCGGAGCGGGGGAATGCGCGGGGCGGGGCCGGAGCCGGTGACGGTGGCGCGGACATAGTCGGCAATGCCGTCGGCGTTGAGCGAGAACTGTCCAAGCTGCGCCAGCTTGACCGATCCCTCAGCCTCGAACCCGTAATATTTCGCCTTGGCCTGGAAGTTTTGATAGCAGGGGAAATCGAGCGGTGCGCCGCCATTAACGGACTGACAGGCCGCATCGTCCACCAGCGTTTCGTAAATATAGTTGTTGAACCGGTTGCCATAGGCCGAGAGCGAGACCGTGTAGCCGTCACCCTTGCCGCGCAGGGTCGCCTCCAGGCCGAGGCTGCGCTCCTTATTGAAATCCGGATTGCCCAGTTCGAACGCCTGCGTGCCGGCGTGGTTGCCGCGAGCGAACAGTTCTTCTGCGGACGGCGCGCGCTCGGTGCGGGCCAGGTTCAGGCCGACACGCCAGCCCGGCGCGATCTCATGGCTTGCGCCTGCCGACAGCGATATGGTGTCGAAGGTGCGATTGAAGGCGTCATTACCCAGTTGCGCGTCGGCGTCGGCCGACAGGATGCTGTGTTCGAAGCGCCCGCCCGCCTCAAGCCGGGTCTTGCCAAGGTCCAGCGACTGCAGGGTGAAGAGGCCGAACTGCTGCGTTTCATTCTTCGGCAGGAATTTCTCCTCGCCGATCACATGGAAGTCGCGGATCATGAACTGGCCGCCGATGGCCCCCTCCCATCCACCGGTCTTCGACTGGATCAGCTCCAGGCGGGATTCGAGAGACTGGTTGTAGAAGGTTGTGCCCACCGCGCCGGTGTCCTCGATCTCCTGATGCTGATAGTCGGCCCAGCCGGTACGGAAGCGGATGGAGTCGATAAAACCGCCGCTGGTATTGATCTCCGCGCGCAGGTCGGCGCGGGTCTGCTTCATGTGGAGGCGCACCTGCTCGGCCTCAGTCTCCGGGTCGAGCGAATAGCGGATCGGCACGCCGTAGAAATTGTCGATATGGTTTACCGAGAAGCCGAGATTGCCGTTGTCGGTGATGAGCGCCAAGCCTCCCGCGACTTCCCAGTTCTTCGCCGAACTGTTGGGCAGCTTTCCGCGCAAGGTTGCGAGGTCGGCGATCTCCGGGTCTGCGCTGGCTGCCGCCTGGGCGCGCAGGGCGGGGGTCAGGATATAATTGCCGGTGTCGAGGTCGCCGGTCTTCGTCCAGCTACCGTCGACATGGGCGACCAGCTTGTCGCCGATGGGAACTTCTATTTTGCCCGAGCCCGAGCGCTCATCCGATGCGGAGCCATAGGTGACCATGCCGTCGATATGGACCGGCTCATCGGGGATGTGGCGCGGAATACGGCTGTCGATGACATTGACGACGCCGCCGATGGCGGAGGACCCATAGAGAAGGGCGGCGGGGCCACGCAGAACCTCGATCCGTTCGGCCGTTAGCGGATTGATCGCGACGGCATGGTCGACCGAGGTGTTGGACACGTCGAAGCTGCCGATGCCGTCGGTCAGGATGCGGACACGCTCACCCTGAAAACCGCGCAGGATGGGCCGCGAGGCGTTGGGACCGAACGAGGTGGACGACACGCCGGCCTGATGCGCGAGAGTATCGCCGATGGTCGGGCGCATGTCCCGGGTCAGTTCCGCGCCGGTGATGACCGATGTACCTGACAGGATGTCCGCCTGGGTGCGTTGCAGGACTCCGGTGACGACAATGTCATTGGATTGCTGTTCATGATGCTTGTCGCCGCCCGCGTCGGCCGCATCATCGGCAAGGGCTGGCTGTGACAGTGCGAGCGCGAACAAGGCGGAACCGGCAAGGACTGTCGAACGAAGCATAGGGGATAACATCCTGATTCGGGAGGGGGATGTCCGCTCCTAAATAGGATGATACAACATATCAACTGTATTTGTGCGGCGCAGCACGCTTTGTCGCGAAAAGCGGGCAATTGATGGATAAGGTGGGGAATCCGAAGCTTTTGGCTTAGCGGAACAGATATTCCGCCAGTGAGGACACGACGGGATCATTGCGCACATCCTCTCGCACGGCTTGGCGCACCTCGACCGGAGGGAGCGGATCGACGAGCGGCAGGCGGCGGATGCCCGGCATCTTCCCGAAATCCCGGGCCAGCGGGCCGAACGCCGCGAAATAGCCTTTGCCGTCCCGAACGGCGGTCATGATGTCGTAGAGATTGTCGGTTTCCAGCGCTGGATGCCAAAGATCGACACCACCGCGGATCATCGCATTGTCGAGAATGGGGCGGAGTGGATTGCGCGATCCGAGCAGGACTGGGCGAACGCCGACAAGATCCTCCACGGTGATAGCGTCCAGGCGCGCAAGCCGGTGGTCGGCGCCGATGAAGATCGACAGGCTTTCGCTCCAGACATAGCGGGATTCGAAGCGCTCCCGCTCACCCATTGCATAGTAATAGACGATATCGACCTCGCCGGAGGCAAGCAGTGGTTCGGCCCGCATGGCCGTGAAAGCGTCCAGTTCCAGGGCGATCGCCACGTCTGGATTGGCTTGCTCGAATGCGGTCAGCGCTTCCTGGAAATGGCCAAATACGGATGGATGGGCGGCGACAGTGACCTGCTGTTGCGCATGCTTGAGTTCTATGACAGGCGCAGGCGCGATCTGCGGAACAGGCTCAGGATCGTTCGCGGGGACGGGCAGGGGCACGGCAGCGAACAGCGATATGACAGTCGGCGGTGGGACCGTCGCTGGGGCAGGCGCGGCAAAGACGACGCGAACGGCCAGCGTGTTGACGATGGGCAGGGGAATGGGTTGCGCCGTAGGGGCGACTTCGGCCTCTTCGGGAATATCCTGCGCGGGCGGACTGTGGTCGATGGCGGGGTGAGAAACGTCGACGGTCTCCGAAGGCTCTTCGGGGGGGCTTTCCTGCTGTGGTTCCGGAGGGAGCAGTGGCTCGGGAGCGATTTCCGTGAGTTCGAGCGGTTCCTCATTGACCCAGGAGACGCGCTTGATGGGCGGCGGCCACTCGATGTCTTCAAGGCTGGGCACCGCCTTGATCAGGCGGGACGGGAGAGGCATCGGATCAGGAAGGCCTGTCGCGGGTTCCGATGGC
>JAHFPU010000062.1 GCA_023266635.1 Sphingobium sp.
AGGGATCAATGGCGGTGGTCGCCGGATAAATCCGCTTTTCCAACCTCCTTTCGTGCTGAGTAGGGCTTGAGCGAAGCCGAAGGCCCGTATCGAAGCATCCGCGCCAGGCACCAAGTCCTTCGATACGCCACTTCGACTTCGCTCAGTGGCACTCAGGACGAACGGAATTGTTGGGCAAATCAATGTGGGTTCCAAATCCCCTAAGAAATATGCACCGCCTTGGTGATCATATGCGCCATGATCCCCTCCGGACCATCCTCGGACCCGTGGCCGCTGTCCTTCACCCCGCCGAACGGGCTGTCGGGATAGCTTAGGCGCACATTGTTGATCGCGACCATGCCGGCCTCGATCGCATCGCCCAGCATATTCTGTCGGCGTCCGCTCTCGGTGAAGCAATAGGCGGCAAGGCCGAAGGGGAGGCGGTTGGCCTCCGCCACGGCTTCGTCGAACGTGCCGAAGGGCCGGATCATCGCCAGCGGCCCGAACGGCTCCTCATTCATCACCTTGGCGGACAGCGGCACGTCGGCCAGCACCGTCGGCTGGAAGAAGAAGCCCGCATTGCCGCTCCGCTCGCCGCCAGCCAGCACCTTGGCCCCCTCGGCGCGCGCATCCTCGACCATCGCGGCGATGGCTTCGGGACGGCGCGGATTGGCCATCGGCCCCATCTGGCTGCCCGCGTCCATGCCGTCGCCGATCTTCAGCGCCTTGGTCCGCTCGGCGAAGCCTGCGACGAAGCGGTCGTAAATGCCCTCCTGCACGGTGAAGCGCGTCGGCGACACGCAGACCTGCCCCGCATTGCGGAACTTGTGCGTGACTAGGATATCCAGCGTTTTGTCCAGGTCACAATCGTCGAACACCAATACCGGGCCATGCCCGCCCAGCTCCATCGTCGTGCGCATCATCGTGTCGGCGGCCAGCTTCATCAGATGCTTGCCGACCGGCACCGATCCGGTGAAGCTCAGCTTCCTTGTGACGGGCGACGCCAGCAACTGGCGCGACACCATGTCGGGCACGCCGAAAACGCATTGCGCGACGTCGCCGGGCAGGCCCGCATCCTGGAAGCAGCGCAGCACCTCGACGGCGCAGCCCGCCGTCTCCTCGCTCGGCTTGAGGATGATCGAACAGCCCGCCGCGATCGCCGGGGCGATCTTGCGCACCACGTTCATCACTGGGAAGTTCCAGGCGCAGAAGGCCGCGACCGGCCCCACCGGCTGATGCAGCACCAGCGATCGCGTGCCGCTGGGGCGCGGCAGCACCCGGCCATAGATGCGCACCGCCTCGCCGGCATGGAAATCGAGCAGGGCGGCGGACGCCAGCACTTCGCCCTTGGCCTCCGCCTGGATCTTGCCTTCCTCCAGCGTCGCGAGGCGCGCCAGCAGGTCGGCGCGCTCGCGGATCAGGGCGGCGGTCTTGTTCAGCACGGCGGCGCGCTGTTCCGGCGCGGTCTTGCTCCAAAGCGCAAAGCCGCGCTGGGTCGCATCCAGCGCCCGGTCCAGATCGTCGGCGGTCGCCAGTGGCAACCCGCCCTGCCCCGCGCCGCTCGCCGGGTTCAGCACGTCATGCGTATCGCGCCCCGCGCCGGTCAGCCACTCGCCGCCGATATAGAGTCCAAGCCGTGCCTCATATGCCGTCGCCATGTGCGTCCTCGTGTCGATTGGGGAAGGGAAGGAAGATGTGCCAGCCAGATAGGATGTCGGACGGCGGAGCGCCAGAGTTGGTCTTCATATGCCGCAAACTCCCCACCCCGTTTTACCGACTCCCGTTCGGTTCGCGCTTTGCCTTGTCAGATGAGAATCGTGCTCCTGCGAAAGCAGGAGCCCAGGGTGGCTTCGCGCTTCAAGGCCTGGACTCCTGCTTTCGCAGGAGCACGCTGGATTTTCTGACAGCCTGCCAACCAATTGGATGGCGTGACAATCACCGCACCACAAACCGCACCTGATCCACGATCCTTCCCGAAGGATCGATCAGCGCCAGCCTGTGCATCCCCGGCCCCGCCAATATCTGCGGCCGCGCATCGGCATCGCCCAGATCATGATTGTCCAGCAGCAGCCGGTGCCCCGTCACCACCCCCGTCACCTCCGCGCCCAGCCGCTGCCGGTCGATCGGGATGTCCGGGTCCAGCGCATAGACGCTGCCCGCCACCGGATTGACGATGCGCGGGCGGCGGGCGGCTTCCGGCGCGAAGGCTAGGGCTGGCTGACCCGTGCCTTTCAGGAACCATTCGTCTCGCTGCGGCTCCACATTGTTCTGGAACGCCACCCGCCGCTGCTCGATCCCGTCCGGGCGCGGCGGCGCCTGTCCCGGCCGGCCCGCGTGCAGCGCCATCATGATGTCGCGCCACACCGGCGCCGCGCCGCTGGTTCCCGACACCGCCTTCATGGAATCGCCCTCCAGATTGCCGACCCACACGGCGACCGTGAAGCGATCCGAATAGCCCACGCACCAATTGTCGCGCATCGCCTTCGATGTGCCGGTCTTCACCGCAGTCCAGAAGGGCAGGCGCAGCGCGGAATCGACGCCGAACGTCCGGGTGCGCGCCGACGGGTCGGACAATATGTCGGATATGATCCACGCGGCCTGCGCCGACACGATCCTGCGGGGAGATTCATGCCTGTCCTCCGCCCGCAGCCGCAGCGGCGACCATTGCCCGCCATTCGCCAGCGTCCGGTAGGCGTTGGCCTGCTCCAGCAGCGTCACCTCCGCCGACCCCAGCGCCAGGCTGAACCCGTAATAGCTCCCGTCCTCGGTCAGCCCGCGATAGCCCATGTCCCACAGGCGATCGCGGAATGTCTCCACCCCGTCCAGCAGCAGCGCGCGCACCGCGGGTACGTTCAGCGATCCGGCCAGCGCGCTGCGCACCGACACCGGCCCCTTGAAGCTCCGGTCGTAATTCTTCGGCACATAAAGGCCCGACGCCGTGTCCAGTTGCACCGGCGAATCCTCCAGGATCGACGCCGCCGTCAGCCACCCGAGCTCGATCACCTGCGCGTAGAGGAAGGGTTTCAGCGTCGATCCCGCCTGCCGGTATGCGTCCGCCCCGTCCACCGCCGCCGCCGTCGATCCCAGCCCGACGCCGCCGACATAGGCCAGCACGTCGCCGCTCGCATTGTCGACCACCACCACCGCGCCGTCCCGCGCCCGGTCCGCGCCCAGCCCCTGCAACTGCCGCCTGAGCGCGATCACCGCCAGCCGCTGCAGCCGCGCGTCGATCGTCGTTATCACCTTCATGCCCGGTTTCGTCAGCAGATGCGCGGCAGGGTGCGGCGCGAGGCCGGGGTCCAGCGCCCGGCTCCGCGCCGCCGACAGCGCGCTCGCCGCCGCCGCCCGCATCGCCGAACAGTCGGTCAGTCCGCCCAGCCGGCACGCCCGTGCCGCCACCTGCTCGGGCGTCGCGCTCGGATTGGGCAGCAGCGCGGTCAGCATCAGCGCATCCTGCCGCGACAGCGCGTCCGCGCCCTTGCCGAACAGGCTGACCGCCGCCGCGCCCACCCCCTGCGCCTCCCCCCGGAACGGCGCGAGGTTGAGATAGGCGGCCAGTATCTCATCCTTCGTCCACCCTGCCTCCAGCGCCCGCGCCGCGCGCATCTGCCGCAGTTTGTCCCGCCACCCGCGCGCGCCGGGCCGGGCGAGGTCGGGCGCCAGGAACGCCGCCACCTGCATGGAAATGGTCGATGCGCCGCGCGACCTGCCGCCCGTCAGGCGCAGCCGCACCGCATTGCCCATCGCCACCCAGTCGACGCCGTCATGATAGCGGAACCGCCGGTCCTCGGACGCCAGCACGCTCTCCACCAGCGCCGGACTGACCTTGTCCAGCGGCATCCACGCCAGCCGCCGCGCCCGGAAATCCACCCGCTCGCTGTCGATCAGCCGCCCGTCCCGGTCATACAGCCATGCCTCGCTGGGGTGCCAGTCGGCCACGACTTTGGCATAGGCGGGAAGCGCCGGCGGCAGGGTGAGGATGTAGAGCGTCGCGATTGCGAGCAGCAAAACTCCGCCGGCCGCAATCAGCGGATGTCTGACTGTAAGAAATCGCCGGATCATCCCCCCGTGTTCCTGCGCACGCAGGAACCCAGAAATCTCCCGAGGCACGGTCTTGCCCCACACCCTGGGCTCCTGCGTGCGCAGGAGCACGCGGCGCGCAGGTAGATCTCATGCCGAACACCCACATCCGTTCGTCCCGAGCGAAGTCGAGGGACCTCGGGATGGCTTGGGATCATGGTGTCTCGACTACGCTCGACACGAACGGAGTTTGGGAATGACAGTCCGTCACCCTCACCGCCGCTCCACTTTCAGCCCCCGGTTCGGCACCTGTGCGCGGATTTCCGGCGAATACATCGCCTCCACCCGGCTCGGCGGCAGGCCGAACGCGCCCGTGCCGTTCAACCGCACCACATAGCTCACCATGAACCGTCCCGCCGGTACCCATGCGAAATAGCCCCGCCACGCGTCGCGCCCGCGCTCGACATAGCTTGGCTGCACGCCCTCGCCACCGCCCGCCGCCGCGCCGAAGATCGAGGACTGCCCGCCCAGATCGCCGACGATCGTCGCGCCCGGCGGCACCGGATCGCTCACCACCACCCAGTTGCGCTCGGCGGTCGCGTCCACGGTGATGCTGACCTTCATCACGTCGCCGCGCGTGATCCGGTCGGGATGCTTGCGCGAGACGAAGGACACCGCCTTGGTCATGCGATAGCCTGCGAACAAAGGCTGGCGCAGCGGCACGGCGGCCGACACGGAAACGGTCGCCCACGGCCCCGCCCCCCCGCTCTGCGTCAGGCTCAGCCGCCCATTCGACAGCGGCAGCCGCAACGGAGAAGCATCCGCCGCCATCGGCCAGCTCTGGCTGCGCGTGACATTCCCCAGCGCCACGCTCGTCGTCCCGGTGATCGCGCTCCCCGGATAGAGGCTGGCGAAGCGCCGCGCGACGATCGCGCCCCAGGCATTGGCCGGGGTCGTGTCCCAATGGCCGCGCTGCTGCCGCTGGGCGACGCCGACCATCATCTTGGGAACCTCATTCTCCCACCCGCGCCGACCAAGCACCGCGTCCATCGCCTTGATCGCCATCTCGTCGCTGCTGACCATCATCCACCATGGCGCATTGGCCCGATCGGCCAGATCAAGCCGCGTGCCCTCATAGACCAGGCGACTACGCAACATCTGCTCCGCCGTCGCCCGCAACTGCGCGGCATTGGCAAGGCCGGGCGTCCGGTCGATGATCGTCATCCAGTCGGCCAGCGTCCCGGTCGGCATGTCGGCGGGCACCAGGTCGATACCGCCCACCAGCGCCGGGCTGGACTGCCCATTGCGCGCCAGCGCCGCCAGCGCCGCGACCTTCAGCAGCCTTGCGTCCGCCGGCCCCTCGGCCTCGCGGTCCAGCCGACCTTCGACCACCGCCTTCATCGCCTCGACCATCCGCGCCTTCGACGCCTCGGGAATGGCAAAGCCCGCCGCCGCCGCGCCGGACAGCACATAGGCGGTCAGCTCCGGCGATCCGCTCAACCGATCGCTGGGGAAGTATCGCAGCAGGCCATTGCCATCGAGATATGCCGGGATCGACCCTGCAATCGCCGCCCACATGCCCGCATCGCCCAGAGCGATCGCCCGCGACGTTTGCTGCTCGAAACAGTTGAAGGGATAGGCCGTCATATAGGCCCGCACACCGCCAAGCGGCGGCGCGAGCGTATCGGACAGCTTCACGTCGACATAACCGCCGCCCAATGCTCCGGCGGGCGCGGCCACCGGCACCGAAGCGCCCGGCCCCACCCGCATCAGCGTCGCCGCCCATACCTCCACCGGCACGGCGGGGACGACATCCTGCGATACGACCACCCGGTCCACGGCCTTGCCGTCTGCGGACTTCGTCTCGACCGTCCAGCCGATCCGGTCGATGCCCGTCGGCGCGCGCAGGTTCCATGTCACCGGCGCGGCCCCGCCCGCCGGGATCGTCACCGTCAGCGGCTTGCCGGTCGCGATGCCGGGATTGAGCTTCACCGTCGCCGTCACCTTCATCGCCCGCGCCGATCCGTTGCGCAGGGTGAAGGTCGATCCGAACCAGTCGCCGCTGCGCACCAATGGCGGCACGCCCGAATAGATGGTCAGGTCCTGCACCGTCCGCACGCTCGTCTGCCCCGTGCCGAACAGGTCAGCGCCCGATGTCGCGATCGCGACCATGCGGAAGGAGGAGAGATTGTCGGACAGCGGCACCGCGACCCGCGCATGGCCGTTGGCGTCCAGCCTTACCCGGCCCTTCCACAACAGCACGGGGCGGAAATCCTCGCGCGTAACGGCGGACTCGCTGCCGCCACCGCCGCCCGCCTCGACCGCCTTCTTGCCATAATGGCGCTTGCCGACGACCTGCGTCTGCGCGGTGGAGGTCAGCACGTCGAGCGTCCGGTCGCCCATCATCGCGTCCAGCACTTTCCAGCTGTCATTGGGCGCAAGCTGCAGCAGCGCCTCGTCCACGGCGGCAAAGGCGATCTCCGCAGACTTTGCGGGCCTGCCGCCCGGCTCCGTCACCGCGACATCGACCTGCGCCGTCTCGCGCACCGCATATTTCGGCTTGTCGGTATTCACGGTGACGCCCAGGCTATGGCCTTCCCAGCCCACCTGCACCTTGGCGATGCCGATGCGGTAACTTGGCTTGGCCAGATCGACCAGCGCGGTCGGGCTTGCCCCCTCCCGGCTGAAGAACGGTAGGTGCCAGCGCCGCGCAAGGTCGGCGAACCACAGCTTCCACCCGCCGATGCGCCCGCGCACGGCCATGACGGAGACATAGACGTCCGGCGCATAGGCGGCGGGCATCGGCACCTCCACCACCGGGTCCTTGCCCGACAGCTGGGTGACGAAACTCGACAGCACGCCCTCGCGCTCCACCGTGACCAGCGCGGTGGCGGACCGGAATGGCATCTTCACCTGGAATTTCGCGGTCTCGCCCGCCTTGTACGCCTTCTGCTCGGGGACCACGTCCATGCGGTCGCCATTGTCGCCGCCGAACCACCATTCATCCTCGCCCGCCAGCCAGACGGAGCGGACGGCGCGGGCGACATTGCCCTGCGCGTCGGTCGTCGTCGCGACCACCGTCACTTCGCCCGACAGGCCCGGGTCCATCGCGCAGTCGGCCAACCCCTTCTCGTCGGTTTTGGCCGAACAATCGGCATCGACCTTCGTCACCTTCTCCTGATTGTCATAGGCGTAGAATCCGCCGATCAGCCGCCGCCGCGCGGTGATGACCTCGCGGCTGTAGAGTGCGACCGCGACCTTCTGTCCCTTGATCGGCTTGCCATCCAGACCTAGCGCCACGAATTTCAGGCGCAGATCGGTATCGCGCATCAGCCATCCGTCGGTCTTCATGCCCAACTGCACGGCGGCGGGGTGCAGGGCGATCCGGCGGCTCGCGGTCAGCGTCTCGCCATTGGCGTCCTGATAGTCCATCTCGACCGTCATGGTCGTTTCATTGTCGATCGGCTGGCCGATCTCGACCGATGTCTGCGCCGTGCCGCCGCCGTTCAGCGTGACGGGCAGGGTCTGGGAAAAGGGCAAGGGCTGCGTCGGTGCTTCGCCATTATCGTCCAGCCGGGTGATGCCTTCCTTCACCGCCGCGCCGCCGAACGTCCATCCGTCCCAGCCGTCCGGGCTCGCGCCGCCACTGTCGAATGCCGTGCGGATGGAAACCGGCAGGTTCGCCGCGCCGCCGCCGGACAGATAGCCGACGAACAGCGACAGCGGCACGCTCGACGGGCGCACCACTTCCTCCTTCGGTCCCGTCACCGTGGCGCGCATCGTCGGCAGGCGGAACTCGTCCAGCCGGATCGACTGGTTGGTGTAGATCGTGCGGTCGCCGATCATGAGCTGCAGGTCGTAATCGCCCATCGGCGCACCGGCGGGCGCGGTCCAGACATTCTCGCCGATCCCATCCTGGCCGATCGACAGCGGCATGTCGAATTGCGTGTCGGACCCGCGATGCGACAGGCGCAGCGTGCCTTTCAGCTCCCCGGCCAGCGTGAAGCCGGTCGCCACCGGACGGCGCAGGATATGCTTCATGTTGACCGTCTCGCCCGCGCGGATCAGCGTCCGGTCGAAAATGGTGTGGACGATGTCGTCGCGCGCCGACCAGCCATAGGGCAGGTCGAAATCATAGGGACGAATCCCCTGCCCCCAGTCGGTCAGGGTGAAGCTGTAATCGTCCCCGTTGCGCGCCGACACCATCAGCACATGCGTGTCGCCATCGCAATTGCCGTAGGTTTCCGGCTCCGGCAGGCCGGACTTGATGAACAGCCGCCCTTCCCCGTCGCTGCGCCCGGCGGCGAATTGCTGGCCCGTGCAACTGTCGGTCACGCGCACGTCCGCGCCCGCCACCGGCTTGCCGCTGTCCAGCGCCGTCACCCAGGCGAGCGAGCCTTGGCGGCCCCATTTGAAATGCACTGCCATGTTGGTGACCAGCGCGCCCGCCGCCACATAGCGCGGCGCGTTCCGCCCCAGCAGCGCGCGGCCCAGCGTGGGGCTGGCCAGTTCGACCACATAGAATCCGGGCTTGGTCAGCGGAATGCCGACCACCTCGAACTGCTTGCCGCCGCCTGGCAGCGTCAGCGTCATCGCGCTGCCCTTGCCCTCCAGCAGCGATTGCGTGCCGGTATAGTTGACGCTCTTCGTTCCGCCCTTGCCATCCGGCTCGTCGCGATAATCATCGTCGTCGGCCTTATCCAGCTTGCGCAGCCACTCGGCGACATCCTTGTCGGCGGTGGGGACGCGCATGCTCGCGCCGCCGATGGACGACACCCGCCGCGCCAGTTGCGGCTCGACCGCGCGCACGGTGACGGGCAGGACGCCGCCCTCATTCGCCTCGACAATGCCGAAGGGCGCGGCGAACTTCACCAGCGGCGGCATATGGTCGAACGCGACCTTCAGCGGGAAGCGTTCGCGATTCTCCAAGATACGCCCGCTGAAATCCTTGACGTCCTTTGGCAGCAAGATCTGCGCGCTCACGGCCTCGGGGAACGGCCCCTTGAAGGTGATGTCGGAAATCTCCTGCGCGCTCTTGTCATCGTCTCCGAAGGTCGGCGTGCGGCTGCTCCCATCCGGCAGGGTCAGGCGGATCGCCGCCGCCGTCGCGCGGGGGATGGGCGCGGCGAAGCGGACATAGCTGTCCTGCACCGGGTTGCATCCGGCGCGCGGATTGACGCGCGGGCATTCGAACCGCGCCGTGAACGCCTTGCGCACGGTGAAGTCGAACCGCTGGTCGCGCGCGGCCTGCTTGCCGTGCGCGTCAGCGATATGCGCGTCCCACACCAGCGCCATGTCGCGGCCCGGCGGCAGCGGACGGCGGCACTGAACTGCGACGATTTGGGCCAGTATTTTCGCGCGATCGGGGCCATTTGCGGACAATTTGGCAGGCAAACCGGCATTTTCGAGGAAGTTTCGCAGATACCAGTTGTTCTCGCCAAGGCCCGTCAGCACCTGTTCGGACACTTTGGCGGGCAGCACGTCCAGCGCGATCCGCTCGCCGATGCCATCCACCGCGCAATAGCCATAGGCGCCCACGGACCGCAGGTCCGGCGCGACATTGGTGGCGACCAGGAACACCTGGCCTTCCTCGATGTCGCCATAGCCGCCCGCCAGCACGGCCCGCGCGGACGGGCCGCCGGTGTCGATCGTGAAGCTGCGCGTCCCGCCGATCGCGACGCCGCGCGCGCTTGCCAGGCTGTCGCGCAGGGAGACCTTGCAATTCAGGCCGCCGGGAAGGGCGCGTTCAAATTCAAAGACATAGGTCTTCTGGTCGACCCAGCGGCCGGTGGCCGGGACCGGGCATTCCAGCGTGGCGGGGGCGGTCGCGCGCGGATCGCCCAGCGGCACCATCGCCTCGGAAAAGCGCAGGGTGAACCGCTCGATCGCGCCGCTGCGCGGGTCGCCCGATCCGGGAACCGCCAGCGTCACCTGCGGCGCGACGTCGCTGACCGCCGCGACCGGCAGCAGGCCCAGCATCATCACCAGCAGCAGCCTGAAAAAGCGCGTCATGCCCGTCTCCCCGTCTCCTGCCGCCTATCTGCGCGCTACCGGGCGGGGCTGTCCAGCGGCGACATGAATCCAACAGTTGGAAATGTTGGAGATGAATACACACCCCAACCACCCACACACTTCGCCGCAAACATTATCCTCTGGCAAAGGCGATATACAGCGCCCGCAACCGCCCCGCGACCGGCCCCGGCTTTCCGTCGCTAACCGGTTGCCCGTCTATCTCCACGACCGGCACGACGAAGGTCGATGCGCTGGTTATGAACGCCTCTTTCGCCGCCAGAGCCTCCGCAACGCTGAACGCCCGCCGCTCCAGCCTCAGCCCCTGCTCCGCCGCCAGCGCCCGCGCCGCCGCGCCGGTGCAGCCCGGCAGCACCGCATGGGAATCCGGTCGCGTCACCAGCACATCGTCTTGCGTCAGGATGAACGCGGTCGACGACGCGCCCTCGGTCACCAGCCCGTCCTCGACCATCCAGGCTTCCTGGCAACCCGCCGCTGCGGCTTCCCGTTTCGCCAGCACCTGCGCCAGCAACGCGGTGCTCTTGATGTCCCGCCGCGCCCAGCGCAGGTCCGGTATCGTTTTGACCCTGATGCCGGTCCGCGCCGCCGGCAGGTCATCCAGCGCCTTGTGCTGCACGAACATCACCAGCGTCGGCTCTGTCTCCGGCCCCGGCAGGAAATCCCGGCCCCCTTCGGTCCCCCGGGTCAGTTGCACATAGACCAGCCCGCTCTCCATGCCGTTCCGCCGCACCAACTCCGCCTGCACGCCAGCCACCTCATCCAAGGTCAGCGGCAGGGCAATTTCCAGCTCCCCCGCCGACCGCGCCATTCGCGCGAGGTGCGCATCATTGTCGATCAGCCGCCCATCGAGCACCGCCGCCACTTCATAAATGCCGTCGGCGAACAGGAAGCCCCGGTCCAGCACCGACACCCGCGTCTGCGCCAGCGGCAGATAATCCCCGTTGAGATAAGCGATCGCCTCGCTCATGCCGCCTTGCCGCCCAGCAGCTTTTGCCGCCGCCGCTGTACGGAAGACCCGATGCCCAGCGCCTCGCGATATTTCGCCACCGTCCGCCGCGCGATGTCGAAGCCCTTGTCGCGCAGCAGGTCGACCAGCGTGTCGTCGGACAGGATCTTCTTCGGGTCCTCGGCCCCAATCAGCGCCTTGATCTGGCTCTTCACCGCTTCGGCTGAGACCGCTTCTCCGCCATCGGACGACTGGATCGAACTGGTGAAGAAATATTTCAGTTCGAACAATCCGCGCGTGCAGGACAGATATTTGTTCGACGTCACCCGGCTGACGGTCGACTCATGCATCTCGATCGCATCGGCGACCATGCGCAATGTCAGCGGCCGTAGATGCGCCACGCCTTTGCGGAAGAATTCCTCCTGCTGCTTCACGATTTCGCTCGCCACCTTGATGATCGTCTTCTGCCGCTGGTCTAGCGCCTTCACCAGCCAGTTGGCGCTGGCCAGGCAATCGGCCAGCCATGCCTTCGACGCCTTGTCATGCGCCCCGCCCGCCAGCTCGACATAATAGCTGCGGTTGATCAGCACGCGCGGCAGTGTCGCTGTGTTGATCTCGATCGCCCAGCCTTCCCCTCGCGGGGCCACGAACAGGTCTGGCACGACTGCGGGCGCATTCTCGCCGGAAAAGCGCAGACCCGGCTTGGGGTCGTATCCGCGCAATTCTTGGATCATGTCTGCCATGTCCTCCTCATCCACGCCACAGATGCGGCGCAGGTGCGGCAAGGCACCCTTAGCGAGAAGGTCCAGATTGTCGAGCAGCCGCGCCATGCACGGGTCGTAGCGGTCCGCCTCCTTCGCTTGGATTGCCAGACATTCGGACAGGCTTCGCGCACCCACGCCAGAAGGATCGAATGTCTGGATGACGGCCAGCACCCGCTCGACATCGGCCAGCGGAACCTTCAGGTCATAGGCGGTCTGCAGCAGGTCCGCCTCAAGATATCCGACGTCATCGATCTGCCCGATCAATTGCCCAGCAATCACCAGATCGATACCGGACAGATGCGTTCCCGCCTGCGCCAGAAGATGCTCGTGCAGCCCGCCCTCGGGATTGGCGAAGCTGTCGAAATCCGGCGCGTCCTCGCTATAGGCCCCACCCGATTCCGCGCCGCCCGCATTGAGCCCCAGCCCGCGCTCGGCGCTTGCCACACGGTCGCCGGGGCCGTCGTCAATGAACGTTTCGGCGGCATAGTCGACATCCAGCGGACTGTCCGCCCCGCCCAGCCCCTGCGCGATCAGCGTATCGGCCGGCCCTTCCTCGGCTTGCACGGAGGGCGCGTCATAATCGAAGTCGGGCAGGTCCGACATGGGCGTGTCCTCGCCGGTCATGGCGGGCGCCTCAAGCAGCGGGTTCTTCTCCAGTTCCCCCGCGAGAAATGTCTCGATCTCCAGATTCGACAGCGCAAGCAGGCGGATCGCCTGCTGCAACTGCGGCGTCATCACCAGAGACTGGCTTTGACGGATATCCAGGCGTGGACCGAGCGCCATCGGCTAATGCATCATTATGGCTTGGGGGACGGCCCGGCCATCATCTCAAAGCGAGAAGCTCTCGCCCAGATAGAGGCGGCGGACGTCGGCATTGGCGACGAGTTCTGTCGGGCTACCGGCAAACAGCACGCGACCATCGTAGATGATGCAGGCGCGATCCACGATTTCCAGCGTCTCGCGGACATTATGGTCGGTGATCAGCACGCCGATGCCACGTGTCTTAAGCTGCCGCACCAGATCACGAATATCGGCGATAGACAGGGGATCGATGCCCGCAAACGGCTCGTCCAGCAGCACGATCGACGGATTGGCCGCCAGCGCGCGGGCGATCTCGCACCGCCGCCGCTCACCGCCTGACAGCGCCATGGCGGACGAGTCGCGCAACCGTACCAGCCCGAATTCCTCCAGCAACTGTTCCAGCCGTTCGGACCGTGCGGCGGCGTTCGGTTCCGCCAGTTCCAGCACTGCGCTGATGTTCTGCTCGACCGTCAGGCCGCGAAAGATTGATGTTTCCTGCGGCAGATAGCCAATGCCCAGGATCGCGCGGCGGTACATAGGCAGCGCCGTGATGTCCGCGCCGTCCAGCAAGATGCGTCCACTGTCGGGCCGAACCAGTCCCATGATGGAATAGAAACAGGTGGTCTTGCCCGCGCCGTTTGGGCCGAGAAGTCCGACGACCTCGCCCTTGCCGACGGTCAGCGAAACATCCGCCAGCACCGCGCGTCGCTCATAGCTTTTCGCGATCGATATCACCGACAGGCCGTCGCTCACTTCCTGCGGAGCGGCGGCCATCTGCCTGTCGACGGTGGCGATGTCGTTCATGACCATTCCCTTGGCTTACATTTTTCCGGACGGCGAAAGTCCGAAGTCCATGGCGGCGCGCCCAATCTGGCAAGCTTTGTGCATGGGGGAAACCCCTGGACGCGAATTAATTGCGCTGAGTCCCGAAATCCGGACGGTCTGCTGCTATTGCTGGGTGCGCTGCGGGACAGAGAAAGTACCGGATACGCGGCCGCTGGAACTGGATGTAGGGCTGGCCGCGGATCGGCCATCGACCGTGGAGCGGCCAGTGGTCAGGTCGATGACCAAGCGTCCGCCGGTCAGCCGGTTGGACCCCTGGTTCAGTTCGACATTGCCCAGCATGGTGATCAGCCGGCGGTTGAGGTCATAGATGGCGACGTTACCGCGCGCAGTCTCATTGCCCTTCACCACCACGACATTGCCGGACGCGTCAATGCGGTCCACGGTGACGTTGCTGGTCGCTGATCCGCTGGCGGGGGTGGCGGTCTTCGCGGCGTTCGGGTCGTTCTTATAGGCGACCGTCATGCGCGCCGCATTCAGGTTGAGGCCGGCCTGCGTCACTTCCACATTGCCCGACAGGACGACGCGGTCGGAGCGGTCCTGCACTTCGATGCGATCCGCGCTGAAATTGACCGGCGCATTGCTGTCATGATTTTTCATGATCTGCGCCTGCGCCGCGCCCGCGAGCAGGGCCGACAAGATCAGGATAGAAGGGAAAAAGCGGTTCATCGTCAGCGCCCTTTGAGGCCATTTTGCTCGATGCGCAAGCGCGCGCGGCCGTTAAGCGTCACAGTCTTTCCGGCCATGTCCGCTTCCAGATGGTCGGCGGTGAATGTGCCAACCGGCATGCGCCCGTCCACCCTGCCATCGCTGCGCATCGTTCGTTCCTTCAGGTCGATATTCACGTCGCGTGTCGTCAGGCGATAGCCGCCGGCCGACTGGAACTGCACTGGGCCGTCCACCGCAACTTTCTCCGTCTGCATATCATATCGACCACGGCGGGCATCAAGCACGGCGGGGCCATCCGACAAAAGAATGCGGGCGGACATTTCGTTCAGATCGACGATCGGCACGGCTGAAGTCTTCTGCACCGCGGATCCGGCGCGCAGGGAAAAGGGCTGCCCCTTGCTGTCCTCGCCGCGATACAGCGCTTCGCTTACGCGCATGCGCTCCTTCGCGACCTCGACCTTCTTCTTGTCCAGGACGAAGCTGACCTCGCCGCTGTTCGAAAAAGGCGCAACAGCCAGAAACGCGGAGAGAACGCCGATGCCGACGGGGAGCGCGCCTTTCAGGAACGTCACCAACCGGTCGTGGCTGCCCCCGGGGAGCGCCCACTGATGGCGCGCGCTACGCTGCTGTTCCGCCTGAAGGGACACGGCCGGTATTTCCTTACATATGCGCGAAGATGTCGGTCTCCGGCCAACCGGCCAGATCCAGCATCGCGCGATGGGGCAGGAAGTCGAAACAGGCCTGCGCGAGCTTATCGCGGCCTTCGCGCTCCAGCCGGCGATCCAGCTCTTCCTTGAGCAGGTGGAGATAGCGCACGTCGGACGCAGCATAGTCCTTCTGCGCGTCGGACAATATGGGCGATCCCCAGTCGGAGCTCTGCTGCTGCTTGCTGATGTCCTGGCCCAGCAATTCGCGGACCAGTTCCTTCAGGCCGTGCCGATCGGTATAGGTGCGGATGAGCCGCGAGGCGATCTTGGTGCAATAGACCGGAGCCGTCAGGACGCCCAGATAATGCTGGAGCGCGGCAATGTCGAAGCGGCCGAAATGGAACAGCTTCAGCCGGTCGGGATCGGCCATGATGGCTTTCAGCCGTGGCGCAGCATAATTGCTGCCCGGCGCGAAGCGGACCAGATGCTCGTCGCCCTTGCCGTCGCTGATCTGGACGACGCACAGGCGGTCGCGGGGGGTGATAAGGCCCATGGTCTCCGTATCGACGGCCACCGAACCCTCTGTCAGGACGCCCTCGGGCAGGTCCTCCTCATGGAAATACACTGTCATCGCCTTCCCTTAGAGGGCCATGCGTGACAACTCAATGAACGGTTTTCGCCGACTCAAAAGCATGATGTTCGGGGCCAAGACCTGACCAATAGGATCATGATTTGCGATATTGCAGGCGAAACATAGGATAAAGCTGGCGAAAATGCCGAAAATCATTCGCCCTTGGCCGGAAAACTGTTTATACTGATTCCCAAACCGTAGTTCTGCGGCGGATTCTTCATGTCTTTTCGTCCGACATGGTTATCCGGATTTTTCGGCGGGCGATGCGAAAGTGACTAACAGGGCATGAGTTTTGACAGAGGTCGCCGCGGGCGCGGCAAGGACAAGCGCGACGGTTTCGGCGACGAGAATTTCTATTCCGATCAGGGCAGCGGTGGCGGTGGATTCCGTGGCGGCGGTTTTGGTGATCGCGGCGGTTTCGGCGGTGGTGCTGGTGGCGGCGGCTTCGGTGATCGCGGCGGCTTTGGCGGCGGCGGCGGTGACCGTGGTGGTTTCGGCGGCGGCGCAGGCGGCGGCGGTGGCGGTCGCGGCGGCGGCGGTGCTGGCGGCGGCGGCGGTGGTCGCGGCATGCCTGCCCAGGTCGTTGGCGAAGGCAAGGGCGTCGTCAAATTCTTCAACGGACAGAAGGGCTTCGGCTTCATCGT
>JAHFPU010000063.1 GCA_023266635.1 Sphingobium sp.
TCGGGATTTCGAAACGGCGCTGGCGATGCTGGGTGCGCTGGATGTGATCGAGATTGGCGGGCGCGAGGTGGCGGTGCAGGCTGCGCGCAATTACCGGGCGCTGAGAGCGGCGGGAATCACGGTGCGCAAGACTATCGACACGCTGATTGCGACGCGGTGCATCATGGATGGGTTGCCGTTGCTGTTTAGCGATCGGTATTTTGAGCCGTTTGTGGAGCGGTTAGGGCTAGTAGCAAATTCACATGAGTGAACGGCAAATAGCCATAGGGTGTTCATGGCAGCTATGCTGGCTAAAACCGTGTGATAATATGATGAAAGTAGCGCTCAAAAGTTCATCTGCTTCTTCGAGGACAAAAGTTGAAACAGCCCGCTTTTTCTTTCGAGCCCTCTAGGCACTTAATCACATTGCCAGCCGAGCAATTACTCGATCAATTTGGTGGAGGGATGCATTCGCCCGGCTCAGGCAGTGCAGCAGCTTTTATGGGACTTTTATCAGCACAGCTGACTGCTACCGTTTGCAAAATATCAAGCAACAACGCTAACGAGGCCGCGCAATTTTCTTTCGTTTTAAATCGCTTGGAGCAACGGGTCATACCTGATCTCAAGAGATTATTTCAAAAAGATGCAGAAGATTTCGACAAGGTTATTAAAACTCGTGTCCAACGAGATGGAGAAACTGACCCAGTTCTAAAAAGGCGGTTGAGGGAGCAGGCCTTACGGCAATTGGAAGAGGCAACAGATCTAGTATTCCTCATAGCGAGGCATTGTCTCCAATTGGTTGATTTTGCTTTAGCTGTATTCGATGCGGGCGCTAAGAAAGTGAGAGGAGACTCTGGTGCGGCGATAAGTTCAGCAATAGCTGGTGCAATGTCGGCAGTTTTTATAATAAATCTGAATCTTCGGTCATTTCAAAACAGTAAATGGGCGATTGGAAGAAGGCGAGAAGCGGAAATTCTTCATGCAGAAATTCTCGATAAGCAAGAAGATGCATTTAGGCGAATAGTTACCCTGCAACCTGAATCCATTAATGCAATACAGCCGTCATTTTTCGATGGCGACAACTGGTAGTTACTACTCCGCCGCCACACTCTCCAATCCCAGCAGCGGCGCCAAGTAATGCCCGGTAAATGACCGCAGTTCCTTCGCTACCTTTTCCGGCGTTCCCTCCGCCACGACTTCGCCGCCCTTCACGCCGCCTTCCGGACCCATGTCGATGATCCAGTCGGCTGTCTTGATGACATCCAAATTATGTTCGATCACAACCACGCTGTTGCCCTGGTCGACCAGCGCGTGGAGGACTTCCAACAGCTTCCGGACGTCCTCGAAATGCAGGCCGGTGGTGGGTTCGTCGAGGATGTAGAGCGTATTGCCGGTGGCTCTCCGGCTCAGTTCCTTGGCGAGTTTCACGCGCTGGGCCTCGCCGCCCGACAGGGTTGTCGCCTGCTGGCCGACCTTGACATAGCCCAGGCCCACTTCGGCCAGCATCGCCATCTTGTCGCGGATCGGCGGCACGGCCTTGAAGAACTCCACCGCATCCTCGACCGTCATGTCCAGCACGTCGGCGATGCTCATCCCCTTGAACTTCACCTCCAGCGTCTCGCGGTTGTAGCGCGCGCCGTGGCACACGTCACAGGTGACGTAGACGTCGGGGAGGAAGTGCATCTCTATCTTCAGCACGCCGTCGCCCTGGCACGCCTCGCACCGGCCGCCCTTCACGTTGAAGCTGAAGCGGCCGGGCTTGTATCCGCGCGCCTGACTTTCGGGGAGGCCCGCGAACCAGTCGCGGATGTTGGTGAAGGCGCCGGTATAGGTGGCGGGGTTGGAGCGCGGGGTGCGGCCGATGGGCGACTGGTCGATGTCGATCACCTTGTCGCAATGTTCGAGGCCCGTCACCTTGTCATGCGCGCCGGCGATGATGCGCGCGCCGTTGAGCGCACGGGCCGACGCAGCGTAGAGCGTGTCGATGGTGAAGCTGGACTTGCCCGATCCGGATACACCGGTGATGCAGGTGAAGGTGCCGAGCGGGATCGACGCGGTGACGCCGCGCAGATTGTTGGCGCGGGCGTTGTGGACGGTGAGCTTCTTGCCGGAGCCCTTGCGGCGCTTGTCCGGCACGTCGATGCGGCGGGTGCCGTTCAGGTAATCGGCGGTGACGCTGTCCTTGTGCGCCAGGATTTCCGGCAGGGTGCCCTCCGCGACGATGCGGCCGCCATGGACGCCCGCGCCCGGACCCATATCGACGATATAGTCGGCGGTGCGGATCGCGTCCTCGTCATGCTCGACGACGATGACGGTGTTGCCGAGGTCGCGCAGGCGCTTGAGGGTAATGAGCAGCCGGTCATTGTCCCGCTGGTGCAGGCCGATGCTAGGCTCGTCCAGGACGTAGAGGACGCCGGAGAGGCCCGAGCCGATCTGCGAGGCGAGGCGGATACGCTGGCTCTCGCCGCCCGACAGGGTGCCCGAGGTGCGGTCGAGGTTCAGATAGTCGAGGCCGACATTGTTGAGGAAGCCGAGGCGCTCGACGATTTCCTTGAGGATGGCCTTGGCGATCTGGTTCTGCTGATTGTTGAGGTGATCGGGCAGGGTCTGGAAGAAGGCGAGCGCGTCCACCACCGAGCGGCGGGTGGAGATGGAGATGTCCTCGCTCGCGATCTTGACCGCGCGCGCCTCCGGCTTCAGGCGGGCGCCGTGGCAGGTCTCGCAGGGCTGGGCGGTCTGGTACTTGCCAAGCTCCTCGCGCATCCAGGCGCTTTCGGTCTGGAGCATGCGGCGGTTGAGGTTGCCGATGACGCCCTCGAACGCCTTCTTCACCTCATAGGATTTGCGGCCGTCCATGAACCGCAGCGTGACCGGCTTGCCGCCGGTGCCATGGAGGATGATGAGCTGAACCTCGCCGGGCAGGTCCTTCCACGGGGTTTCGAGGGAGAAGCCGAACTCCTTCGCGAGAGAGGAGAGGACTTGCATATAATAGGGGCTGGGCGGGTTGGACTTGGCCCAGGGGACGATTGCGCCCTTCTTGAGGCTGAGGTCTTCGTTTGGGACTACGAGTTGCTGATCGAACTCCAGCTTTTCGCCCAGGCCATCGCAGGCGGGGCAGGCGCCCTGGGGGGCGTTGAAGGAGAAGAGGCGCGGCTCGATCTCCGGAATGGTGAAGCCGGAGACGGGGCAGGCGAATTTCTCGGAGAAGACGATGCGGTTGGCGGGGATGCCTGCGCCCTTCATCTTCCCTTCCGTTATCCCAGCGGAGGCTGGGATCTCTGGAGAAGTCGCGTTGTCATTGCCTGAGGCCCCAGCCTTCGCTGGGGCGACGGTTTTGGAGTCCGTAGTCTTACCATTAGACGACAGGGCATCGACGGTCGTGTCCGCCAAGTCCACATAGGCCAGCCCCTCGGCCAGCTTCAGCGCCGCCTCGAAACTTTCCGCGAGGCGCGTGGACATGTCGGCCTTTACCGCCAGACGATCGACGACGACTTCGATGTCATGCTTGTATTTCTTGTCGAGGGCGGGGGCGTCCTGAATCTCGTAGAGTTCGCCGTCGATGCGGACGCGGGTGAAGCCCGCCTTCTGCCACTCGGCCAGTTCCTTGCGATATTCGCCCTTCCGTCCGCGCACGACGGGGGCGAGTAGGTAGAAGCGCGTCCCCTCCGGCAGAGTCATGACGCGGTCGACCATCTGGCTGACCGTCTGCGCGCTGATGGGCAGGCCCGTCGCGGGCGAATAGGGCACGCCGACCCGCGCCCAGAGCAGGCGCATATAATCGTAGATCTCGGTGACGGTGGCGACTGTCGAACGCGGGTTGCGGCTGGTCGTCTTCTGTTCGATCGAGATGGCGGGGGAGAGGCCGTCAATATGCTCGACATCCGGCTTCTGCATCATCTCCAGGAACTGGCGCGCATAGGCGGAGAGGGACTCGACATAGCGCCGCTGCCCCTCGGCATAGATGGTGTCGAAGGCGAGGGACGACTTGCCCGATCCCGAGAGCCCGGTGATGACGATCAGGCTGTCGCGGGGCAGGTCCACGTCCACGCCCTTGAGATTGTGCTCGCGCGCGCCGCGTACGGAAATATGAGTCAGCATATGGAGGCTTGTTCCAGATTTGTTCTTGTCGGGCAAGGGGATTGGCAAAGATATGGGAGATGTCCGTATCGGGCGCAATGCGACGCGTCCGGTGGATGCCCCTCCGCGCGGTTTTGGTCCGGATCGGCCCATCAGTGCAGGGATATTTTATCGAAACGGCGCTATGCAATACAGTCCATGCGCGATGCATGGCGATTTCGGGCGTGGCAGTGGCGGACGAGAATTTCAAAATCACGATCGATCATGACCGCCGTTTCCTGAAGATCGTCCTTCACGGCTTATGGACGCGCGAGACGGTCGATCAATATCGCGACACCGTGCGGAAGACAGTGAACGCCACGCCATTAAACGGCTATTCGCTGCAGGATGTGGGCGTCCTTATCGATACGCGCATGCTGGCCGTTCAGAGCCGGGATGTCGCCGAATATTATAGCCAGATCCCGATCTACAGCGCGGCCCATCCGCGCAAGATTGCGACTCTCGTCGTCAGCAGACTTGTGGGAATGCAGGTGCGGCGCATCGGGACCGGAACCCAGGAGATATTCGAGGACGAGGATGAGGCCATAGGGTGGCTGTTTGCCGATATGAAGCGGGGCATCGGTTTATAGGGCCGCCCTGCGCAACACCACCCTGGGTTCCTGCTTCCGCAGGAACACATATCCTGAAAAAGCAGCCGGTCCGCCAACACCCCAACCCGTCACGACCCGACGATTGGTTACCCCACCTGCCCGAGCCAGTCGTTCAGGTTGTAGTGGTTGCTCACCCGGGCAATCTTCCCATCGGCGAAGTCGAAGAAAGCACCTACGCGTAGCGTATATTCCTGCCCGCGCGCGGCCGGAAGGTCGCCGTCGGTTTCCAGATAGGTTCCGGTCAGCTTGAATTCCGCCGCGCCTTGCCGGCCGTCCGCCGATACCATGAATATTGGGTCGACGACCGCCTCACGATAGCAGCGTGCCATATGGTCCCAGAACTCGCCGAAGGCAGCCACGCCGACACGGCCTTGTCCCTGGCTTGGCTCATGCAGCACATCGGGCGCAAGCGTCGCGAGCATCGCCGCCTTGTCGCCCGCGTTGAAGGCGGAATAATAGGTTTCCAGCAATTCCACGCTCATGCCATCACCCGTTCAGTCTTTGCGCATGCCATTCCAGATGCTTGGCCATGAAGGTGGAGATGAAATAATAGCTGTGGTCATAGCCCGGATGCACAGTGAGGCTGAGGTCGATGCCCGCCGCAGTGCAGGCCGCCGTGAGCAGATCGGGCCGCAATTCCTTTTCGAGGAAATTGTCCGCGCCGCCCTGATCCACCAGGAGGGCAGGGATGCGCGCGCCATCCTCGATCAGCGCGACCGCGTCATGCCGTCGCCATGCCTGCTGGTCCGCGCCGAGATAGCCGCCCAGCGCCTTCTGCCCCCAAGGGACCTGCGAGGGGGCAACAATCGGTGCGAAGGCCGATACCGCCCGGAAGCGTTCCGGGAAGGTGAGGCCGATGGTCAGCGCCCCGTGGCCGCCCATCGAATGGCCCATGATCGACTGGCGATCCAGGTCGGCTGGGAATTCCGCGCCGATCAGTTCGGGAAGTTCCTGCATCACATAGGACCACATGCGGTAATGCTGTGCGAAGGGCGCCTGCGTCGCATCGACATAGAAGCCCGCGCCCAGGCCGAAATCATAGGCGCCGTCGGGATCGTCAGGCACATCTTTTCCCCGGGGGCTGGTGTCCGGCGCGACGAAGATGAGGCCCAGTTCCGCGCAAGCGCGGCGAAACTCGCCCTTCTCCATCACATTGGCATGGGTGCAGGTGAGGCCGGAAAGATACCAGACCACCGGCAGCTTCGCACCCGGCGCATGGTCGGGCACGAACACGGAGAAGGTCATCTCCGTCCCCGTCGCGGCGGAGGCGTGGCGATATACGCCCTGCACCCCGCCGAACGCCGCGTTGGTCGATACGGTTTCCAGCCCCATGTCGTCAGGCGGCCCGATACACGCCGCACAGCTTATTGCCGGCCGGGTCGCGCATATAGGCCAGATATATTGGCCCCATGCCGCTTTCGCGCACGCCCGGCGGGTCCTCGCAGGTCGATCCGCCAGCCGCAATCCCGGCCGCATGCCACGCAGCCGCCTGTTCTGGCGATTCCATTGCAAAGCCCAAAGTGCCACCATTTGCATGGCATGCGGGTTCACCGTTGATCGGCTTCGTGATCATCAGCATGCCGCCATTATGCATATACATGAAGCGGGTGTCGTCGACCGGCACGGCTGGCTGTCCGCCAATCGCGCCGATCACCGCGTCGTAAAATGCCTTGGATTCCTCAAGATCGTTGGCGCCAAGCACCACATGGCTGAACATCGGATATATCCTCTCGTTGTCGATTCAGAGTTGTCCTGTCAGAACAACACAACGCTTCTGATGCTCTCGCCCGCATGCATCAAGTCGAAACCCTTGTTGATGTCATCAAGGGTGAGGACATGGGTGATCATCGGGTCGATCTCGATCTTGCCGTTCATGTACCAGTCGATGATCTTGGGGACGTCGGTGCGCCCCTTTGCGCCGCCGAACGCGGTGCCGCGCCAGTTGCGGCCAGTGACGAGCTGGAACGGGCGGGTGCTGATTTCCTTGCCGGCCTCCGCCACGCCGATGACGATGCTGGTGCCCCAGCCGCGATGACACGCCTCAAGCGCGGTACGCATGACTTCGGTGTTGCCGGTGCAGTCGAAGGTATAGTCCGCGCCGCCGTCGGTCAGTTCGACGATCTTGGCGACGGTATCCTCACGCGAGAGGCCCTTGCCGTTGAGGAAGTCGGTCATGCCGAAGCGGCGGCCCCATTCTTCCCGGTCCGGATTGATGTCGACGCCGACGATCATGTTCGCGCCCGCCATCTTCGCGCCCTGCAGCACGTTGAGACCGATACCGCCCAGGCCGAACACCACGACATTGTCCCCGACCTGCACCTTCGCCGTGTTCACCACCGCGCCGACGCCCGTCGTCACGCCGCAGCCAACATAGCAGCTGGTCTTGAACGGCGCGTCCTCCCGGATCTTCGCCACGGCGATTTCCGGCAGCACGGTGAAGTTGGAGAAGGTCGAACAGCCCATATAGTGGAAAATCGTCTGCCCCTTGTAGGAGAAGCGCGAGGTTCCGTCTGGCATCAGGCCCTTGCCCTGCGTCGCGCGGATCGCGGTGCACAGGTTGGTCTTGCCGGAGAGACAGCTTTTGCACTGGCGGCATTCGGGGGTGTAGAGCGGGATCACATGATCGCCCGGCTTCACGGAGGTCACGCCCGCGCCGACTTCGCGCACTATGCCGGCGCCCTCATGGCCCAACACGCTGGGGAAGATGCCTTCGCTGTCGAATCCGTCCAGCGTGTAGGCGTCGGTGTGGCAGATGCCCGTCGCCATGATCTCCACCAGGACCTCGCCCGCCTTCGGCCCTTCAAGGTCGAGTTCGACGATTTCCAGGGGCTTCTTGGCTTCGAAAGCGACGGCGGCGCGGGTCTTCATGGCTTTGCTCCAACGGAATTTCGGGAGGGGTAGTAGCCGTTGCATAGGCAGGGATAAAGGACCGAATGAGGGTGGCCTGGGAGGGGCGATGCACGAAAAAGGGCGGCCCCTGCAGGGACCGCCCTTTCGTTTGACCGTAACGTCTGATCAGAACTTATAGTTGGCGCTGATCGTGAAGTTGCGCGGGGGGCCATAGCGATACTGATCGTAGAAGCCGATCTGCGCGAAATATTTCTTGTTGGTCAGGTTTTCGAGGTTCCCCTGGACAGAGAATTGCTCGGTCACGTCCAGGCGCGCCATCAGGCTGACCAGGGCATAGCCATCCTGCTGGAAGCGGAACGGCGCGCCCGTCACCGTGTTCAGCCCTTCCGAATAGGCCTTGCTGCGATAGTTCACGCCGCCGCCGAAGGTGAAGCCGGACAGGATGTCGGGCAGTGTGTAGGTGGTGAATAGCTTGAGCAGCTTGCGCGGCTGGTTGACCGAAACGGCGTTGCCGTCT
Organism: Sphingobium sp.; assembly: GCA_023266635.1. Classification (GTDB taxonomy): domain Bacteria; phylum Pseudomonadota; class Alphaproteobacteria; order Sphingomonadales; family Sphingomonadaceae; genus Sphingobium. The sequence goes on from JAHFPU010000063.1 coordinate 8,074, forward strand.
GCATCCTTGGCCTTGAACTGGCTGTAGCCGAAGTTGATGTTCCAATTTTCCATCGGGCTGCCGTTGACCTCAAACTCGAAGCCGGTGCTCCGCGTGCCGTCGATGGCGATAGAGGGTTGCGTCGGCAGTCCGCCGGGCGGAGTGATCGGCGGCGCGGTCAGATCAACCTGCGCCAAATTATCCTGCTCGATGCGGAACAGGGCGATCGAGGTTTGAAGCTTCTCATCGAAGAACGCGCTCTTCAGGCCGATTTCATAGGCATTGCCCTCCAGCGGATCGAGCTGACGCAGGTTGGCGTCGAGCGCGCTCTGTGGCTGGAAAATCTTGGTGTAGCTCGCATAGAGGCGATGGTTGGACGTGACATCGAACAGTGCGCCGACATAGGGAATGAAGACATTTTTGTCACCATAATCGCTGACGACGCCGTAGCTGAGCCCGGTCTGCTTCCATGTCGCGAGACGTCCGCCGCCGATCAGCTTGAACTGGTCGTCGATGTTGAAGCGCAGCGCGCCATACACGCCGCTCTGTGTCACCTTTTCCTCGACCGCGCGGAACGGCGTGGTGGAGAAGCCGGGGTTTGTATAAGCGTCGCCCGTCTCGGCGACGAAGTTAGGCCCGGCGGGGAAGGCGAGGGCGCTGAAGCTGTCGGTGTAGCGCTTCTGGATGCTCTTCATGCCGCCAAGCACGAGTTCATGATCGCGGCCCAAGACGTTGAACGATCCCTTGAGCTGAACGTCATAGGCGTTCTGAATGCTCTGGCCGGAATCCTTGTAGGGAAAGGCGAACTGGATGTTGCCGGTGGCCTTGTCGACAGCGCCGGACAGATAGAGGAGCTGCGCCTTCTCGGCATTCTTCAGGCGGTTATAGTTGGCGGTGATCGACCAGTTGTCGCCGATCTCCTGACGGAGCGTGGCGAAGATATTCTGGTTGATCGTGTTCCAGTAGGTCCAGTCGCCGGTCGTGCTCTTCGAGCGGCTCCAGTTGGTGAGGGTGCCGTCCGTGTAGAAGGTCGGCAGATTGCCCCAGGAGGGGGAATCGCGATCAGTGTCCTGATGGCTGATGCCGGCGCGGATCAGCGTGGTGTCCGTCACGTCGGCGTCGATGACGCCGTACAGGACGAGCCGCTTGTCGCTGAAGCGGTCGATATAGCTGTCGCCCTGCTCATAGCGGCCGACCACGCGGGCGCGGATGCGGCCGTCAGCGGTGATCGGCGTGCTGATGTCGGCCGAACCGCGCCACCGGTCCCAGCTGCCATAGCTGGCGTTGGCATAGCCGGTCAGTTCCTTGGCGTCGGCATGTTTGCGTACGAAGTTGATCGAGGCGGAAGGATCGCCGGCGCCGGTCAGCAGGCCGGTTGCGCCACGGACGATTTCGACGCGCTCATAGATGGAGACGTCGGTGCTGGTCTCGCCCGCGCCGCCCGCCAGCGTCCAGGCCAGCGGAATGCCGTCATACTGGAAATTGCGGACTTCGAAGCCGCGCGCGTAGAACTGGTTGCGCAAATCGTCGAGATTGTTGACCGAGATGCCCACGCCGTTGCGCAGCACGTCGGCGGCGGTGACCAGATTCTGGTCGAGGATGCGCTGGGCGGTGAGGATGGTAACCGACTGCGGCGTTTCGCGGACGGTAAGGCCGAGGCCGGTCGCCGTGTCGATCTTGTCGGGGACGATATATTTGCCGGTGACCATAATTTCCTCATTGGCGGCGGCGTCCTCCGGCGCGGTCTGCGCCATGGCCGGCATCGCGAGCGCGGCAAGCGCTACGCTACCGAGGAAATAAGTGAATCTGGATGTCATAGCTGCCCCCTTTATTGCGAATGCCTTACAATTGCGGGCGCCTCTAGGATAAATAATAATCATTCGCAATAAGGATTTTTTGGGGCGATGCGACTTTGGTTGTAAGCGCGCATTGTGGTGTCTTTCGTGCAACAGGGCCGCGTGTGTTAACTGTTTGCCATCGGTGTTTGCTATTGCAAATCGTTCTTAACGTAAATAGCTGGCCTCCCGAATAGTGAAAGGGCGGATCATGGCGCGTGGACGATTGGCGAAATGGATGTGGCTGGCCGCTGGCGCGGGCATTGCTCAACCGATCCCCGCCCATGCGCAGGAGGCGGGCGATGATCGCGCGAAGGACGCCGAGATCATCGTCACCGCTCGTGCGGAGACCGCGACCAAGACCGACACGCCGATCATCGCGACGCCGCAATCGATCAGCGTCATAAGTTCCGACCTGATCGCGGCGCGCGGTGCAATCGGCGTGCAGGAGGCGCTGCGCTATACGACGGGCCTGCGCACCGAACCCAACGGCGCGGATTACCGGTTCGACTATATCCTGCTGCGCGGCTTCGGATCGACCGACTTCATCGACGGGATGCGCCAGCCGGACGGATCGTTCACGGCGCGCACGGAAGCGTTCAACCTGGAGCGGATCGAGGTGCTACGTGGGCCATCGTCCGTGCTTTATGGGCAGGCCGCGCCGGGCGGTATCGTCAACGAGATGACGAAGGTTCCGCAATTCACCTTCGGCGGCGAGGCGGCGGTGCAATTTGGCAGCTTCGACCGCAAGCAGGCGCAGGTGGATTTGACCGGCCCACTGAATGCCGAGGGGACGATCGCGGCGCGTGTCGTCGGTCTGGTGCGCGACGCCGACAATCAGGTGGATTTCGGCAAGGACAATCGGATGTTCCTGTCGCCCTCGCTGCGTTTCAAGTCGCAGGACGACCGCACCGATGTGATCCTGTCGGGCATCTATCAGCGGGACAAGGCGGCATCGATCTATTCCTATCTGCCGGTGGTCGCGACGCTGCTCGCGCCGTCCAATGAGCTGGAACTGAAGCGCGGCGTCTATCTGGGCGAGCCGAGCCACAATTTCTACAATAGCCGGCTGGAGAGCGGGACGCTGCAGGTGACCCAGCGGCTGAGCGATGCGATCAGCTATTCGGGCCGGGTGCGCTACATCCATGCGATCACCAGCAATGGCGGCATAGACCTAGAGGTGTGGAACGGCCTCGAAAACCCGTTCATCGACGCCGACAATCGGGTGCTGGCGCGCAGCCTCTACGACAAATACACCAATCTCGACATGGTCACGACCGACCATAATCTGCGCTTCGACTTCGGCACCGGGCCGGTGACGCACAAGGTGCTGCTGGGCGTCGACTATCTGCGGTCCAGCCAGAAGGGCACGACTACCTACACGGTCGGTGACAGCGACGGGGACGGCGTGGACGATGTCGCGCCGATCGACATCTATGCACCGGTCTATGACCCGGCCAATGTGCCGGTGGTGGATCCGGTGGCGGACCCGCGCAGCCGCAACACGCAGTTGGGCTTCTACGCGCAGGACCAGATCAGCTATGCGGAGATTGCGACGCTGGTGCTGGGCATTCGCCGCGACCGGGCGACGGCCTGGTCGGAGGGGGACGACAAGCAGGTCGATCACGCCACCAGCCTGCGCGCGGGCCTGATCGTCAACCTGACGCCGGGGCTTTCGCCCTATGTCAGCTATTCTGAATCCTTCAACCCGATCACGGGCCTCGATTTCTACGGCAACACCTTCAAGCCGCAGCGCGGGCGTCAGTGGGAGGGCGGCGTGCGCTGGCAGCCGGACCGCAGCACGCTGCTGTCGGCCGCCTATTTCGACATCAAGGGCACCAACCTGCTGGCGACCGATCCCAATAACGGGTCGAACCAGATACAGGTCGGCACGGTGACGTCGCGCGGGTTCGAGATTGAGGGCACGCGGGTGTTGCCGGGCAATTACACGATTACCGCGTCCTACAGCCATGTGAACGCCAAGACGGGGTACAACACCGATCCTCTGCAGATCGGCCTGCCGATCTCGGCGGTGGCTAAGGATACGGCGTCCATCTGGGGCGAGAAATATACGGCGCTGGGCGATGCGATGACACTGCATGTCGGCGCGGGCGTGCGGTATATGGGGCCGTCGCGCGAGGGTGTGGCCTTTTACGACATCGATCCGGACGGCGCGATCGAGCGGCTGAAGACGCCGGGCTTCACACTGGTCGATGCGCTGGTGGGGCTGGAGTTCGGAAAATGGTCGTTGAGCATCAATGCGACGAACCTGCTCGACAAGAATTACTATGCGCAATGCTCGGTGCGGTCGGCGTGCAGCTTCGGCTATGGGCGCAATGTGATGGGGACGCTGGGGTATCGGTTTTAGGGGATGGGGAGAAGGGGGGCGAAGGAGGCTCTCCCGTTCCCTCGTCACCCCGGGCTTGACCCGGGGTCCCGCTTTTCCTTCAGTTCAACAATTCAAACACGTCCCGCCATTCCGGATTGCCCATCTCGATCAAGTCGAATTTCCATTGACGTCGCCATCGCTTGATACGCTTTTCCTGCTCAATGCATTGCACTATGTTTTCGCCACGTTCCGCCCAAACCAAGAGGAGCAGGCCATATCTTGCGCAAAAGTCAGACCCCGTTCCAGAACGATGCTGGTGGATGCGTGAGGGCAGATCAGATGTAACGCCGACATAGATTGTGCCGCGATACCGGTCGGCCATCATATAGACCCATCCGCCTCTTCCTGTGTCCGCCATAACGCATGTTTCAGAAAGCGGGACCCCGGGTCAAGCCCGGGGTGACGGCGGGGATATGGGGGCGGATGCTCTCCCTAAAGAAAAAGGGCGGCCCCTTGCGGGACCGCCCTTTTCTTATCCGGTGAACCGGAAGAAAGCTTACTTGAGCTCGACGGTCGCGCCGGCTTCTTCAAGCTGCTTCTTGACCTTCTCGGCCTCGTCCTTGCTGACGCCTTCCTTGATCGCCTTCGGCGCGGATTCGACCAGCGTCTTGGCTTCGGTCAGGCCCAGGCCGGTGAGAGCGCGGACTTCCTTGATGACGTTGATCTTCTTGCCACCGTCGCCGGTGAGGATGACGTCGAATTCGGTCTGCTCTTCAACAGCGGCGGCGGCCGGACCGGCAGCCGGGCCGGCGACGGCGACGGCAGCGGCGGCGGAAACGCCCCACTTCTCTTCCAGAGCCTTCGACAGGTCGGCGGCTTCGAGAACGGTGAGAGCCGAGAGCTGCTCTACGAGTGCATTGATGTCTGCCATGATGATATTCCTACTTTCTGCGGGGCCATGCCCCAGGATTTCAACTGAACGATAGGGGTTCGCTTAGGCGGCGTCTTTTTCCGCATAGGCGTTGAATACCCGCGCAAGCTGCGAAGCCGGTGTCTGGATGACGGTGGCGAGCTTGGTTGCCGGCGCCTGAATGAGGCCGATAATCTTCGCACGCAGTTCGTCCAGCGACGGCATCGATGCCAGGGCCTTAATGCCCTCCGCATCGAGCAGCAGTTCGCCCATCGCGCCGCCAACGATCTCTAGCTTGTCGTTGGTCTTGGCGAATTCGATCGCAACCTTGGCGGCGGCGACCGGATCGGTCGAGGAAGCAAGACCCACGGGGCCGGTCAGCAGGTCGCTGATGGCCTCATAAGGGGTGCCCTTGATCGCGATCTTGGCGAGGCGGTTCTTCGTAACCTTGTAGGACGCGCCGGCTTCCCGCATCTTCTGGCGCAGGACAGTCGACTGTGCGACGGTCATGCCGAGATTGCGCGTCACAACGACGACGCCCATCTCGCCCAGAGTGGCGTTCAGACCGGAGACGACCTCAGCTTTCTGATTACGATCCATGCCATTCTCCACTTCATTCCTGCCGGACCATCCGACAGGAAAACCCGCACAACGACGCGAACGCCGCCAAGCGGGGACTTAAGTCCGAGGGGAGAGGTTGACGGCCCATAACGTTCACGCAGGAACGGATTGGCAGACCCGGGCAACGCAAAAGCGCGCCCGGCAAAGAACTTTTCCCCGTCTAGGCTGGACATTAAGAAGGGCATATTCCCTTCACCAACTGTCTCGGACGGACGCACCCCGGAGGATGCGGTGGCGGGCCTTTAGCGGGACGGGGGCAGTTTGTCACGTGTTTTGTGGGGATTTCGCGCTAAGACCTTCGCGGTCGTCATCCCGCACTGGATGCGGGATCCATTGGCTCCACGTCTGCATGACTGCACAAATGTTGGCGCTCATGGATCCCGGATCAAGTCCCACAACTGTCCGGGATTTTTTTGCTGTTTTAGATTGCACGGCAGCAAAGTCCTGGGGAATCTGCCAAGATTGTGTTGTTGAGACATAATATTGGAGATCTGCCGTGCCGCATATGGCTAGCGTGTTTTCGCAGCTTTTGGAACCGCTTGATCGACGGGTGCTCAATCGCATTGTTGCGCGGCATGATGGGGATCGCGCAGTGGGGTCGGGTCCGAACGCATGGACCTGCGTGCGGCATCTGCGCACGATGCTGTTCGCGCAGTTTTCGGGCCTCAACTCCTTGCGCGAGATCGAGCAGGGATTGGCGGCCCATCCGAGCGGCCTGTATCATCTTGACCTGCGGTTGCCGCGCCGATCCACGCTGAGCGACGCACAGGGGGAGTGTCAGGAATTTCGTGTGTGGACGGGCATAATGGGTAAGAAGGAGTCCCACTATGTCTCGACGCAAAGAACCCGCTATTCCTAATGAGCTTCTCGACCAGTTGCTGGCGGGAGGCGCTGCCAGTGCCGCTTTTGACCAGGGAGGCTTGCTGGATGCTCTGAAGAAGGCGCTCACGGAGCGCGCTCTGAACGCGGAGATGGATCACCACCTGGCGACCGGCGAAGGTGCCGGCAACACGCGCAACGGATATGGCCGGAAGACCGTCACGACCGAGACGGGCAAGCTGGAGATTGATGTCCCGCGCGACCGCCAGTCGAGCTTCGATCCTCAACTGATAGCCAAGTATCAGCGCCGTTTCCCGGGTTTCGACGAGAAGATCGTGTCGATGTACGCCCGCGGGATGAGTACCAGGGAGATCACAGGGCATCTGCACGATCTCTACGGCATCGACGTATCGGCCGACCTGATCAGCACGGTGACGGATGCCGTCCTGGACGAAGTTGCCACGTGGCAACAACGCCCGCTCGATGCCATTTATCCGCTCGTCTTCTTTGACGCGATCCGGGTGAAGATCCGTGATGAGGGCATGGTTCGTAATAAAGCGATCCACATCGCCCTGGGCGTCCGTGCTGACGGCGCCAAGGAGGTACTGGGCTTATGGCTCGAGCAGAACGAAGGCGCCAAATTTTGGCTGCGGGTCATGAACGAACTGCGCAACCGCGGCACCGAGGATATCCTGCTGGCCGTCGTTGATGGCCTAAAAGGCTTCCCAGACGCAATCACGGCAGTGTTCCCGGAGGCCGTCGTTCAGACCTGCATCGTCCATTTGCTCCGCAATTCCATGGATTTTGTGTCCTGGAAGGACCGCAAAGGCCTTGCGACAGCGCTCAAGGAAATCTACCGCGCGCCTAGTGCTGATGCTGCCGAACAGGCCCTCACAGCCTTCGAGGCCGGCCCCTGGGGTCAGCGTTACCCCGCCATCGGCCAGAGCTGGCGCCGGGCATGGGCTGAGGTCATTCCATTTTTCGCGTTTCCTGATGATGTCCGCAGGATCATATACACCACGAACGCGATTGAGGCCTTGAACTCGAAGCTTCGCAGGGCTGTCAGAGCAAGGGGCCATTTCCCAAGCGACGATGCCGCAACAAAGCTGCTCTATCTGATCTTGAATAGATCGGAGAAGGAGTGGAAGATGCCGCCACGTGAATGGACAATGGCGAAGGCTCAATTTGCCGTCATATTCGGCGAACGTTTCATCAGGGCCATGTCGGCCTGATGGTCAACCGCCCGTCCACACACGGAATTCCTGACACTCCCCATGATCAGCGTACAAAATCCGCCTACATCTTCGGAGCCATCTGCCCCGAGAAAGGCAAAGCGGCAGGCCTCATTCTGCCATTTTGTAACACCGACACGATGAACCTCCACCTGGCGG
>JAHFPU010000064.1 GCA_023266635.1 Sphingobium sp.
GCCGGCGGCTACGGGCTTCCAGAGCATGACCTCGCCGGGAAAGCGGTTGGCGCTGATGTGGCGGCCGGGCGGGGTCAGCAGGCCGAGCCCTTCCGCCTTCAGCACATCCAGCGTGGCGTCGACCACATCGAGGACGGCGGGGGTGGAGCGAAAACTGTGGTCCAGCGACAGATCGTGAAACGGATGTTGGACGGAGGCGGCATAGACTTCGAACCGCTGGCGGGCGCGCTCGAAGGCCAATGGGCTGGTACCCTGAAACCCGAAGATCGCCTGCTTGAAATCCCCGACCGTGAAGATGGTGCGGATCATGTCGCCCCGGGCGCCCTCGCCCGCGAAGAACACCTCGGCGAGCGCTTCGACGATATCCCATTGGACAGTGTTCGTGTCCTGCGCTTCATCGACCAGGATATGGTCGGTGCGCTGGTCGAGCTTGTAGCGTATCCATTCACCCATGCCCGGCTCCTTGAGCAAGGCGGCGGCGCGAGCGATCAGGTCGTCGAAATCCACGGCTCCAGCATGGCGCTTGGCTTCCGCATAGGCCTCGGCATAGGCGCGCCCGGCGTGTAGCGCCTGCCCCAGGGTGGCGGCATAAGCAGCTCTAATCCTTAAAGAAAGTAACTCCGAACTTTTCTCATGCAGGCGGGCTATCACGTCGCCATAGCCGTCCACTTGTGGAGCCCAGCCCTTGGCGGTGGAAATCAGAGCTCCATCCGCCTTCGCCCAGCACTGATGAAGCTCGTGAAGGGTTTCTGCCCGACCCTTTGGATCAAGGCCTCTCCAACGGGCTATTTTGTCGCAACGCTCCAAGGCTCGCCCGGTACCCCATTTTGCGTTTTCGGCGGCAACCCAAGACAGACCCGCCATATCGAAGGCCGCGTCGGCGCAGCTTTCCGCAATGGCGTTCTCTATGTCGCCCTTTGGCAGGCCAAGCGTATCGAACAGCCATTCGCGCAGGTCCGCAGGCAGTCTCTTCATGACGTCATGCCGCCGGGCGCAGCGCATCAGGAAGCCCTCTGCCGCGCCCTCGCCAAGGCGCAGGCTGAGCGCCTGTAGCCCTTCGATCAGCGGGGCGTCGTCCCGCGCTTCCGCAGCGATGATCATGTCCGCCAGCGCCTGCCGAGCGAGCAGCATCCGTTCCCGCTCCTCCAGCGGACGGAAGCCAGGGACGAGATCGGCCTCCACCGGGAAGGCGGCGAGCAGTTGCTGGCAGAAGCTGTGGATCGTCTGGATGCGCAGGCCCCCGCCGGTCGCCTCCAGCACCTGCGCAAACAGGCGGCGCGCCCGGTCGCGGGCTTCGGGGCCAGCCTCCTCGCCCAGCGCTTCCAGATCGCGGAACAGGGTGGCGTCGTCCATCTGCACCCATTCGGCCAGGCGATTGTGGATACGCTCAGCCATTTCGGCAGCGCCCGCCTTGGTAAAGGTAAGGCATAGGATATTTTCCGGCGGCACTCCGCCAAGCAGCAGGCGATAGACGCGCGCGGTCAGGACATGCGTCTTGCCCGTCCCGGCAGAGGCGGAGAGCCACACATGCGCGTCCGGCCCGGAGGCCAGCGCCTGATCGCCTGCGAGAGGCTGGAGGGGGGAGGGTTTAGACATCCGCCCCACCCCGGCCATACCATTCCTCAAGCCGCATCAGCTGGTCATAATCCGCATAGGTTGGAATGTCGGGATTGAGCTTGGCGACGAACGCGTCCGTCCCTGTCAGCCAGCGTTCCGCCGCCAGAGTGAAATCGTCCAATGCAGCGCTGGTGAATTCGTCGGTGCGGAGCTTGTCTCGCTTGCCCTCCGGATCGACGGGCTTCTCTCGATAGCCGAAGCTGTCGCCCTTCTTCGCCAGCGACCAATATTCGAATGCCCCGGCGATGCGCCCCTGCCCCAGCGCCTCGAACCCGCCATGTTCGGCGATCAGGCCAAGCAGGCCAAGCTGCATGGCATAGCCCGCCTTCACCATCTTAGCGCTGGGCGGCTTGCCGGTCTTGTAGTCGACGATGCCGATCACACCACTGGGCAGAATGTCGATCCGATCCGCCGTGCCTTTCAACAGGATGCCGGCGATTTCCGCCTGCCCCTTTTCCTCGACCAGCTTGATCTCGCGCCCGTCCGCCTTGTCCTTTACGATCTCTGTGGCGATCCAGCGGACCGCCTCCAGCAGCCTGGGCTGCCAGAGCGCGCGCATCAATGGATGCGCGTCGGCGCTGCGCAGCAGGTCGATAGCGCGCTGTTCCAGCTTGCCCGGATCGCCGTCATCCTCCCGCGCCCATTTCTCTAGGATGCTGTGGACGGCGGTGCCGCGCCAGGCCGCGCTCGGGTCTGCGTCGATCTGGTCGAGGGCGGAAAGACCCAATATCTTGCGGGCATAGAAGGCATAGGGGTCTGCCTTCAACCGGTCGAGGTCAGTGACGGCGATGGTCGTGGGACGCAGGGCCAGTGGCGGCGACGGCGCGGGCTGATTCTCGGGCTCGTGTTTCTTCGGATCGTCGAGCGCCTGCCCCAGTGTGGCGAACAACGGCGCCTCCTTCCATTGCGGCCCGGCCATCGCCTTCAGCCGCAGCCAGAAGCGGGAGGCGATAGCGGGGGCGCTAGCGTCCCTGCGCGCGCGGGTGATGAGGACGTGCGGCGCGCCGAGGCCGCTGGCGAAGTCGTGAGCGGAGAGGCCAATGCGGCGCTCCAGGCCCGGCAGGCCAAGCTCCTGCCGGATGCGCGGAGCAAGCCAGGGATCGGGCGCTGGCAGCGCCGGCCATGTCCCCTCGTTGAGCCCAGCAAGGATCATCAGGTCGGCCTGCTGCAATTGCGCCTCGACCAAGCCGAGAATGGCAATGCGTGGATGGCCGCCCTGGGGCGGGCGGATCGCGACTCCTTCGAGCAGGCGCTGGAGCAGAGCCGGGAAGGATCGCCCGTCGGAATCGTGCGGGCCCTCGATCGCGGCGGCGTCGATCTCCGCAAACAGATCGGCGGCGGCATGACCCTGATGCCCGGCCCATATCCGGTCCAGCGTGAGCGCGCCTGCCGTTTCGCGAAGGGCGTCGAACAGGGCCGGGAGGCCGGCGGGGTTGGCGAATGCGGCCTCAAGCGGAGCAAGCAGCGCCCGGGCTTCCGGCCACCACGCAGCCACTTCGGTGCGCAGCTTGCGCTGGCGGTCATCGTCCCGCGGCGTCACCAGCGCGTCCAATCCGGCCAGCCCCGCCGGCGGGCGCGGTCCCCGCAGCAGCAGGTCGAGGCGGCGGACATGCTCAAGCCAGCCAAGCCTTCCGTCCCCACGCATCACCAGGGGATGTTTGAGCAGGGTCAGCAACGCAACCGGCGCGAAACGCTCGGCGGCGGCCTCGGCCAGCGCGACCAACAGCGTGCCGGCGGGAACCTGTGCGAGCGGCTGGCCGGCGCTGTCGTCCGCCTCTATGCCCCAGCGGCCCAGATGGGCGACCACGCGGGTGGCAAGAGCGCGATCGGGAGTGACGAGCGCGGCCGTCCGCTCCGGCGTCTCCAGCGCCTGTCGCAGGGCGATGGCGATCGCCTGCGCCTCTTCGGCCGGCGTTGCGACCTCGAGCGCCTCGACCCCAGCGAGCGAGCGTTCAGGCGTATTGAGGTCGCGCCATTTGGTGGTGAGGCGCGGGACCAGCATGGCGTTGGAGATATTGCGGCTGCGCACCGCCCGCGCGTCATGCCCCCCGCCCCATCGCCACAACGCGACCTCTTCCCGGCCGATATCCATGCGATCGAGCAGCAGCTTCAGGGCGAATTGCGGGTGGGTTTCATGCGCGCGGCGGCTTCGCCCGGTGACGGGGTCCGGATCGAACGGGCCGATGGCGTCCCATTCCTCGCTCGTCATATGCTGGTCGAGTTCGGCCAGCACGACCTGGCCCCGCTCCATGCGCGACACCGTGCGCAGCAGGGACGCGATGGCTGGCGCGGTGGTGGAAATGCCGGCGGCGACGACGAACCCTGGCGGCGGCTCCTGCGTCCAGCGTTTTGCGACATGGGCGAGCAGGCGGTTCCGGCGGTCGGCCATGTCGATCAGACCCAAACGAGCAAGCTCGCGCGGCCATTGCTCCATCAGCAGCGCGAACAGGTCGAGCGACTTTTGCCAATGGGTCGAGAGGTCGCCGGAAATGTCGAGCTTTTTCAAGCGATCGAGTGGCACATCCTCGATCAGAAGCTGATCGAGTGCGGCACCCAGCGCCTGCCCAAGCCGCATGGCTTCGCCGGCCTCGACGGGCTGGCCGGCGCGGTGGCGGGCGGTCTGAACCAGACGGGCCAGTATCATCTGGCGCAGCATCGGCGGGCAAGCCGGGGGAATGTCGGCGCCCGCGCCAATAGGGTCCAGGGCGCTACCCAGCCGCTCCCCAAGTTCCGGGTCGCCGATCGGCACCAGGCGGGGCAGCAGCAGGCCTTTCTCCGACCGTCGCACGAACGCGTCGCTGATCGACCGGGCCGCGCGATTATTGGGTAGCAGGACGATGCCCCGCGCAAGCCCCTCGACGCTGCCGCCATGCTGCGCGATCAGACCGGCGGCGAGCGCATCGGCAAAGGCCCGGTGCGCCGGGATCGTGTAGACGGCAGGTCGCGCCCGGTCAGCCACGGGGCGGAGATGCTCCGTCAGACATGCGCGATGACATCCTCGACCACCGGGATCGCCTGGGGCGTGCCGACATCGAACCACAGGCCCTGATGCGATACGCCATAGCAACGGCCTTCGCCGATGGCGCGGTTCCAGAAGACGTTGGTGGAAAAGGCGTCCGAGGGCGGGTCCTTCAGCAGGCGCGGCGACAGGATCTGGACGCCGGTGAAGACGAAGGGCGCGATATAGCCGGGCTTGCGACGCATCAGGCGGCCGGTCGCGTCCATGTGGAAATCGCCCGGGCCGCTGTGGCAATTGGCACGGGCATGGGGCACGACGAGCAACAGCGCGTCCATGCGCGCATCGTCCCAGTGCGCCGCCAGCATGGAGATGCTGTCGGTCGGCCCATCCAGCCAGAGATTGTCGCTGTTGGCGCACAGGAAAGGTTCGTCGCCCAGCATGTCCTTCGCCTTCATCAGGCCGCCGCCGGTCTCCAGCAGTTGCTTGCGCTCGTCCGAGATCTGGATCGTCATCGGTCCCTTGCGGGTTTTCAGATGCGCCTCGACCGTGTCGGCGAGATAGTGGACGTTCACGATCACCCGTTCGATGCCGCCCGCCTGAAGCCTGTCGAGCGCATGGTCGATCAGCGCCTGCCCCGCGACCTTCACCAGCGGCTTGGGCCGGGTGGCGGTGAGCGGGCGCATGCGCTTGCCGAGGCCGGCGGCCATCAGCATGGCCGTCCTGATCTTTGCGCTCATGCCGGGGCGTGGGCCGCTAGGGCGTCGTGGCGTCGGTCCGCTGGGATGTTTGCGGCGAACCACTCGGTTACAGGGCCCAATGCGGGGTGGGCGAGGTCGCGTTCCAGCAGTGTCCACATCCGTGGCAGGTAGGACAGGTAGCGTGGTTTCCCGTCGCGTCGCCACAGGCGGGTGAAGATGCCGATGATCTTGGCGTTACGCTGCGCGCCCAGCACCGCGTAGGCGGCGTCGAAATCGCCCTTCGGCCCCGCTATCCGCTTGTAATAGGACCGCATTTCCGCCTCTACCTCAACGGGCACATCACGGCGGGCGTCCTGCAGCAGCGACACCAGATCATAGGCGGGGTGACCGATCAGGGCATCCTGGAAATCGAGCAGGCCAAGGCCACGCGATTGCTCGTGGCCGGGGATCAGCATGATATTCTCGGCATGATAGTCGCGCAGCACCGTGACCTTTGGCGCATCGTCATTCTCGACGATCGGCAGCACGGCATCCCATGCGGCGATATAGGCCGCTTCATCGACCGCGAGGCCGGCGGCGGGGCAATACCATTCGGTAAGCAGCCCCGTCTCGCGCTGATAGACGGCCCGGTCATACGGCGGCAGGTCAGCCGGCGGCAGGCGGTGGAGGTCGGCAAGGAGAGTCACGGCGCGCTCATAGACGGCCAGTTCCTCATGTGGGGAGGCATCGAGATACTCGCGCACGCGGATATCGCCGAAATCCTCCAGCAGGACGAGACCCTGATCGAGATCGCGCGCCAATATCTGCGGCGCGGCGAAGCCCTGCCCGATCAGATGGTCTGCGATCGCCAGAAAGGGGCGCGGGTCCTCATGCGGCGGCGGCGCATCCATCAGCACAGCCTGCCGTCCTTCTTCCACGATCCGGAAATAGCGGCGGAACGATGCGTCCCCGGCAAGCGGCAGGATATGCGCGTCGCCCCAACCGGCGCTGGCGAGGAAAGCGGGCGCGGCGGCGGGCGGAGTCATGAAGGGGGCCATCGGTCCCTCCAAGCGAACGGCACGATGGCTGTCAAGCGCCGTGCGCCGTCCGCCTCCACCGCTATGTCGAGCAACAGCGCATCGGGCCACATCCGCGCGCCCATACGCTCGGGCCATTCGATGAGCAGGACGCCATCGTCGAGATATTCGTCAAGGCCAATCTCCTCGATATCGTCGGGGTCCTCGATGCGATACAGATCGACATGCGCCACGGTCAGACGCACCAGCGGCGGCTCATAGGGCTGAACGATTGCAAAGCTGGGACTCGGCGCTTCCTCCGCCAGACCAAGGGCGGAAAGCAGCCCGCGCGCCAGCGTCGTCTTGCCGGCGCCAAGGCCGCCCGACAGGCCGATCACGTCGCCCGGACGGATGCGGGCCGCAAGGGCGGCGCCGATCCTGTGCATCGCGTCCTCGTCCGGCGCGAACAGGGGATCAGCCACGCGGCAATTCCATCGTAACGACCGTCCCCTGCCCCACTTCAGACAGGAGGGTCAGCGTGCCGCCATGCGCTTCAACCATCTGCTTGGCGAGCGGCAGACCGAGGCCAAGCGCCTCCCCCTTGCGCGCGCGGTTGGCGCGACTGAACCGGTCGAAGGCGCGGGCCTGCGCCTTGGCGTCCATCCCGGGGCCGTTGTCCGACACGACCAGGCGCGCCGTCTTTTCCCGCCCGTCGCCGTGCAGCAGCACGCGGCTGCGTTCGGGCGAATAGCGCACCGCATTTTCGAGCAGCCGGTCGAGCGACTGGCCGATGCGGCGGGCGTCTCCGATCACCTGCCCCAGTGAGGATTTGAGTTCGACGGCAAGGTCGATGCCCTTGGCCTCCGCCTCGGGCCGGACGCGCGCCATGGCCTCTGCGGCAAGGGTGGCAAGGTCTATCGGTTTCTTGTCAAGCGGAAGATTGCCCGCCTCGCCCTGCGTCAGGTCGAGCAGGTTATCGATCAGCACCTGAAGGCGGGCCGTGCTCTGCATGATGGCGTCGGTATAATCCGCCGCCGCCGGGGGCAGTTCGCCCGCATAGCCGGCCTGCATCATCTCGGCGAAGCCCGTGATCGACGTCAGCGGCGTACGCAGTTCGTAGCTCATGGTCGACAGGAAGGAGGTCTTGAGCTTGTCGGTTTCCTCCAGCGCCTCGTTGCGGTCGCGCAGTATCTGCTCGATCCGGCGGCTGTCAGTGACGTCGAGCATGGTGAAGAGCGCATTGCCATCGGGCAGCGGGATCGCCGCGAAATCGAAGATACGTCCGTCCGCGAAAGCGACGCGGCCCCCGCGTTGCTTGCGCTCGACGGTGGCGGCGCGGACCAGTTCACGCACCAGGCTGGCCTGATGCGGCTTGATGAGGCGGCTCGCGACCTTCTGCATCAGCACGTCGATGCGCGGATGGCCCGCCAGCACTTTCTCTTCAATATCCCAGATACGGCGGAACCGGTTGTTCCACATATGGAGGCGGCCGTCGGACGAGAAGACGCCGATAGCCTCGAACAGATTATCGAAGGTCGCCGTCCGGACGCGCAGCAGCGTATCGCGCGCGCTCGACAGCTGCACATGCTCGGTCCGGTCCTCGAAGATCGTCAGCAGGCCGCCATCGGGGAGCGGCTGGGCAAAGACGCGTAGATGGGTGCCGTCCGCCAGCAGCCAGTTCTCCTCCCGCGCTTCGGGCGAAAGGAACCAGTCGCGGCGCTCAGCGCGCCAGGCAGGGAAATCGCGATGCTCAGGCACGCGCCCGGCCTCCCGCATGCGATCCAGCACGCGCTCGAACTCCGGCGCCTCGGCGAGATGTTCGGGCTGCAACGCAAAGAGGCTGGTGAAAGGCTGATTCCAGAAGCGCAAAGAGCGATCCGCGCCGAACTGCGCCACGCCAGCGGACAGACGGTCGAGCAGGTCGCGCTGCGCCTCGGCCAGGCGGCGGGTTTCGGCGCGGGCCTGATCCAGTTCATGCACGTCGATGGCGAAGCCCGCGACCCCGGCGTTGCCAAGCGGTATGTCGATCACGCGCATCATCCGGCGCTCGCCGTCGATCGTCGCCGGGACCATGCGGGCGAGCGGCTTGCTCGACGCCAGCGCGAGGGCGGCGGCATCCTTGGGCGACTGGCCTTCGAGCGCCTCGACCAGTTCGATGCCGTCGCGAATGACATGGGACGGCGACCCCGCATCGACAGCGGCTACATAGGCGCTGTTGACGAGGGTCAGGCGGAAATCCAAGGTGCGGTGCCACATGGGCATGGGCGCAGCCTCGATCAGGCCGGAAAGGGACTCGAGCGCGGCGCGCAGATGATCTCGCTCCTGCTGAAGGGCACCTATTTCGGACTGGCTCTCCGTGGCGTCAAACACCCAGAGCACAACGCCGTCAGGGGCAGCCGTGCCCGGCCCTCCGGGACCGCCGCGCACCAGAAGCGAGCGCTCAGACCCCTGCGCGCGGACCGGGCGGACGAAGCTCTTGCCCGCCTTTTGCGCGGCGACCACATCCTTCGCCAAAAGCTCGGCGTCTTCGGGGCGCAGGCCGCCATCGGCGGCGGTCAGTTCGGAGAGGAAAGCGGGCGCGCGATCGAGGCCCAGCCAGCGGCCAAGGCGGTCGGGCGCTTCCACCCGGCCATCGGACCGGACCAGAACGGGAATCGCCGGCGCAGAGTGGAGGAGGTTGGCGATGCGCTCCATCTGCGCCCGCGCCTGCGCGCCGTGACGCCGCATGCCAAGGCCCGTGTGAACGGCCCACACCGCGACGATAAGCCAGACAGCGAGGACCGCGCCGATGACGGCCATGGCTGAGGACGAGAGGGCTACCATGCCTGTCCCATCTGATGCTCGCCCCATGTCATCGGGCGGACGTAGCCCAAAGTCGCGGGCGGGTGAAGGCACAGAAAAGCAAAGGGGCCAGCTTTCGCCGGCCCCTTCATAATCTACATGTCTTCAGCGGCGTTACGCCTCAATCCAAACCGTTCGTCCTGAGTAGCCATTGAGCGAAGTCGAAATGGCGTATCGAAGGATGTGAGCTTGGCGCGAGGTACTTCGATATGGGCCTTCGACAAGCTCAGTCCCTAATCAGCACGAACGGGGTATGAGCGAATTGACCCGTGAATTTTAGTAGCGGTAATGATCCGGCTTGAACGGGCCTTCGGTCGAAACACCGATATAGGAAGCCTGCTTGTCGGTCAGCTTGGTGAGCTTGACGCCCAGCTTCTCCAGGTGAAGCGCAGCAACCTTCTCGTCCAGATGCTTAGGCAGGACATAGACTTCGTTCTTGTAGGCGGCGGTGTTCGTCCACAGCTCGATCTGCGCGATCGTCTGGTTGGTGAAGCTGGCCGACATGACGAAGCTGGGGTGGCCCGTGGCGTTGCCGAGATTGACCAGGCGGCCCTTCGACAGGACGATGATCTTCTTGCCATCGGGGAACTCAACCTCGTCGACCTGCGGCTTGATCTCGGTCCACTTCATGTTGGCGAGGCCGCCAATCTGGATCTCCGAGTCAAAATGGCCGATGTTGCAGACGATCGCCATGTTCTTCATGGCGCGCATGTGATCGACGGTGATGACGTCGGCATTGCCCGTGGCGGTGACGAAGATGTCGGCGCGCGGCGCGGCCTCCTCCATCGTTACGACCTCGAAGCCCTCCATCGCGGCCTGCAGGGCGCAAATCGGGTCGACCTCAGTCACCATGACGCGCGCGCCGCCATTGCGGAGCGACTGGGCGCTGCCCTTGCCGACGTCGCCGAAGCCAGCGACGCAGGCGGTCTTGCCGGCCAGCATCACGTCAGTTCCGCGGCGGATGGCATCGACCAGCGATTCCTTGCAGCCATAGAGATTGTCGAACTTCGACTTGGTGACGCTGTCGTTGACGTTGATCGCCGGGAAGGGAAGCTTGCCGTTCTTGGCCAGCTCATACAGGCGATGGACGCCGGTGGTCGTCTCTTCGGACACGCCCTTGATGGCGGCGACGGTGCGGGTCAGGAAGCCCGGACGCTCGGCCAGCACGCGCTTGAGGACCGCGACGAAGATTTCCTCTTCCTCATTGGTCGGCGTGAACAGCGTCTCGCCCGCCTCGACCCGTGCGCCCCACAGCGCGAACATGGTGGCGTCGCCGCCATCGTCCAGGATCATGTTGCAGGTGTCTTCACCGGACTCGTCGCCGGTCCAGTCGAAGATGCGCTCGACATAGTCCCAATATTCCTGAAGCGTCTCACCCTTGATCGCGAACACCGGCACGCCCGAGGCGGCGATGGCGGCAGCGGCGTGGTCCTGCGTCGAATAGATGTTGCAGGACGCCCAGCGCACCTTGGCGCCCAGCGCCGTCAGCGTCTCGATGAGAACGGCGGTCTGGATCGTCATGTGCAGCGAACCGGTGATGCGCGCGCCCTTCAGCGGCTGAGACGGGCCGAATTCGGCACGCAGAGCCATGAGGCCGGGCATCTCGGTTTCGGCAATGTCCATTTCCTTGCGGCCGAACGCGGCGAGGCTCAGGTCCTTGATGACATAGTCGGTGTTTTCGAGGGCGGGTGCAGTGGCCACGCTGATACTCCATTTGCTGGAAAACTGGTCCGGCCAGCCCAAGCAGCCGGCGGCGATGGCGCTCCCTCTACCAATGGGCAAGGGAGAGATCAACCCAATATAAAGTTTTCTTTATGTGGATTGCGCCAGAAGCGCGTCAGGCCGATCCGCCTTCGCTGACCAGCATCGACGCATCGATCCCGCTCGCCTTGAAAGCCGCAGACCAGCGCTGATCGGTTGGTGTGTCGAAAATCAGTCCGGTGTCTGGCGGCGCGAGGAACCAGCCATGGCCAGTCATCTCCTGCTCCAGCTGCCCTGCGCCCCAGCCCGCATAGCCAAGGGCCACGACATAATGGCCGGGGCCCCTGCCCTCCGCGATGGCTTTAAGAATATCGAGCGAGCCCGAGAGGCCCCAATGGTCGTCGACCTGCAGCATTTCCTGGCCGCCCCAGTCGAGCGAGTGGAGGACGAAACCGCGCCGCGGCTCTACGGGCCCGCCGCGAAGGACAGGAGTGTCGGGCACGCCGGCTCCGTCGATGTCGAACGAGGCGAGCAATTCGCGAAGGCCCAACCCGCCGATTTCCGAACCGATGTCGATGCCAAGTGCGCCGTTATCGTCATGGGCGCACAGCGCAATTACCGAATGATCGAAATTCTCGTCGCCAATGCCCGGCATGGCGAGCAGCAACTGACCGGAATAAAAGGGCGGAAGGTCCATGTAGTCCGATATAGGATGGTGGCGATATCCGGCAAGAACGATCCGGCCCGGTTATGGGTCCGCATGCCGGATCAGTTCTTTGTCTACTGTCGCGTCAGCTTCGTCTTGACAGGCGCACGCCGACACCCGACCTGACGGACGCTATTGCCGCCTCACAGGAAAGGAGCCTCCCCCATGACCATCGCCAAGGGTGATACACTGCCCAAGACGACCTTCGTCACCATGACCGAAAACGGCCCCGAACAGGTGGAGAGCGAAAGCTACTTCGCCGGCAAGAAGGTCGCGCTGTTTTCCGTGCCCGGCGCGTTCACGCCGACCTGTTCCGCCCGGCACCTGCCCGGCTTCATCGACAAGGCCGCCGCGCTGAAGGCCAAGGGCATCGACGAGATCGCGTGCACGGCCGTCAACGATCCTTTCGTGATGGGTGCATGGGGCAAGTCGGCCAATGCCGACGGCATCACGATGCTGGCTGACGGTAATGGCGATTTCGCCAAGGCCGTGGGCCTTGAGATGGATGGCAGCAAGTTCGGCCTGGGCACGCGCGGCCAGCGTTTCTCGATGGTCGTGAATGACGGCGTCGTCGAACAGCTGAACATCGAAGCGCCGGGCGACTTCAAGGTCTCCTCGGCTGAGCATATGCTCGAACAGCTCTAATCAGCCACACGATTTCCAGACCGCCTCCGGGACATCCCCGGGGGCGGTTTTTTTATGCCCGTCCTTGGTCAGGCGCGCATGAGCTTCGTCATCATCGACGCGGCCTTGCCTGCGCCGGAAGATGGTTTGAGCCCGAGCAGGCGGATATCCGCCTCGTCCAGTTTCAGCAGCAGACGGCAGATCGCCAGATAGACGATGCCTCCCGCCGGAATGGCGAGAATCAACGCAAAATCGGACGGCCAGACATAGAGGATGCCCGCCGCCGTCAGCGCGCACCAGATGCTGGCGACCGCGATGGGGCGGAACCAGGCCCATGCCACCGTACCCGGCTGCGCCTGATTGAGCTGATACAGGGTGATGACGGCAACCGTACCCTGCGCGCCGAAGCGCGCGACGGCCGCGCCCATGATTCCGTATATGGGTATCAGGATAAGGCCGAGAACGATGGTCAGGACACAACCGGTCGCGCCGCCGATCACCAGCTTGGCGTTCTGGTCGAGCGCGTTCAGAACGTTGGAAAGCGCGATGGTGATCACCGACCCACCAGCGGCAAGAGCCAGGATCACGGCGGGCAGGCCTGCGGTCGCAAATTCCGGCCCGTAGACGAGAGGGATCAGACGGGGCGCAATCGCTGCGGTGCCGAATACCATGGGCATCAGGAGGAAGAGGACGGCCTTCAGCGCTGCGCTGCTCGCCGCCTTGCGCGCGCTGTCTTCGCCTGCAGAAAGGTGGGGAAGGACTGCGCCGCAAAGCATCACGCATAGCTGGATGAGGAGCGCGGAAAAGGCGGCGGCGGCCGTGAACAGGCCGGCCGCGTTCAGCCCCCCGATCCGCTCCACGAGGATCAGGTCTACGCGGGTCCATAACAGCGGCGAGAGCAGCCCGGCGATCCACAGCATCGCGGAATAGCGGGTGACCTTGCGCCGATATTCGCCCCTGATGGGCCGGCCGCGGATAGCCAGCCGGAAAGTAACGATGGCGAGCGGGACGCTGCCGAGAATATAGGCAATCATCGCGCCGCTGGGGCCAAAGAGCAGGCTGCCGACCAGCACGATGCCGATCTGCGCCACCGAACCGGAGATGGAATAGCTGGCGATATTGCCGAAGCGCTCCACACCGCGCAGATAATGATAGCCGAAGCTGTTCGCCATATGGATGACAAAGCAGAAGGCGATCAGGCCGAAGCTGAGCATGCCATGCTGGCCATGCCATGCCTCCATGGTGAAGGCTTCGGGCCACCATAACGCCATGGCCCCGGCAAGAAGGACAAGGCCGGTGGCGACGGACGCCCAGAAGGCCCAGACGAGGTAGGTTGTGACCTGACGGGTTTCCACGGCGTTGCCACGCGCGGGTGGCAGGAAGCGCGCCAATGCGCCGGTTAGTCCCCAGTCACAGAGTGTCACTGCGGCGAATACAAGCCATAGCGCCATGGCGATGGTGCCCGTGCCGCTGACGCCCAATGTACGCGCCACGATGATGCCGCTGGCGAACCCCGCGACCGACGACATGACGCCAGCGATCACGCTGAAGAAGGAATTGCGGACGAAGGTCGGATTCTCGGAAGCCGCTACGGGCTCATGCGTCGCCGCGCTCACAACAGAACGCCTTCGCGGCAGGACAGATTGATGGTCATAGGATCAGTATATTCCGGACGACAGGCGCTTATACCTCCATACGAAAACAAGATTAAATGATCGTATAGGATGCCATAATCGTGGCCCGGGGTTAGGCGCCGGGAAAAGCCACCGGGCAGGCCCGGTCCGTCGAATGCCACCTCTTTCTTGCATTGCAGCATGATTGGCAAGGGCGTTTACCTTGCTTGTGTCGAGACAGCGGGCAGCTACCCCGCTGCGGGCGATTGAGAGGAGCGAGCGAGAGGCTGCGCCGAGGCGTGTTTGGTCCGATTTCCTTAGGTTTCGTGCCTTCCCCCTGACGCATATTCGCGGTAGTAAGGGGCGATGACAGCGAGCATAGGCCAATCAACCGTCGCGCAACTCGAAGCGCTTTACCAATCCTCGATCCAGTCGCTTCGCAACGCAATGCAGCAATATGCGATAGACGGCTCCGTGCCCGGACCGGATGCGCGGACGGAACGGCGTTTCTGCTATCCTGAATTGCGTATCACCCTGAGCGGAGAGAATCGCGTGCCGCCGCTGGGGCGTTCCTTCGCCCGGCTGTCGCACCCGGGACGCTATGTGACCACCCTCACCCGGCCCGGCATGTTCGGCGATTATCTGACCGAGCAGATCGACCTGCTGGTTGCCGATTATGGCGTAACTGTTGAGACGGGCCTGTCGGACCAGCAAATACCCTTTCCCTATGTGCTGGATGGGCTGGATGCGAGCGCGCTGGACGGCGTGCCGCCGACGGAATTGGCCCGGCATTTTCCGGCGACCGAACTGGCGGAAATCGGCGACGAGATCGCCGACGGACTTTTCTTGCCAGGCCCTGAGGGCGACCGGCCACTGGCGCTGTTCGACGGGCTGCGCACCGATTTCTCGCTCGCTCGGCTCAAACATTATACCGGAACGCCTGCAGAGCATGTGCAGCGCTATATTCTGTTCACCAACTATCATCGCTATGTCGACGAATTCGTGGCCTGGGCTTGCGCGGAACTCAAGAGGCCGGGGAGCCGCTATTCCGCACTGTCGGGCGCAGGCGGCGTCTATGTGACGCCGGAAACCGCCGATCCGGCGCGAATGATTGCCGACAGCGCGTGGCGCAAGCACCAGATGCCGGCCTATCACCTGATCTCCCCGGATCGGAGCGGCATCACGCTGGTGAATATCGGCGTGGGGCCATCCAACGCAAAGACGATCTGCGACCATCTGGCGGTCGTGCGGCCGGAGGCATGGCTGATGATCGGCCATTGTGGCGGATTGCGACCGAGCCAGCGGATCGGCGACTATGTGCTCGCCCATGCCTATCTGCGTGACGACCATGTTCTCGACGATGTCCTGCCGCCGGAAATCCCGGTTCCGGCCATTGCGGAGGTGCAGGTGGCCATGGCGTCGGCGGCCGAAGCGGTCCTGGGCGGCGGAGACGATTTCAAGCGGCGGCTGCGCACGGGCACGATCGTGACGACGGACGATCGGAACTGGGAACTGCGCTATTCGAAGTCGGCGCTGCGCTTCAGCCTGTCGCGCGCAGTGGGCATCGACATGGAATCGGCGACGATCGCGGCACAGGGATACCGCTTCCGCGTTCCCTATGGCACCTTGCTGTGCGTATCGGACAAGCCGATCCACGGCGAACTGAAACTGCCAGGACAGGCCAACCGGTTTTACGAGGAAGCGATTGCCGGGCATCTGCGCGTTGGGCTGATGACCTGCGAACTGCTGCGCGAACAGGGGGCGAAGCTGCACAGCCGCAAGCTGCGGGCGTTTAATGAGCCTCCGTTCAGGTAGTTTGCTCCAACCGAAATTCCCATTCCCGTTCGTGTCGAACGAAGTCGAGACACTTGGCGCGATGTGTCTCGACTTCGCTCGACACGAACGGATGTGAGATGGCCAAGGCTCTGAGCTAGACGATAGCGCCATTCCACAGGGTGACACGATCGCGGCCCTGCTGCTTGGATTGATACAGCGCTTCATCCGCGCGGGCGATGAGGTGATCCAGTTCGCTGTCGCCAGGCATGAATTCCGCGACGCCGAAACTGGCTTTCACGCAGCCGGACGGCATTTTCGCGACGGATAGTTCAGACAGGCTTGCCCGGACCCGTTCCATCACCTCAACCGCCGCTTCGCCGGAGGAGTCGACCAGCAGGACGCAAAATTCAT
>JAHFPU010000065.1 GCA_023266635.1 Sphingobium sp.
GCCACCCTCTTCCTTCGACAGAACGTAGATCTCGGCGTCGAAATCGGTGTGCGGCTTGATCGTGCCGGGCTTGCAGAGAACCTGGCCACGCTCGACGTCTTCACGGCCAACGCCGCGAACCAGCGCGCCGATGTTGTCGCCTGCACGACCTTCGTCGAGCAGCTTGCGGAACATTTCAACGCCCGTGACGGTGGTCTTGCGGGTGTCCTTGATGCCGACGATCTCGACTTCCTCGCCAACCTTGACGATGCCGGTCTCGACGCGGCCGGTGACAACCGTACCGCGACCCGAGATCGAGAACACGTCTTCGATCGGCATCAGGAAGGGCTTGTCGATCGGACGATCGGGCTGCGGGATCCAGCTGTCGACAGCAGCCATCAGCTTCAGAACGGCGTCATGGCCGATCTCAGGCGTCTTGTC
The DNA here is from genome assembly GCA_023266635.1 of Sphingobium sp. Classification (GTDB taxonomy): domain Bacteria; phylum Pseudomonadota; class Alphaproteobacteria; order Sphingomonadales; family Sphingomonadaceae; genus Sphingobium. The sequence goes on from JAHFPU010000065.1 coordinate 421, forward strand.
CTGCAGAGCGGCAACGGCCGAACCGGGGATGATAGGAATGTTGTCGCCGTCGAAGTCGTAGGACGACAGCAGCTCGCGTACTTCCAGCTCAACGAGCTCGAGGATTTCGGCGTCGTCGACCAGGTCGACCTTGTTCATGAACACGACGAGCTGGGGAACGCCAACCTGACGGGCGAGCAGGATGTGCTCGCGGGTCTGCGGCATCGGGCCGTCGGTCGCGGACACGACCAGGATCGCGCCGTCCATCTGGGCGGCACCGGTGATCATGTTCTTCACATAGTCAGCGTGACCCGGGCAATCGACGTGCGCGTAGTGGCGTGCTTCGGTCTCATACTCGACGTGTGCGGTCGAGATGGTGATGCCGCGCTCGCGCTCTTCGGGAGCCTTGTCGATGTTGTCGTAGCTGGTGAACGTGGCGCCGCCCGTCTCAGCCAGCACCTTGGTGATGGCGGCGGTCAGCGAGGTCTTGCCGTGGTCAACGTGACCGATGGTGCCGATGTTGCAGTGCGGCTTCGTCCGCTCAAACTTAGCTTTCGCCATTTCTCTCTACCTTCTAGTCCAAATAGCTTGGGTTTGACCGCCAGGCCGCGCCTTGCGAAGGCGCGTCCATAGCAGCAAATTTCGATAATGCCAGCCCTAACAGAGCCAGTTTCCCGGCTCCGTTAAGGAAAAAATCAGGCGAGCTTCGCCTTGACCTCGTCGGCGACGTTCTGCGGCACTTCGTCATAGTGCGAGAACGACATGGAATAGCTGGCGCGACCCTGGGTAAAGGAACGCAGCGAATTCACATAGCCGAACATGTTGGCAAGCGGGACCATCGCATCGACTGTCTGCGCGTTGCCGCGGGTGTCGGTGCCCTGGATCTGGCCACGGCGGCTGTTCATGTCGCCGATCACGTCGCCCAGATACTCTTCCGGGGTCACGACTTCGACCTTCATGACCGGCTCAAGCAGGGTGATGCCCGACTTCTGCGCGGCTTCGCGCATTGCGGCGCGACCGGTGATTTCGAACGCCAGAGCCGACGAGTCGACGTCATGGTAGGCGCCGTCATACAGCAGGATTTCGAAGTCGATGATCGGGAAGCCGACCAGCGAACCGGTGGCCGCCGTTTCACGCATGCCCTTTTCGATCGCCGGGATATATTCCTTTGGAATATTACCGCCCTTGATCTCGTCCTTGAAGATGATGCCCGCACCGCGCTCACCCGGCGTCAGCTTCACCTTGATGCGGCCGAACTGGCCGGTGCCGCCCGACTGCTTCTTATGGGTGTAGTCGATGTCGACCGGCTTCTTCAGATACTCGCGATACGCCACCTGCGGCGCGCCGACATTTGCCTCGACCTTGAACTCGCGCTTCATGCGGTCGACCAGGATTTCGAGGTGAAGTTCACCCATGCCCTTGATGATGGTCTGGCCCGATTCGTGATCGGTCGTGACGCGGAACGAAGGGTCCTCGGCGGCCAGGCGGTTGAGGGCGACGCCCATCTTCTCCTGGTCGGCCTTGGTCTTGGGTTCGACCGAAAGCTCGATAACCGGCTCGGGGAATTCCATCCGCTCCAGAATGATCGGCTGGCGCTCGGCGCACAGCGTATCACCTGTCGTGGTTTCCTTCATGCCGGCCAGCGCGACGATGTCGCCCGCATAGGCGACGTCGATGTCCTCGCGGCTGTTGGCATGCATGAGCAGCATGCGGCCAACCTTTTCCTTCTTGTCCTTGACCGAGTTCAGGTACGTGCCCTTGGTCAGCGTACCCGAATAGACGCGCAGGAAGGTGAGCGACCCGACGAACGGATCGTTCATGATCTTGAACGCCAGGCCCGAGAAGGGCGCGTCGTCCGCCGTAGCACGGGTATCAGGCTGATCCGTGTCCGGATTGATGCCCTGCACGTCCTCAATGTCGAGCGGCGAAGGCAGGTAATCGACCACGGCGTCGAGCAGGGGCTGCACGCCCTTGTTCTTGAACGCGGAGCCGCACAGCACCGGCACGAACGACTGGTTGAGCGTGCCCTTGCGGATCAACGACTTCAGCTTGGCGACGTCGGGCAGGTTACCTTCGAGATAGGCCTCCATCGCGTCGTCGTCCTGCTCGACGGCAAGCTCGATCAGCTTCTCGCGATATTCGGCAGCCTTGTCGGCGAGGTCGGCCGGGATCTCTTCATAGGAGAATTCAGCGCCGAGATTCTCATCCTTCCAGATGATCGCGCGATTCTCGACGAGATCGACGAGGCCCTTGAAATCGCTCTCCGCGCCGATGGGCAGATAGAGGACGGCGGGCTTGGCGCCCAGACGGTCGATGATCGTCTGCACGCAGTAGTAGAAGTCGGCGCCGGTGCGGTCGAGCTTGTTGATGAAGCACATCCGCGGCACGCGATACTTGTCCGCCTGACGCCACACGGTCTCCGACTGCGGCTCAACGCCGGCAACGCCGTCGAACGCCGCGACCGCGCCGTCGAGCACGCGCAGCGAACGCTCGACTTCAATCGTGAAGTCGACGTGGCCGGGGGTGTCGATGATGTTCAGGCGATGCTCTGGGCCCTTGCCCTCTTCAGCCTTCCACACGCATGTCGTCGCAGCCGACGTGATCGTGATCCCGCGCTCTTGCTCCTGCTCCATCCAGTCCATCGTGGCGGCGCCGTCATGGACTTCGCCGATCTTGTAGGACTTGCCGGTGTAGTAAAGGATACGCTCAGTCGTCGTCGTCTTGCCGGCGTCAATATGCGCCATGATGCCAAAGTTGCGATAACGCTCGAGCGGATGGCTGCGGGCCATGATGTTTCACTCCGTTGCCGGCGGGCCGGCGGTTGGGAATAAGAGAATAAGGAAGACCGGGCACCACTGTCGCAGCGCCCGGCCCTGTATATAGTGTGTTACCAGCGGTAGTGCGAGAAGGCGCGGTTGGCTTCCGCCATCCGGTGCGTATCTTCGCGCTTCTTGACCGCATTGCCGCGATTATTGGCAGCGTCCAGCAACTCACCCGAAAGACGGGCAGCCATCGTGGTTTCGCTGCGGTTGCGCGCGGCGGTGATCAGCCAGCGGATCGCCAGCGCCTGGGCGCGCTCGGGGCGCACTTCGACGGGAACCTGGTAGGTCGCACCACCGACGCGGCGGCTGCGGACTTCGATGCCGGGCTTCACATTGTTCAGCGCGTCATGGAACATCTGGATGGGATCCTTCTTGGCTTTCACCTCGACGGTCTCCAGTGCGCCATAAACGATCGATTCGGCGACGGCCTTCTTGCCGTCCTCCATCACGCTGTTCATGAACTTGGAAAGGACCTGATCGCCATATTTGGGATCGGGCAGGATGATGCGCTTTTCAGGGCGACGACGACGTGACATGGTATCTGTCTCCCTTACTTAGGACGCTTGGCGCCGTACTTGGAACGGCTCTGCTTGCGGTCCTTGACGCCCTGCGTATCCAGAACGCCGCGAAGGACGTGGTAACGCACACCGGGAAGATCGCGAACACGACCGCCACGGATCAGCACGACCGAGTGCTCCTGCAGGTTATGGCCTTCACCCGGAATATAGGTGATGACTTCGCGCTGGTTGACCAGGCGAACCTTGGCCACCTTACGAAGCGCCGAGTTCGGCTTTTTCGGGGTCGTCGTATAGACGCGAGTGCAAACGCCGCGCTTTTGCGGATTTGCCTCCATCGCAGGGACCTTAGACTTGGCCTTCTGCGGATCACGGCCCTTGCGGACCAGCTGGTTAATCGTTGGCATGAAGCCCTTCACCTTTGCAAAGTTACTCTGCCGAAACGTCCTGCGGTCATACTGTTATGTTCAACAGCAAAGGCCCCGGCGGTCATCTGACCCCTGGAGCCGCAAGAGCACCCGGCAATGTTCAGCTCTGTGTTTCCTGCCCGGGGAATGACGGAGAGAAGAAGCGATTCTCCATACCGAAGGCCGTCGGACAGGCGCGCCCTATAGCGGCGAGGGCATAAGGGGTCAAGCCGAGCCCGGCGACAAAGCGGCAAGCACCCTTCAGCCCATATCTATGAAAGGTGACAGGTCCGAAGCGGCGTTAAATTAACGCGCCATCAACGATAAGATGGGATGGGGATCATTATGGACCGAACGGCTTCGCCATTGGGAATTATCCCCGCGCTTCTGCAGCTTTCGCTGGTCAGCGCAGGAATAGCCTTGGTCGCGCTGATGCCGCCCGCGCAGGGTAATATGGTTGCCATCCCCCTGTTCTCCGAGTCACGCAGCGCTGGCATGGCCGCCCTGATCAGCGCGGGCGCCCGTATAGAGCGGGCCGGCCCCATAGCCGGGAGCCTGGTTCTGGCCGCCGATCGCGACGCTATCCTGCCAGAAGCGCTCAAGCACGGCATTCTCTTGTTGCCGACATCCATAGCGGGTTGCCGGACTGCGGGGTCCATCGCGTGACCGAATCCGCCATTCCTATGCTGAGCGATCTGCGGCGCACCTCCGTACGGCTGCTCGCGACGCTCGGCTGGGTGAACGTTCCAGGTCTTATCTGTCTGGGCCTGCTTACCGGCGCGCCCGACATAGCCGCGCCTGCGATTCTAGCCGCGCTGTTCGGCATAGCTCCGCTCTTCTGCGCCTATCGCAGACCCCTCGATCCCCTGACGCCGCAGGTCATTGCATTGGCCTATGCCGGCTATCCGGCGCTCTTCGTCTATATGATGCAGGGCCATAGCTGGCAGATGGACATGCACATGTATTTCTTCGTGTGCCTGGCCGGCGTCGCCCTGATGTACGACAGGCGCGCGATACTCGTGACGGCCGCGGTCATTGCCCTTCATCACGCCATATTGGTGGCCGTCACGCCTCATTGGGTCTTTGCAGGCAGCAGCGATTACGAGCGGGTGGCCGTCCATGCGACTCTGGTTATCCTGGAATCCTGCGGCCTGCTTCGCCTGATCACCGATGGCCGTGTGCGCATGGTGGAACAGGCGCGGCTCAACGCCGTGGCCGAGGAGCAGGCGAAGATCGCGGTTGCCGCGCAGGCCGAGGCCGAAGCGCGCGCAGGCGAACTCGCCGTGAGCCGCGAAGCCGAGCGCACGGCCCGCGCGGCCCAGGCGAGAGCCGAACGAGACTCGACAGATGCCTCCGCCATCAGGCGCGGAGAGGCTGCCGATCTGATCGTCGAGAATCTGTCTGGCCTGATGAGTGATATCCGCGACGCTGCAGGTCAGATCGAGACGCATAACCGCCGGTCGCAGATGCTTGCCGGGAAATCGGCAGAGTCATCTTCGACACTCCGGCGAAAGGGATCGGAGGCATCGGCCAATATTTCCAATGTTGCGGGAATCGTCGAACAACTGGTGTCGTCCTTCGGCGAAGTTGCGCGCAACAGCCAGTCCGCCCGCATCCATTCCCAGAAGACGCGCGATACGGTTGAGGCAATGGGACCCCGGCTGGAATCTCTGAAGGAAGAGGTTTCCGCTGCAGGCGAGATACTGGACCTCATCTCGGCTATTTCCGCGCAGAGTCACATGCTGGCGCTCAATGCATCGATCGAGGCAGCGCGTAGCGGAGAGGCGGGCCGTGGCTTCGTGATCGTCGCGGATGAAATGAAAGTCATGGCGCGCCGTACCGGAGAGGCAGCACAGGCGATCGTGGCCAAGTTGGAAAATATTGGAACGGCCTCAACGAGCGTGTCGGAAGCTGTCTCGGAAACGCAGGGCGCGGTGTCCGCAATCGCTGGATCAGCCGACGCCATCGCCGCCGCGCTTAGCCAGCAGGAAGTCGCCGTGAGCGAGATCGCAGCGTCCGCCCGCGAGGTTGCATCGCAGATCGAAGGCGCATCCATAACAGCTGCAGAGGTGGATCGTCTGATCGGCAGCGGCGGCTTGCTCACCGCCCAGATGGACGATGTTGCCACGGCGCTGAACCGCCGCGCGGGCGATCTGGGCCAGGAGTTGGAGCGCCTTGTCCAGCAGTTGAGAGCGGGCTGAGGCCACACCCACATTTCGCCGCAAAACCGGAATATGGTTACCAAATGATTGACGTTCCTGGGAACAAATCAGGCATGAAAATCATTTCAGCCTGTTGAGTCTTCGACTCGTCACGAGTCCCCCTTCGCGGATTCGCGACTCGGCCCTGGCTTTGCTACCGCGACTCGAATTCCAAGAAATCGGGTCAGCGGGTGATAAAGATAAAGAGAGGCTTAGCCGGCCTCAAAACCGGCCTTATGGCCGCGTTTCCGGCGCGGGAGATTTATCTCCGCTCGGGTGGCGAAGTGAAATTTCTCAAGATCGGCACCAAGGCACAATTGCTCGCCGCTGGCGCAGTTTCGACGGCTTTCTGCGGCTGGCTAGGCGTGACATTGTTCCTCATGACCACGCAGGCGAGCGTCGCGGTGGAGCGTGCAGCGCTTGACCAGCAAAGCAGGAGCATTGCGAGCAAGTCCAAGGAAGTGAAAGCCTATCGCGCATCAGTCGGCGAGGTCGCCCAGGACCTGGAAACGCGACAGGATTATCTCGAAGATCTGTTCAAGACGCATTTCGGCGCGCAGCCCGATCCGGGCACGGTGATCGGCAAGGCGCAGGCTGGCGATAAGGTCGCTGGTGACGCCAAGGCCGCGAAGATCAGCGCCGCCCTGCCGGAAGCGCGACCGCTCATGGGCATTGAGGCGCGCCAGCTCGCCTTTGCCCGTATGCTGACCAGCGCCGTCCAGCAGCGCACGAAGAAAGCGGAGGCGGCGATTCGCTCCTTCGGTCTTGACCCGCGCACCTTGTTAAGTCGCAGCAATAGCGCACAGGGCGGTCCCTATGTTCCATGGCGCGGCGATCGTGACGAACTGACCAGCGAACTAAGCGGCCTTTCGGCAGCGCTGTCCCGCATGGACATGCTGGAGCAGGGGCTGGTGTCGATCCCGTCGGGCAAGCCCACCGCCGGCGTCATGCTGACGAGTTCCTACGGCGTGCGGCGCGACCCGTTCAATGGCCATGCCGCCTTTCACGCGGGCCTGGATTTCTCCGGCGCCTACGGCCAGCCAATCCTTGCCGCCGCGCGCGGAAAGGTCGCTTATGTCGGTCAACGCCAAGGCTATGGCAATGTCGTCGAAATCGATCATGGCAACGGTATCTTAACGCGCTACGCCCATCTTTCGGGCTTCAGCACGCGCGTGGGCGAAACCGTGTTTCGCGGCACCCAGATCGCCCGCATGGGATCGACGGGCCGCTCGACCGGAACCCATCTGCATTTCGAGGTGCGCGTCAACGGCGCCGCCATCAACCCCCGTCGCTTCCTGGAGGCCGACCGCGATGTTCTCCAAGTCCAGCAAATCGCCAAGCAGCGTTTCGCCGATGTCGGCAACCGGGGGTAAGAACGTCCCCTTCTCCCTGATCGGCGGCGACGTCACGATCACCGGCAATATCGCCGCCAGCGTGGACCTGCATATCGACGGCGCGGTCGAGGGCGATATCACCTGCGCCGCGCTGGTCCAGGGTGCCGATAGCCGGATCAAGGGCCATGTCACCGCCAAGACCGCGCGTCTTGCGGGATTGGTCGACGGATCGATCGACGCCGAGGAACTGCTGATCGAAAGCACGGCCCGCATCACCGGCGATGTAACCTATGAGCGCATCACCATCGCAGCGGGCGGACAGGTCGATGGCCGTTTCGCGCACAAGGGCGGACAGGCGGCCGACCTGAAGCTGATCACCAACGAAAACGCGGCCTGATCGCCTGCCTAATGGTGGCCCATGATCCGGGCCAGCGCCATGCGCGCATGATCGAACGCGCGGTTACGGATTTCGGCGTGATCGACCAGCAAATCCCACATGTCATCGCTATGGTCGTCCATGTCGCTGGCGACCTGATAGCTGACCTGCTGCTCATCGGCGATGATCTGCTCCAGCCGTTCCGACGGACGATCGCTCAGGATTGCCAGTTCGGCCATTAGCGCGGCGCACAGCTCCTGAAGAACCGATGTTTCCACCGATAGGGTGTTCACTGTCGCGCCGAGATGTTCGATCCTGGCCTGCAACTGCCGGATCACGGCTTCGATATCCATGGCGAGTCCCTATGTCGCCGCCCGCAGGGACATTCGACACCGATTCCGTTAACAAAGTCTTGCACCATGCCGGCGGGTCGTCAGGTCGATCGATTTTCGACGAACGACATGGACAAGTTACCGGCATTATTGACGCTCGTACAAAAAGGTCCGAACGGTTGGGCATGCCGTGCGTTTACCGCACGCCCAAAGCACCCGGAGTCCCCACACAATGATCTTCCACCGTTCGCTTGCGATGCTGTCGCTCGCCGTTGCCCCGCTCGCGCTTGCCACCGCTTCGCTCGCTTCCGCCCAGACCGGCGATGGCCCCGCATCCAACGTTACGACACAGCTGCCGCGCGGTGTGATGCCGACGCATTATGCGATCACCGTCACGCCCAATGCCGAAAAGCTAAGTTTTACTGGCGCGGTGGCCATCGACATCGTCGTTGCGCAGGCCACCCCTGTCCTGACGCTCAACGCTGCGGACATCAGCTTCGCCAGCGTGTCGATCACCCCGGAGAAGGGGAAGGCCGTCAAGGGCAACGCGACCGTCAACGCGGATGCGCAGACCGCGACCCTGGATTTCGGCAAGCCGATCGCGCCCGGTAATTATGTGCTGGAGATAGCCTATTCCGGCATCATCAACACCCAGGCGAACGGCCTGTTCGCGCTGGATTACCAGAATGACGCCGGCGCGCAGAAGCGGGCGCTGTTCACACAGTTCGAGGCGCCGGACGCCCGCCGCTTCGTGCCCAGCTGGGACGAGCCAAGCTATAAGGCCACGTTCGACCTGACGGCCGTCATTCCCAAGGGGCAATTGGCGGTCGGCAACATGCCGATCAAGGCGAGCAAGGATCTGGCCGACGGGACGACACAGGTGACGTTCGGGACTACACCGAAAATGTCGTCCTACCTGCTGTTCTTCGGCGTCGGCGAACTCGACCGCGCGACAAAGATGGCGGGCAAGACCGAGGTCGGCGTGGTGACCGGCAAGGGCAATACGGGGAAGGCGACGCTGGCGCTGGATGCCTCGGCGGAAATCCTGCCCTGGTATAACGACTATTTCGGCACGCCCTTCCCATTGCCGAAGCTCGACAATGTCGCCGGCCCCGGCCAGAGCCAGTTCTTCTCCGCCATGGAGAATTGGGGCGCGATCTTCACCTTCGAGCGCGCCTTGCTGGTCGACCCCAGGTTCACGACCGAGGCCGAGAAGCGCCGCATTTATGAAATCGTCGCGCATGAAATGGCGCATCAATGGTTCGGCGATCTCGTCACCATGGCCTGGTGGGACGACCTGTGGCTGAACGAGGGCTTTGCGAGCTGGATGGCGACCAAGGTCACCGCGACCCTGCAACCGCAATGGGAAACGCTACTGACCCGGATCGACGGACGCGAACTGGCCATGGGCCTGGACGCGTTCAAGACGACGCATCCGGTGGTGCAGAAGATCAAGACCGTCGACCAGGTGAACCAGGCATTCGACGCCATTACTTACCAGAAGGGCGAAGCGGTCATCACCATGCTGGAAGCGTTCGCCGGCGACAGCACATGGCGGGAGGGCATCCGCGCCTATATGAAGTCCCATGCCTATGGAAACACGCAGACCGATGACCTGTGGAAGGCCATCGAAGGTGCGGGCGCGAAGGGCCTGGTCAGCATCGCGCATGACTATACGAGCAAGCCGGGCATACCGCTCGTCAAAGTGGACAGCGCGACGTGCAAGGGCGGCGTCACCACGCTCAGCCTGAGCCAAAGCGAGTTCAGCCGCGACGCGAAGGACAAGACCGCCCAGTCGTGGCACGTTCCCGTCATGGCGCAGACCATCGGCGGCGAGACGAAGCGCCTGATCCTGGACGGCAAAGCATCGCTGGAGCTGCCCGGATGCGGAGCCTATGTCATCAATGCCGGGCAGGCGGGCTATTACCGCTCGCTCTATCCGGCCGCCAATATTGCCGCGCTGGCGAAGGGCTTTGCAACGGTGCCGTCGATCGACCAGCTCGGCCTGCTCGCCGACAACTGGCAGATCGGGCAAGGCGGATATCAGCCGATCAGCCTGTCGCTGGACCTCATCGATGCTGTGCCCTCCAACGCCAGCCCCTTCGTGCTGGCCGCCCTGCCGCAATATCTGAAGGCGAGCCGGGACATATTGGAAGGTGACGCCAAGGGGCAGGCGAAAGCGGCGGCCTATGCCTCGAAAAAGCTGACACCCCTGCTGAGCGCCATCGGCTATGACGCGAAGGCCGGAGAAGGCCCGCAAGTTCCGCTGCTGCGCCAGACGCTGATCGAGACGCTTGGGTCGGTCGGGGACCGTGCGGTGTTGGCGGAAGCCGATCGCCGGTTCAAGGCGCTTTCCGCCAACCCCGACGCGCTCGATGGCCCCCTCAAGAATGTGTGGCTGACCATCGTTGCGGTGAACGCGACACCAGCGACATGGGATATCCTGCGGACGATGGCCAACAAGGCGTCGAGCCAGTTGGAGAAGAGCCAGCTCTTCGCGCTGCTGGGCAGGGCCAGCAGCGATGCGCTGGCGCAAAAGGCGCTAGACTTGGCGCTGACCGATGAGCCGGGGAAGACCACCAGTGCGGCGATCATTGGTGCGGTGGGCGCGGCGCACAGCATGATGGCGGTCGATTTCGTCCTGGCGCACCGCCAGCAATATGAGGCGCTGATCGACGTGTCCGCCCGCTCGCAGGCCGTCGCGCGGCTCGGCAACAGCTCCACCGACCCGGCCATGGCGCAGAAGCTGGATGCCTATGCCACCCAGTATCTGACGCCGGAGTCGCGCAATATCGTCGATCGCAGCATCGCCGCGATCAAGGCGCGCGCCGAAACCCGCGCCCGGTTGAAGCCGGATGTGGCGGCGTGGATGGCGAAAAAGCGCTGACCTGAAACAGCCCCGTCCGGAATACCGGGCGGGGCTGTTCAGTTTCTACCATATCAGAGCGGGCTGGAGGCCATCTGCCGCACCTTGCGGTACAGCCAGCCGATGATCACCGCAAAAGAAACGACGGCGAGCGGCACGCCCCAGGCATGCTCCTCCATCAGCGCGAGCGGCGTGTCGCTGTCCGTGGCGGCGACGATACCGGCGAAAGTGACCCCGAAGAGGCTTTCGCCGACGATAAAGCCGGTCGCCATCAGCACGCCCATCCGCTCGGCGAATTCCGGGTTGGCCGCACGCGCCGCCCAGCGGTTGTAAAAGGTGCCGATGACCGCGCCGATCGGGATCAACAGGGTCAGGCCCATCGGCAGGTAGATGCCCATGCCGACCGCGAGCGGGGGCAAGCGCATCTTGCCGGTCTTGCCCAGCAATTCGTCCACGATCACCACGACCACGCCGATGGCCGCGCCAAAGCCGATCAGGCCCCAGTCCAGATCACCCTCCAGCACGCCCCGTGCGAGCGCGGAAATCAGCGCCGCCTGCGGCGCAGGCAAGGCATTCGGCCCTGCGCCCGGCGCACCGGAGAAACCGAAGGCGCTGTTGAGCAGGCCAAGAATAGGGGGAATCACCAGCGATCCGAATACAACGCCCAGCACGAGCGCAATCTGCTGCTTCCACGGCGTCGCGCCGACAAGCTGGCCGGTCTTGAGGTCCTGCAGATTGTCGTTCGAGATGGTGGCAACGCCGAAGACGATTGCGGTGACGAACAGCGCATAGGCGACGAGCGCCCTGCCCCGCTCCGGATCGCCGCCCGATCCGTAGAATGCGGCAAGGAGCAGCGCCGCGCCCAGCACCGCGAGGATGCCAACGCCGGAGATCGGGCTGTTCGAGGCGCCGATCAGGCCGGCCATATAGCCGCATACCGATGCGATCACGATGCCGGCGACGAGGATGTAAACAAGTGTCGCGGCGATCACCGGCACCAGATGGTCAGCGATCGGGCCGCCGTCCACGAACGACCAGAGGAGGATGGCGATCGGCACCAGCGAGGCGAGGATCGTGCCGCCGACGATGCCGATCGGCAGGTCGCGCTCCGTCAGTTCCAACAGGCCGACGCCGCTCTTGCGCACGCGCGCGGCGGCAAGGGCCGAGCGGATGCCGCTGATGATCGGTCCCAATATCTTGAGCAAGGTCCAGATCGCCGCGACGCCGATCGTGCCTGCGCCGATGAAGCGCGCTTGCGAGCGGAAGGCGGTGCCGACCAGTTCGCTCAGCACCGCGCCCGATGGCAATGGCGAGGTAAGATAGGGGACGATACCGACCCAGCTGATCAACAGGCCCACGAACATCGCCGCGCCGACCGACAGGCCGACAAGATGGCCTACGCCGATCAGCGCCATGGAGAAGCTGGTGGAAACGCTCGATGCGCCAGCGCCAAACTTGAAGAATGTGGCGGCTTCCTCGGCAATCAGCCGGGTCTTGGCGACGATGGCGAAGGCGGCGGAGGCCGCAGAGCTCATCAGAATGGCGGCGAGACCGCGGGCGTTTTCCGTTTCTCCCTCGCGCGATCCTGCGCCAACCTTCAGCACTTCGGCGGCGGCGACGCCCTCCGGATAGGGCAGATCCGAGCCGGTGATGAGCGCGCGGCGCAGCGGCACCGAATACATGACGCCCAATATTCCGCCCAGGCCGCAGACGAACACGCTGGTCCAATAGGGGAATCCCGCCCACCAGCCGACGATGATCAGGCCCGGCAGGACGAAAATGATCGCCGACAGCGTGCCGGCGGCCGACGCGATCGTCTGGACGATGTTATTCTCCAGGATCGTCGCGCCGGAGAAGAAGCGCAGGATCGCCATCGAAATGACGGCTGCGGGAATCGAGGTGGCGAAGGTCAGACCAATCTTCAGGCCCAGATACACATTCGCCGCCGTGAACAGCAAAGTGATGAGCCCACCCACTATGACGCCGCGTAGAGTGAGTTCGGCGATGGGGGTAGCTGGGCTGGTGGATGTGGTCATAGATGCTCCCGCCTGGCTCGCACGGTCTGTAACAGCCGTGAAATTTTATGTCCTGCTGCTGGACTAAATGAAAAGTCGCGCGCTGACTATGGCCGAAATATCAGGGCGGGAACAGGGGCCGAAAGTCGGGTCAGGGCAAATCCGAACGGGGATGGATCAGGGCCGTGATCGCGATGCCCAGAAAGATCAGCAGCATCCCGGCAAGATGATAGCCATGCAACGGTTCGCCCAGCAGCAACGCGGCCAGAACCGCGCCGAATAACGGCATGAGGCCTATGGTCTGTCCCGCCCGCGCTGCGCCGATCTCATCCACGGCGACATTGAACAGGAAATAGGCGACGAGCGAGGGGAGCAGCGCGACATAGGCGAAGGCGGCGAGGACGCCCGGCCGCAAATCCATTCTGGCAATCTCCTGTCCTTCCCCGATCGCGAGCGGCAGCATTGCCAGGGCGGCGATCAGGAAAGTGACGAAGACGAAGCTTGCCGGGCCGATCGGCGGCCGGATTCGCAACAGGCTGGTATAGATCGCCCAGGCGACAACGCCGCAGAGGATCAGCATATCCCCAAATCCCAGGCGCAGCGTCGCCAGAATGTGCAGGTTCGCCTTGATGACGACCAGGATGACCCCGATCGTGGAAAGCATGACCCCGAATATTTGCCACGCGGTGGCGCGGTCGCGGAAGAACAGGAGATTGCACAGCAGCACCAACGCGGGGATCGCCGCCTGCAACAGCAATCCGTTGGTCGCCGTGGTGTAGTGGAGGCCCCAATAAAGAAACCCGTTGAACGCCGCGACGCCGACAATGCCGAGCAGCAGCAGGGAGCGCCATCCCGCCTTGATCCCGGCGGCGTCCCGCACAAGGCCGCGCCATGCGAAGGGCAGCAGGACGAGCAGAGCGCCGGTCCAGCGCACGAAGGCGAGTGTAAACGGCGGAATGGAATCCCGGACCGCGCGCCCCACGATCGAATTGCCCGCCCATAGCAGCATAACGAGCACCAGCATGGCGTAGGCGCGCGTCGTTGTGGAGGTGGTGGAGCGAGTCATCAGCCGTGCGTCGCTTTCAGGCGGACAGGCGTGGCGCGGGCCGGCCTATGTTGCAAATGGTGCTGCCGGTGAGGATTGAACTCACGACCTCAGCCTTACCAAGTCTGTGCTCTATGCTTGTCATAGTTTTCCTGAGTTTTCATTTAGCCCAGCTTTACGTTATTTTTCTCAGAATTAGACGCGTCTGAATGCGGCATGGTTATCGTTGGCTTGCCGTAGCGTCATTATCGGGTTATTATCCAGCATGGCAATTGGAAAGATTAACAAGCGAGCAGTAGAGGCTATTCCATTACCGATAGGTTTGTCGCGAAACTATCTTTGGGATGAAACTTTGAAGGGCTTTGGCGTCATGGTGACGGCCAAAGGCTCTCGAAGTTACTTGGTTCAGTTTCAGATGGGCGGCAGGGGCTTTCCTACCAAGAGGGCCACAATAGGTAGGCATGGGTCGCCATGGACCGCAGAGAAGGCTCGGGAGCGCGCAGCAGACCTGCTCGAAATGGTTCGCAAAGGGATTAATCCCGTTGACGAGTTTAAGCGCCGCACGGTCGAAGACCTTGAAAGCAAGAGAGTTTCAGCGATCTTGGCGTTTGACAGATATGTCGACCTGTTCAGTACAAAGTATCTGGATGCGAATGCCTTGCGTTCTGCCGCAGATATCAAATCCGTGTTTCGTCGCGACCTAGTGCCCGTGTTTGGCTCTCGGTCCATTGCATCTCTTCGCCGAGCAGAAATATCAGATTGTCTCGATAAGATTAGTGCCCGCAGTCAGTCTGCATCAATCAAAGCCCATAAGTGGCTTCGGAAATTGCTCTCTTGGGCAGTGGATCGCGGAGATTTGGCTACGTCACCGATGGAAGCGATGTCTCCGCCTCACCGCGATGGGCAGAGAAAACGCGTGCTGCGCGGCGATGAATTGAGGGCGGTGTGGCTCGCGAGTGAAGCGATGGGGGAGCCGTTTGGATCGTTCGTAAAAATCCTCCTTCTTACCGGACAGCGCCTACGAGAGGTTGCGGGCATGCATTGGTCCGAGATTGATTTAGCAACCTCCGAATGGACCATACCCGGCCACCGTACTAAAAATGGCCGAGACCACCTCTGCCACTTGTCTCAACAAACCGTCGATATCCTGCAACAGCGGTTTCCTTCGATTGAAAATCGAGCCGGTCTTGTATTCTCTACCACAGGGATCACCCCCATTTCGGGTTTCTCGAAGTCAAAAGCAAAGTTGGATCGAGAAATTGCAAATGTCCTAGCAAACCTATCCAATAAATTCGGATCGCTACGGAGCCTCAATAACTGGGTATATCACGATCTTAGGCGCAGCTTCAGCACTGGATGCCAAGCGCTCAAATTCCCGATTGAGCATACGGAAGCATGCCTCAATCACGTTTCTGGGAAACGCGGCGGTCTGGCGGCGATATATCAGCTTCACGAGTACAAGGCTGAAAAGGCGTTGGTTTTTGACGCTTGGGGCCGACACGTCCACAGTGTCGTTACGGGCGCAAATTCGAATGTTATACCGATGCTGCATCCATCCAGCGCTACCTCCTAATTAGCCGCTACGCCGCCAATGATGCGTGAGGATATCGATGAAAGTTCATG
>JAHFPU010000066.1 GCA_023266635.1 Sphingobium sp.
CCGTCTGCTCAGCGATCTGGGCTCGATCGAGGCCGCGATGGCCTATTTCGACGCTGCGGAATTCGCAGTGCCGCCGCTGGTTGTCGAGGGCGATCCGCCGCCGGTGCCGGCGGCGGCGGCGAGCGCGGCCGCGCCGGGGGAGGTGAGCCATGGCTGATTATTTTTCCCAGACCGTCATCCGTCCGGATATCCCGCGCACTGCGATGACCGCGCTCGAATATAAGGTTCTCGGCCAGATATTCGATCATGAGGATGTCGGCGACGATGTCTATTTCTGCGCCGGCCATGGTCCGAACGATCTGCTGTTCCTGGACCTCGCGGAGGTGAAGGCGCTGCTCACCGAAGATGAGGGTGTCGCAGGCGGCCTTGCCGATCTCGTCCGGCAGGAGATTGCCAAATGCGATGCCGACGATGCCGAGCTCGAACTCGATATGTCAGCGATCGGCTTCGAGGGCATTTTCCAGGACATCGTTCAGCGGTCGGCGCTCGACCATGTCGAGGTCGAAGCCGCATGGACCTGTTCGAAGATGCGACCCGACGGTTTCGGCGGCGCCGCGACGCTGATCACGGCGGACGAAATCGAAGCGGTCTCGACGGCCGGATGGCTTGAGGAGGCCATCGCCCGCCTGTCGGGCGATGCCCCTGACTGACGCCTGTCCAGACCATCGCTCACCGACGGCGAAAGCCCGGCCCGAGCGCCGGGCTTTCGCCTTTTCTGGCCCCTTGGGCTGAGAGGAGGATTTCATGCCCTCGATCATCGAAACGACCGTCTATTGCCTTGATGAACTGCCCGAGGCCGCAAAGGAGGAGGCGCGCGCCTGGTATCGCGAAGGCGGTTTCGACTATGACTGGTTCGAATTTGTCTATGAGGATTTTGAGCGCGTCTGCGACATATTGGGGGTCCATCTCGACACGATCTCGGTGCGCCTCTTCGGCGGCGGGACGCGCCGGAAGCCCCGCATCTGGTTTTCCGGCTTCTGGAGCCAGGGCGACGGGGCCTGTTTCGAAGGCGATTACAGTTACGCCAAGGGCGCATCGGCGGCGATCCGCCGCTACGCGCCCAAGGATGTCGAACTTCATCGCATCGCCGATGCCCTTGGCTCGATTCAGCGCCGCAATTTCTATCAGCTCCGCGCGCGCATTGGCCATCGCGGTCGCTATTATCACGAATATAGCATGGACATTGTGGTCGAGCGCGACAGTCCGGTCGTCCAGGATATGACGGCTGACGCCGAGGACGATGTGAAGGAGGCGCTGCGCGACCTGGCGCGCTGGCTCTACGGGCGGCTCGACGACGAATATGAGCATCTGACGTCGGACGAGGCCGTCGACGAGATGCTCCGTCTCAACGAATATGGCTTCACCGAGGATGGGGTTCGCTTCGGTTGAGAGGGAGAGGTGGGGCCGGGAAGGGGGAACGGCCCGGACCCTGGAGAGAGCAGCGGGCGGTTCATTCCTGCCCCGCTCTTTCAAGGATTTCAGCCATGCATATGACCTTCCCCGATGCGGCGCGCGGCGCCGCGGCGACCGCTCGTTCCAGCTCGGTCGCGCCAGCTTCCCGGCGCCTGCTCGATGCCGCTCAGGCGCTTCAGCCTCTACTCGAGACGGGCCAACCCTTCTCCACGACCCAGTTTCGCGAGGCGATGGCACGCGCCTTCGGCGCGACCGATGCTGAGGGCGCGTGGGACTGGAAGGCGGCCTATGACGCGTGCGAGGCAGCGCAGATCCTGCTGCTTCGCCGCTACGGCGACGCGCTTGCGGCGCGCGGTCGCTCGCCGCAAAGCCAGCTCGCGACATGGGAACGGCTGGCCGCGCGCATCCCGACGCAAACGCGGCGCTCGGAGGAAGGCCAATCCCTCCAGCAATTCTCGACGCCTTTGCCGCTCGCCTTTGTCGCGGCGCTCGCGGCCTCGATCCATGCCGGCGACCGCGTGCTCGAACCCTCGGCCGGGACCGGCATGCTCGCGATTCACGCCGAACTTGCCGGGGCCGCGCTCGCGCTCAACGAGTTGGCCGGCGGTCGCGCCGAGCTTCTCGAGCTACTGTTTCCCGCCGTGCCGATCACGCGCCATGACGGCGCGTCGATCGACGACCGTCTCGACGCTGCTTTCGTCCCCGACGTCGTCCTCATGAACCCGCCTTTCTCCGCCACGGCGCACGTCGACCGCCCGATGCGAGGCACCGCACTTCGCCATATCGCCTCCGCGCTCGCGCGGCTCCGCGACGGCGGTCGGCTGGTCGCGATCGTGGGGGCGAATTGCGCGCCCGAGGCGGCCGCCTTCCGCCTCGGTTTTGTCCGATTACAGGAGCAGGCGACGATCCTGTTTTCGGCCGCGATCGCCGGGAAGGTCTATGCCAAACATGGAACGACGACGGCGACGCGCCTGCTTGTTATCGACAAGGTGCCTGCAGCCGATCCATCTCTGCTGCCAGCCAGCCATGGGGAAGCACCCGACCTGGCGACGCTGCTAGCTTGGGTGACCAGCCATGTGCCGCCGCGACCTGCCCCGGCGCCTGGCCCCACGGCGGCGGCGATACCGCTCATCCCCGCGGCGCCTGCTCCTCGCGGTATCGTGCCCGGGGGCGTTGCAACGCCCGAAAGGTCCGCGCTCGTTGCCGTGAGCGAGCTTGCCTATGAAACGGTCGACTGGTCCCCACCCGAAGGCCAGCTTGGCGAGGCGATCTACGAGCCTTATGCGCTCCAGTCGCTGCGCATCGCGGGGGCACAGCCGCATCCCACTGCACTCGTCCAGTCGGCGGCGATGGCTTCGGTCGCGCCACCGCGGCCATCCTATCGCCCGCATCTTCCCGCGAATCTCGCCGCCGACGGTCTCCTGTCCGACGCCCAGCTGGAGTCCGTCATCTATGCGGGCGAGGCCCATGCCGGGCATCTGTCGGGCGCGTGGACCGTCGACGAGACCTGGGACGTCGTGAGCGCCGCGAGCGAGGACAATGAGGCGGGGGTGCCGTTCCGGCGCGGCTGGTTCCTCGGCGACGGGACCGGGGCTGGCAAGGGCCGTCAGGTCGCCGGGATCATTCTCGACAACTGGCTGAAGGGCCGGCGCCGCGCACTCTGGATCTCGAAATCGGACAAGCTGCTTGAGGATGCGCAGCGCGACTGGGCGGCGCTCGGGCAGGAGCGATTGCTCGTCACACCGCTCTCGCGCTTCCGTCAAGGCACGCCGGTCCGGCTTGCCGAAGGCATCCTCTTCACCACCTATGCGACGCTTCGCTCGCAGGGCCGCGAAGGCAAGGCGAGCCGGATCGAGCAGATTGCCGCATGGCTCGGCCGCGATTTCGACGGTGTGATCATTTTCGATGAAGCGCATGCCATGGCAAATGCGGCAGGCGGCAAGGGCGAGCGCGGCGACCAGAAACCGTCGCAACAGGGTCGGGCTGGGCTGCGGCTCCAGCATGCGTTGCCCGACGCGCGTGTCGTTTATGTGTCGGCTACGGGCGCGACGACGGTGCAGAACCTCGCTTATGCGCAGCGGCTCGGCCTTTGGGGCGGGAACGACTTCCCGTTCGCTTCGCGCGGCGAGTTCGTCGCCGCGATCGAGCAGGGCGGTGTCGCGGCGATGGAGGTGCTCGCGCGCGACCTCAAGGCGCTCGGCCTCTACGCGTCACGGTCGCTGTCGTTCGACGGGGTCGAATATGAGCTACTCGAACATGAGCTGACCGACGAGCAGCGGCGCATCTACGACAGCTATGCCGGAGCCTTCCAGGTCATCCACAACAATCTCGCCGCCGCGATGGAGGCGGCGGGGGTGACGAGCGCCGAGCATGGCACGCTCAATGCGCAGGCGAAGTCCGCCGCGCGATCGGCATTCGAGAGCACCAAGCAGCGCTTCTTCAACCATCTCATCACCGCGATGCAGACCCCGAGCGCCATCGCAAGCATCGCTCGCGACATTGAGGCGGGCCATGCGGCCGTTGTCCAGATCGTCTCGACTGGGGAAGCGTTGCAGGAGCGTCGGCTCGCCGAGATCCCGGTGGAGGATTGGGGCGACGTGTCGGTCGACATCACCCCGCGCGAATATGTGCTCGATTATCTCGCGCACGGCTTTCCGGTCCAATTGTTCGAGCCCTGCACCGACGGCGAGGGCAATCTTGCATCGCGGCCCGCCTATGACGAGGCCGGCAACATGATCGTCAGTCGCGAGGCGTGCCGGCGCCGCGATGCGATGATCGAGAAGCTCGCCGCGTTGCCGCCGGTGCCCGGCGCGCTCGATCAGATCGTCCAGCATTTCGGGAGCGAGATGGTCGCCGAGGTCACGGGGCGCTCGCGCCGCATCGTCCCGCGGACGGGCGAAGGCGGCGACGTCCGCTTCGCGGTCGAGAACCGGCCCGGCAGCGCGAACATCGGCGAGACCCACGCCTTCATGGACGACGAGAAGCGCATCCTCATCTTCTCGGAAGCCGGGGGAACGGGACGCTCCTATCATGCCGATCTTGGCGCGAAGAACCAGCGGCGGCGCATCCATTATCTGCTCGAGGCGGGATGGAAGGCCGATGCCGCGATCCAGGGCTTCGGTCGAACAAACCGAACGAACCAGAAGCAGCCGCCGCTGTTTCGTCCTGTGTCGACCGACGTCAAGGCGCAGAAGCGCTTCATATCGACGATCGCGCGGCGGCTCGATTCGATGGGAGCGATCACGCGCGGCCAGCGTCAGACGGGCGGGCAGAATATGTTTCGGCCCGAGGATAATCTGGAATCCTTCTATGCCCGCGATGCGCTGCGCCAGCTCTATCTGTTGATCGTGAATGCCAAGGTCGAGGGCTGTTCGCTGTTGACGTTCGAAAGCGCGACGGGGCTGTCGTTGCTCGATATCGATGGCGGCCTGCGCGAGGAACTGCCGCCGATCACCACCTTCCTCAATCGCATGCTTGCCCTCACGATCGACCTCCAGAACATCCTGTTCGAGGCCTTCGAGGGTCTGCTCATGCATCGCATCGAGGCGGCGGTTGCTGCGGGAACCTATGAGATCGGCCTCGAAACCCTGCGCGCGGAGAGCTTCGCGGTGAACGCGCGGCAGACGATCTACACCCATCCCGGCACCGGGGCGGCGACGCAGCTTCTGACGATCGAACGCAAGGAGCGGGTGCTGCCGCTCGATCTTGACGATGCACTGGCGCTCGTCCGCGAACGCGGCGGCGAACTGCTTGTGAACCAGCGCTCGCAGCGCGCTGCGGTGAAGCTCGGGGCGCGCAGCGTGATCGATGACGATGGCGCAGTCCACCGCCGCGTGCGGCTCCATCGGCCCCTCGAGGCCAATCACATGCTGCTCGCCGATTTCGTCATGAGCCATTGGCAGCCTGCCGACCGCGATCAGTTCGCCGATGTCTGGAAGGCCGAACTGGCGGACATTCCCGATTACGAGACGTCGACCCTGCACATGGTGTCGGGCTTGCTGCTGCCCATCTGGCGGCTGCTGCCCAAGGAATCGTCGCGGGTCTACCGGCTCCAGACCGACGAGGGCGAACGCATCATCGGGCGCAAGGTGTCGGCGGGCTGGGTTGCGTCGATCGTCCGCGACGCGCCTTGCGATTTGCCCAAGGATGAGGCGTGGCAGCTTGTCCAGCAAGGTGAGGTCTTCTTGCACCTTGCCGAAGGCCAGTTGCTGCGCCGCGTTCGCGCGATGAACGACTGGCGGATCGAGCTCAGTGGCTTCAACGACCTCGGCGTCGACCGGCTGAAGGCTTTTGGCTTGATTTCCGAAATCGTCTCATGGCAACTGAAGCTCTACGTGCCGGCAGGGGCTGCTGGCGCCGATGTGTTCGCGCGGCTGGTGGATCGGTTTCCGATCCAGCGGATCGCGGATCGCAAGGCCGCCTGAAGGAACCCCGCCATGGAAAGTCCGGTCCGTGAACTTGCGCGTCGTCTCGGTGAAAATGCCGAGGCGGTGTGCCGCCACTACCTCTCGAACGGTCGCCGCGAAGGCCATTATTGGATGGTCGGCGATCAGGGCAATGCACCGGGGCGAAGTCTTTATCTGCGTCTGGTCGACGGCGATGGCCGCCGCACGGCGGGCAAATGGACTGACGCCGCGACGGGCGATCATGGTGACCTGCTCGACATCATCGCCGCCAGCTGCGCGCATAGGAACCTCGCTGAAACGCTCACCGAGGCGCGGCGATTTCTGAGCTTGCCTCCACCCGACGCGGGCACGCAGGGGCCGCGTCCGCGTCCGCGCCGGGCGCCCGCTGGCAGCCCGGAGGCGGCAGCGCGGCTTTGGGCGGCGTCGAAGCCCATCGCTGGGACACCGGTGCGCACCTATCTGGCGGGCCGCGCGCTTGGGCGCGGCGGCGATTTGCCCGCGCTGCGATGCCACCTGCATTGCTATTATCGCCGGTCGCAGGAGGATGGCCCATCGGTGAAACGGGCCTATCCGGCCATGATCGCCGCGGTGACCGGCCTCGGCGGCTCGCTCATGGGCGTTCATCGCACCTGGCTCGATCCGCACCGATCGACCAAGGCGCCCGTGGCCTATCCGCGGCGCGCGATGGGACATTTGTTGGGTCATGGCGTCCGCTTCGGGCTATCGGGCGAGGTCATGGCATTCGGTGAGGGCATCGAAATCATGCTCTCGCTGCGCGAAATCGCCCCGGCACTTTCGCTCGTCGCAGGGCTGTCGGCGGCCCATCTCGCGGCACTCGAATTTCCTGCGCCGCTTCGCCGCCTCTATGTTGCCCGCGAACGCGATGAAGCCGGACGCGCCGCATTCGCCGCCCTTGCCGAGCGAACCGCCCCGCTGGGGATCGATATCCTGCCGCTCGATCCAGCGCTGGACGATCTGAACAGCGATCTGATGCAGATGGGCCATTCGCAGCTCGCCGCTTCGATCGCCCCGCAGATGCACGTCGTCGATGCCGAGCGGATGCTCGATGCAGCCTGATCGCGCCTGGCGCCAGCGGCGCAACGCCTCCAGCATCGCGGCGGCGAATTGGGACGTCGCAATCGCGCGCGCCATCCTCATGATGCCCGAAAACCCATAGCCGTTTCGGACAGCGGTGTGTCGCCTCTCCGCGGGGGATCGGATCAAGCCGGTCCGGGAAGGGGAAGCCCGATCAGCCTGTTCTCGGGAGGCCGCGCCTCGGCCTTCGCTGGTGGGCGACTGCGGCAGCGTGCGCGGGCCGCGCAATGGCTCTGCTCGCGGCTATTTTCCGCCGGGGCTAGCGCCCCTTTGCATCGCGAAACAAAATAGCCGCGAGCCCGCCATCCTTCGCTAGCGCTTCGGCCGCGCGGGGTGCCGCGCGGTGCGAACCCGCACCCGCCGCCGCCGAGGCGTCGCCGCGAAGGCCGCGAGAGGCGCGGCCCCAGACAAGAGAAATGACATGATCGACCTGTCCGACCTTTCCGAACGCGGCGAACCGTATGAGCCCGGCGCCAGCCCTTACCTGCTCCAGGAAATGCAGCTTTACGGCCATCGGCCCTATGAGGATGAACCCGATGCACGGCCGCTCCCTTGCGACCGGCTTGCCGGGGGCGCCGTCGCCGACATCTTCGACGCCTTGGCGGGCTGCCTGGTCGATACCCGCATCGAGCCCGATCTTGAAGATCTGCTCTGGGGCGTCGTCAATATCTTCCACCGCGCCGGCGAGCGCGTCGAGCGCGAGCTCGATCGCAACGAACAGGCGCAGCGCGAGCTCCAGCGCGAACAGGATGGCAGCGAAATCCGTTCGGTCGAACTTGAGCGCGCAATCGCCGAGGGCATCACGATGATCGAGCGGCGCGACGCGATGGAATTTTTCCGCGAATGCGCTGCCGAGCAGTTCCGCATCCATGCCCGCAAGGCCTGGACCCCGCGCACCGGATCGCGCATCCGTCACAAGACGATGACCGCGGCGATGATCGACAGCCGTGACTTCATGGACAAACGCCTCCGCGAAAAGGCCAAGGCCCTGATCCCTGAGGGAACCCGCATCGCCTTCAGCGGCGGACCGTCGTGCAACGATCACCGCCACATCTGGTCGGCGCTCGACAAGGTGCATGCCCGTCATGCCGACATGGTGTTGATGCATGGTGCGACGCCGACAGGTGCTGAGCGCGCTGCGGCCTGCTGGGCCGACAAGCGCGGGGTGCCGCAGGTCGCTTTCCGCCCGGACTGGAATCGCCACAAGAAAGCGGCGCCATTCAAGCGCAATGAGCGGCTGATCGATGCGATGCCCGCCGGTCTGGTCGTTTTCTCGGGCACCGGCATCCAGGACAATCTCGTCGATAAGGCGCGGGCGTTCGGCATCCCGGTGTGGGATTTTCGGCTCAAGGAGGCCTGAGGTGCCGATTTGGATCTGACGGCGCTTGCCATCCGGCGAGCAGGATTACAGGATGAAAATCAATGAAAACCGATCTCGATCATCTTCCGGCGAACAAGCAGCGCGAACTCGAACGTGTGAAGGCGATCATCTTCGAAGAATTCGAGGACGCGATCGCGCTCGGCACCATGGGCTGGAAGAAGAAGGGGCGGATCGACAAGGTCATCTTGTACGGCAGCTATGCCCGCGGCGGCTGGGTCGATGAGCCGCACACTGCCAAGGGCTATCGTTCGGACTTCGATCTGCTGATCATCGTCAATGACAAGCGCCTCACCGACAAGGTCGACTTCTGGGCGAAGCTCGACGATCGGCTGACCCGCGAGCTTGCGATCGACAAGACGCTGCACACGCCGGTCAATTTCATCGTCCACACGCTTCAGGAAGTGAACGACGGGCTCGCGCATGGGCGCTACTTCTTCATGGACGTCGCGCGCGACGGGGTCGCGCTCTACGAATATGACGACAAGGAATTGCACAAGCCGAAGCCAAAGACGCCTGAACAGGCGTTGGCGATGGCGCGAGAGTATTTTGACGAATGGTTTCCGCTCGCCATGCAGCGGTTCGAGCTGTCCAAGATGGGTCGTGACAAGGGGTTCTTGAAGCCTGCCGCGTTTGACCTCCATCAGAGCAGTGAATTTCTATATCACTGCGTTCTGCTGGTCTGCACTTTCTACACCCCGCATGTTCACAATCTCGGCTTCCTGCGGACGCAAGCTGAGCGCCTTGATATGCGTTTGGTCGACGCGTGGCCGCGCGACATAAAAGCAGATAGGTCTCGCTTCGAGAAGTTGAAGGAAGCCTATGTTAAGGCCCGCTACTCGAAGCATTATCGGATTAGCGAGGAAGACTTGATGTGGCTCGCTTGCCGTGTTGAGGAGCTCGGTCGGGCAGTGCATGCGATCTGCTCTGAACGGATCGCGGCGTTGGAAGCCGATCGTCGTCCAGATTGATTACCAAATAGCCGCGCACTTCTTCTCGACGTAGTTTCCGAGGATACAATGTGTTGCCTCGTGGCATCACTGCCCGACATTCCGTTACGGCAACCTGAATCCAATGGCTATTGCAATCAACTCCTTTATTGGGAGCGACGCGACCCAAATGGAGGGCTCCTCCATTCAACTTTGGCGGCCTTTTAGGCCGCCTTTTTTGTAGGTCGGCTTTGCGCCCGATGTCGGCCATTCCGGCCTGAAATTTACCATTCCTGAAAGCGGTCATCAATTCGGCGGACGGGTTCTGACAGGCATCGCGTCCAATCTCGGTCGCGCCGTGACCGCTTGGCTTGCATCCTATCGCAGTAGTTGGGCCTGTAATATGAGCTTGAATCGACGCTCTCCCACGCGTCCATGAAAGCGTGCCAGAAGCACATCATCGACGACATGAGCGAGATGCGCTGGCCGACAGTTCGCTAAAGTGAATTTTTGAGCGCAAGCAGTGCTTCTACGGCAGTCGCAGTTTCAAGTGCGATCCGGCACTCCCAGATGATGATTGTCTTCCACCCCAGAAATTGAAGCTTCATAAGCGCTTCGCTGTCACGCTGGCGATTCTTCTCGATCTTGTGGGCCCAGAATTCTCGGTTGGATGCCGGAAGCTTTCCGCGACTGCAGCTATGTCCATGCCAAAAGCAACCGTTGACAAAGACCGCCGTTTTAAGCCGCGACAGAACGATGTCCGGAGTGCCCGGCAAATCCTTTCGATGAAGGCGTAAACGTAAGCCCGCCGCATGAAATTCTCGTCTGACGAACAGCTCCGCCGCAGTACCCTTGGTCCGCACTCGGCTCATAAGGCGTGAGCGTTGCTCGGATGCTAAATGATCCGGGATCGCGGAATTCCTTAAGTAACAATCTAGAGATATGGAGACAGGTCCAGGCGATCGGCATGGACCTCGTCGTGATGCACATTGCAGAGAGTCAGCAGATTTTCCGCGTCGTTTTTTCCGCCCTTCACATGTTCTTGCACATGATGGAGTTCCAACAGCCGGCGAGGATCGTCTTTATTGGCCTGCTCGCGCTTCCAGCCGCAAACACGGCAGGCAAACTTATCTCGTTCCAATACTTCTACACGCACTGCGTCGCTGATCGTCCGGTCGTGTTCATGGGACTGCCGGTCTTCCTCAAGTAGATAGCTGCCGATGGGAAGGTCCGGCCGTCCTTGTTGACGCGTTACGACAGGCCAACCGCTCTGCGTCCGGAGCTCGCGCGAACGACGCGCCCACTCCTTTTTGTTCTTTGCCAGATATCGAAGCTCCTCGCCCGAAATAACACGACCGACATTTGCCCTGAAGTATTCGAGAAGCTTTTCTTTGACGCCGATATTCTTGCGCCGGATGCCGTTTAGCGTATTCCACCGATACGCCGCATCCCGGTCTTGTTCAACGCGCATCAACACATATTGATCGGGTTTGATCGATGCAGGATCGACCAGAAGCGCTTGCTTAAGGTCTGCTTCCTGTTCAGGTTCGGCAGACAGCATCTCGCGAAAAGTGACGCCGCTGAATATCCACCAGCCCTGCTGCACTCGTAGTTCCCGGAGCCGCCTTGCCCATTCTCCGATCCCTGAGATAACTAGCAGTTCGTCCCCCTCGATAAGCGTCAGGGGATACTTTTGAAAATAGTACAGTATGCGATCTCGCGCCGCAGACGCTTCTTCCCGTGGAATAAGAGATGAGCCGAGGTCGCGTACGCCGTAGACTGCGGGGATGAGAGCAATGACCTTCGTCCTGAGGTCCGGATCGTCGAGCTTCTTGGCACAGCCGTCAAGCAGTGCCTTCAGGTTGCCGATAGCTAACGGATAGTCGCGCACCACGCGCGGACGACGAGGCACTAGGCGGTGGCTTTCAGCGGCATCAAAATCCCAGCGACCATATCGCCCAGTGCAGCTGCAAATCGGGGAGGAACAGCATTCCCGATCTGCCTGGCGATTTCTACTTTGGAGCCGCAGAACTCGAATTCATCAGGAAAGCCCATGATGCGCGCCGCTTCTCGATGCGTGATCGGCCGGTGCTGATCAGGATGAAGGTAGCGGCCCTTTTCGGGCTTGAAGAATTCTGTGCGAATGGTCACCGAAGGGCGGTCCCACCAAAGTCGACCGAAAAGGTCCGTGCCTCCGGAGGTTTTGCGAACCCAGCAGGCCGGCGTGATCTCGGGGGCGTTTCGTTGCAAATCGAAGCGGTTCCCACCTGCGGGCACTGCCTTGTAACGAGCGACGCTCTTGTCCGTCGGGTTCCGGCGGATATGCAGAGACAGCGTTCCCTTTCCTTCGATCTCGGTGTTGATTGGAGGGGGCAGGTCGTCGATCTCGTCGCGGACGGTCCTCCATCGCGGGAGATTCGAGTGCCGAGCTTTATCACTATGGGTGGGCAGCGGAGGAAAGATTGGACGGGATGAAAAATGCTTCCGATGCCACCCCAGCACGATCGTACGTTTTCGCGTCTGCGCTACGCCGTAGTCAGCAGTGTTCAGTATCTCTGCATCGGTATCGAAGCCTAATTCGTCTGCTCGTTTGCGAATGTCGGCCAACTCTGGAGACCGGTAGAGTTCAGCGACATTTTCCATCACGAATACGGAAGCACGCGAGCGTTCGACGACTTCCAGGAAGGGCTCCCACAGCGCGCGTCGTTGGTCGCCGGTTCGATTTTTGTTCAACAAGCTGAAGCCTTGGCACGGTGGGCCGCCGATCACCACATCAGCGGGAGGGACTTCATGATCTCGCAACCAGTCGTCAACCGTCATCGCGAAGCTGGGACCGGGAATATTGGCCGAGTGGGTCCGGATCGACGCTTCGTCGACGTCGACGGCGGCAACGCATTCGAACGCGCCGCAAAAGGCCTTGTCTACAAATCCGTACGACATGCCGCCCGCGCCACAGAACAAGTCGATCAGCTTCCAGCTCATTACGTCACCACTCTCGTCTAAGATCGGACGCATCATAAAGGACCCGGTCAGGAGAACAATAGCGGAACCAGCAATGGAGGGCAATTCGCTCGGAATCATCGCTGAACGAGGGATTCACGCGCGCGATTCTCGAAGTCGCCCTCGATCTGTGGTCTCCTGGCGTTGCTGGCGTCGCGCGATGGCTATGGAAGATCCCGCAGCAGGAGCTCGTGAAGGTTGGCAGCCGACCGGGCTTCCGGTTCTAGCTCAATGTCAGGCCGATAGTTATTCCGCGCGAGGGACGGATGAATTAGGTTTCGCCATTCGCGAAGGGCTTGGGGCGGTTCAAACAGGCGCCCGGCTCCCACTTCTGGTGCAGCCTTAATTAGATTGAGCAAGGTCCATGTCGCAGGATCGCTCGCGTCCTCATATCTCCCCAGATTGATGCGGGCGGAAGAGATGATTCCCGGCAGACTCGCCGCGGCTTGCCGCAGCATTAGATCAAGCAGCATCGCCTCGAGCGACCCGCCAAATCCGGCAAGCGCAAGTCGATTCGAGCCGACACGATAAGCGGCGATCGCGCCTTTATGAGACGACCAAGCGATTTCACGGAGCTCCGCGTTTTGCACGTTTGCAAAGGCAGCTTGCGCAACCGCGAACATTGGAACCTGCGTAGTCGCCGGTGCATTTCCACCGAGTTGCGGGCTGGCTGCTGCGATGCGCGCATATAACTTATTACGAAAAACGAGCGTTCCGCCGTCCCGGCGTGCCAATCCCAGCACTTGCATGTAGCGAAAATTCGGATCGGCGGCTTCCATCGGAGTCGCGCCATCGCGTGCGATTCTAGAACCGATAGCGGCGAGGGCCGGGTCAGATAACATCTTATGGAACAAATCGATGACATGATCGGATTGCCCGCTTTGAAGTTCAGCGATTTCCGCATCGAAGGCTGAACGAATATCATCACGTCTACGAAGACGGCTGAGTAGCTTCTGCACAAGAAACGGCTGTCCACCTACCATCTCGTAAAGCGGGTCCGCGATGGCGGCTTCTTCGTCACCCAAAATGTTTCTCGCGAGCGCCCTTACATCTTCTAAGGTCAGATCGTCAGTGTCGACGCGCTCGCAAACGTTAAACGGAGAGTTGGCCAAATCGATTAAGGTTTCTGGGCGGAAAGTACCCGCGAATACGAAGCGCAGGCGCGCGGCGGGGTCCTCAGGTCGCGCGGCTGCGCGGCGGCTCGAAATTGCTCGCAATTGACCATAGAAGGAGTTGCGCCAGCCCGCGTTCAAAATATTCGACGCCTCATCGATTAGGATGACTGTCGGCGTCAGTCCTGGCGTGAGCGCTGCGCTCAACAACACTCCTACGTCATCACTGTCGACGGCAGGCGTTCCGGCGGTTCCAAGTTGGAACCGAGCCTGTTCACTGATCCAACGCGAAAACGCGCCGTAGCTGTCGACCACTGGCGCGGCTTGGAGATCGATCAAGGCGGTTGGCATTCCGATCTCCGAGAGCCCGGCTTGGAGACGCACCAGGGCTGAAGTCTTGCCATGTTGGCGAGGGCCGAGGAGGAGGACCCATCTGTCGGCCATTAGCTCGCGCTGAAGCGCGAGTTCGAAAGGCCGCTCGATATAATCATTGTCGCCGAGGGGCACTGGGCCCTGCAAATGAGCCATTAGTTTTGCCCTTCCCGCAAAGCTTCGCTCTTACCGCCAAAATAGGATTGCGCGGCGTTGAACCACTCGGCGCGTAACTGGATTTCCCCTTCTGCTTCGGAAATTAATCCATAGAGCTGCAGCATCCGGAGGGCGTCCTGCAGACCCTTTTCATCGATGTCTGGATGCTTGGCCATCAGTAACGGAAGCAATTTGTTCGGAGCGATGGGGCTCTGCGCAACCAAAAGGCTTATCTCGCGCTCGAGCGGATTGGCTTGACCCCAATAAGTGTTTAAATAATGTTCCGCAAAATCATATGTCTCGGCTGCGTTTGAGACGTCTTCCCAATCGAGCTCGAGAGAACGCCGGTTCGCCTTGGCATCGAGACGCCGAACCAGTTTGTCACCAAGTTGTTGCGCGATCTGAGGGTGCCCACTGGTAAATCGCCAAGCCTCGTCACCGAATTTCGTCTCGTCAGCAACGTTGATGCCGATTGCCTTGAGAGGCCTGACAAGAAGGGACGTCGCGGCCTCGCGCGTCAGTTGGGTTAGGGGGAGCGGGCGGCAAAAATTCCAATGTGGGGATTCCGGGTCCCAAATTCTCTTGGCGATGGCCCGCTCGCCCGAAAAAACAAACTGAGCTCGTCCTTCTTGCGAAAGTGACCGGCACGCCCGGAAAAATGCTTCTGGTACGGAATCATCCTCATGCGTTCGATCCCATTCGAGAAGCTGATCGATTTCGTCTAGCAGGATAACAACGGGCTTATCGGAACCAGCGCCCAAAGCCTTGACTAAATCATGAAGATGCTGCGGTCGGAACTGCGCGCTCGTTTCGACGCCCCATTGCGTGCTCGCAAGTTCGCCGAAATCCTGCCAAGTCCGAACAGTTTGGCAATCGCCGAAAAAAGGAAGAAAGTTTGCTTCTTCGAGTTCGGTTCGCACTTGGCGCAAGAGCGAAGTCTTACCTATTCGACGGCTGCCCAGAAGAGCAACGCTGTTGGTACCAACAGTTGCCAAAATCGTGGCCGCCTCTGCCGCTCGGCCATAGAACATTCGCGTCGGTGTGGCGTTGCTCAAGATAAAGGGACTAACTTTTGAAAGATCCGATTGGTCGAGAACTACTTCGTTCAAAATGCGCATAGGATCAGTGGCCCGGGCAAGCCGCTTCAAAAAGTTAGGGCCCAATACGATGATATTGGTCGGTAGGACTGCTTGCCGCTTCCGATGGCTCTCGACTTCCGCCTCGGTCAGGTCACGGTCGACCAGCAAGATGGAAAAAGCTGAGCCGGTAGAGTGTTCGAGCGTATGTCGGCTCAATTTCGTTCGCGTTTCCGCGGAATGTCCTCGCCCATGTGCAGCAACCAACAGTCGCCCGGTAAAGGGCGGTGAGTCGGGTGTCGATACCACAGTCCATTTCAGAGATTCGTCGCTGTGCAGCTCTGGAAGCTCGGTGTTGATGCACCGCGCTAGAAGCGCAAGAGCGCGATGTTCATCAAATCTATGAAATAGTCCACGAGCCTCTGCTACGAGTTCGGGCTGGGTCCAGGCTAGTTGCTGGCCACCGCTAGCAAGGGTAAGCGCAAGCTGCGAGTGATTCTGAACGTACCTCGCCAGCGAGAGGACGGCCGGGCCATTGGCGAGCGGCAACTCGTCTGCCGTGACCATGTCCCGGGTGTCGAGCAGGCCCGTGATCAGCCGCGAAACGGCGGCCGCATCCAGTGTTTCGGGAGCTGGTTGCAGGGCTGTGCCCTTAAGTGCGGCAGACAGGGCCCCCTCGCGCGCCTGCTTCAAGGTCATTGGGTGTCG
>JAHFPU010000198.1 GCA_023266635.1 Sphingobium sp.
ATGACCAAAGCGGTCGTCGTCACCGGTACGGACACCGGCATCGGCAAGACGGTGTTCGCTGCTGGTCTCGCCGGCGTGCTGGACGCGCATTACTGGAAACCCGTGCAGGCGGGGACCGATCCGGAAGGCGACAGCGAAACCGTGGCCCGGCTGTCCGGCCTGTCGCCCGCACAGATATTGCCGGAGGCCTATCGCCTGACCGTTCCCGCCTCCCCGCATCTGGCTGCGCGGATGGACGGCGTCACGATCGACCCCGCGCGTCTTGCCCTTCCCCTTCTGGACCAGCGGCTTGTGGTCGAGGGGGCGGGCGGCGTCCTTGTCCCATTGTCCGAAAGCCTGTCCATGGCCGGACTCTTTGCGCTATGGCAGGCGCCGGTCATCCTCTGCGCCCGCACGGGCCTTGGCACCATCAACCACAGCCTGCTCAGCATCGAAGCGCTCAAGGCGCGTGGCGTGCCGCTGCTGGGTATCGTCTTCATCGGCGAACCGCATGGGGAGAATGAGCGCATCGTGCCGCTGCTGGGCGATGTCCGATCGCTAGGCCGCCTGCCGTTGCTGGAGTCGGTGACGCCCGGCGCGCTGGCCCGCGCAATGCGCGACACTATCGACATTGCCGCGATCGAGGCCGCGCTTTGACAGCCCCTCTTTTGGAATCGCCGATCTGGCATCCCTTCACTCAGCATGGGCTGGAAGAGGCGATCCCCCGGATCGTCCGGGGGGAGGGCGCCGTCCTCCACACCGATGACGGCAGGACGCTGATCGACGGCATTTCCAGCTGGTGGGTCACCACGCATGGCCATTGCCATCCGCGCATCGTCGCCGCCATTGCAGAGCAGGCGGCGCGGCTGGATCAGGTGATCTTTGCCGGCTACACGCACGATCCGGCGGAAGAGGTGGCGCGAGGCCTGGTCGCGATGACGCCGGAGCCGCTGCGCCATGTGTTCTTTTCCGACAGCGGATCGACGGCGGTCGAGGTCGCGCTGAAAATGGCGCTCGGCTACTGGCATAATATCGGCAAGCCGCGTCACCGCATTCTCGTCCTGGAGCATGGCTATCATGGCGATACGATCGGCACGATGTCCGTGGGTGAGCGGGGCGTCTATAACCGCGCCTATTCCCCGTTGCTCTTCGACGTGTCGTCCATTCCCTTTCCGGCCGTCGGTCGCGAAGACGCGACGCTCGCGGCGCTGGAGGCCGCTTGCGCCTCTGAGGAAACCCCTGCCGCCTTCATCGTCGAACCGCTGATCCTGGGCGCAGGAGGAATGCTGATGTACGGTCCGCAGGTGCTGCGCGCCATGGCCGATATCTGCCGGAAACATGACGTGCTCTTCATCGCGGACGAGGTGATGACGGGCTGGGGCCGCACCGGGACCTTCCTCGCCTGCGAACAGGCGGGCGTGGTTCCCGATATACTGTGCCTGTCGAAAGGTATTACCGGCGGATCATTGCCGCTGGCCGTGACGCTGGCGACTGCGCCGATCTTCGACGCGCATTATTCCACCGATCGTGCCCTGCAATTCTTTCATTCCAGCAGCTATACGGCGAACCCCATCGCCTGCGCCGCCGCCGCCGCCAATCTGGCGATCTGGCGGGAAGAGGACGTTCTGGCTACCGTGGCCAGGGTCTCGCAGGGGCTGCAGGGACATCTGGACCGGCTGGCCAGCCATCCCGCATTCGAGAATCCCCGGCGCACCGGCGCCATCGCGGCGATCGATTTGAAGGTCGGCGACGCGGGCTATCTGTCCGGCCTTGCCCCGCTGCTCCGGAACTTCTTCCTGGAGCGGGGCCTCTTGTTGCGGCCGCTTGGCAACACCATCTATATTATGCCGCCCTATTGCATCGATGCCGATCAACTGACGCGGATATTCACAGCGATAGAAGATGCGGCGGTTCTGGTCGAATAACCGGGCCGGCACGGTACAGCTTTTCATTCGCACCTTTTGGCGCTATGGCGGCGCGAATTTTCTCAGGTTTATCGGAATATATGGCGAAAGAAGAACTTCTTGAAATGCGCGGATCGGTTGTGGAGCTTCTCCCCAACGCCATGTTCCGCGTGAAGTTGGAAAATGATCACGAAATCCTTGGCCACACTGCAGGCAAGATGCGCAAGAACCGCATCCGCGTGCTCGTGGGCGACGAAGTGCTCGTCGAACTGACCCCCTATGATCTGACCAAGGGTCGGATTACCTACCGCTTCAAATAACAGAGGATTAGGGCCGCATGCGCCTGATCCTGGCATCCGCATCCCCGCGTCGCCTCGACCTGCTTGCGCAGATCGGTGTGACCCCTGACGCCGTCGATCCCGCCGACATTGACGAGACGCCGCGCAAGGCGGAGCTTCCCGCGCTCTATGCCGCGCGCGTCGCTGCAGAGAAGGGCGCTGTCGTTGCCGCCCGTCATCCCGGCGCGCTGGTCCTGTCGGGCGATACTGTGGTGGCCGTCGGGCGCCGCATCCTGCCAAAGGCCGAGACCGAGGCGGAGGCGCGCCTATGCCTGTCGCTGCTGTCCGGCCGCCGCCATCGCGTGCTGAGCGCGGTTACGCTTATCGATGCTGCCGGTGTTGCGCGGCATCGCCTTTCGGAGAGCATCGTTATCTTCAAGCGCCTGCATGCCGACGAGATTAGCGGCTATATCGCGAGCGGCGAATGGGAAGGCAAGGCGGGCGGCTATGCCATACAGGGCCGCGCGGCCGGGCTGATCCGCACGGTACAGGGCAGTCATCCCGGGATCATGGGCCTGCCCCTCTATGAAGTGCGGACGCTTCTTCTCGCGGCGGGCTATCCCCTTGGCTGAGTGGCTGTACGAGGAAGGCATCGGCGAATGCCGGGCCGCGCTTATCGAGAAGGGCCGTCTTGTCGAGGCGGTGGTCGAGCGCGAGGGCAGGCAGGCGCTGGCGGGGGCCGTCGCGCAGGGGCGGCTGATCCGCACTGTCATCCCCCGCAAGCGCGGCATCGTTCGCCTGGATACGGGCGAGGAAGTGTTTATCGAACCCATTCCGCCCAAGATCGCCGAGGGCGCGACCGTCCTGGTCGACATAGCGCGAGAGCGTATCGGCGAGGAAGGGCGCGACAAACTTGCTAAGGGGCGCATTGCCCTGCCGGGGGCGAAGGCGCGTCCTGGGCCAAGCCTGCTCCAGCGTTTGCGCGCGACCGGCGTGCCCATCGTGCCATGTCCCGCCCATGAGGAGGACCGGCTGGAGGCGCATGGCTGGTCGGAGACGATCGAAGAGGCGATGACCGGCGATGTCGGGGCGGAGGATGCCGCGCTGCGCATCTTCCTGACGCCGGCGATGATTCTCATCGATGTCGACGGATCGCTGCCGCCGGCGCAACTCGGGCCGAAAGGCGCGAAGCTGGCCGCGCAGGCGATTCGTCGCATGGGGCTGACAGGTTCCATCGGCATCGACCTGCCGACGATGAACAACAAGGATGAGCGCGCCATCGCAGCTGCGCAGATCGACAAGATATTGCCGCTGCCGTTCGAGCGGACGGCCGTCAACGGCTTCGGCTTCATCCAGATCATTCGCAAGCGGGAGCGGCCGAGCCTGATGGAGACGGTGCGCGAGGATGCGGTGCTGACAGCCGCCCTTGCCCTGCTCCGGCGGGGCGAGAGGCATGGCAATGGCGGCCCGGTGACGCTGGTGTCCGCGCCCGCCGTCATCGACAGGCTGCACAAGGCGCCGGACTGGATCGCGACGCTGGAGCGCCTGCGCGGGGGCCAGGTCGCCTTGTGCGCCGATGCAGTGCTCGCCATATCGGCTGGCTATGCCGAGTAAGTCCCAATCCTGCCCCGTGTGCGGCAAATCCGCGTCGGCCGAGCATCGTCCCTTCTGCGGCACCGCATGCCGGGATCGCGACCTTCTGCAATGGCTGGGCGAGGGGTATCGGGTGCCCGGGCGGCCCGTTCCGCCGGAGGCGGACGATAGCGAAGACCGGGAGGATTAAGGGGGTGGACATCCTCCCCGACCCACGACTATAGGCAGCGCTCCCAATCGCGCCGCGCTTTGCCGGCGCGTTTGCCCGGGTAGCTCAGTTGGTAGAGCATGCGACTGAAAATCGCAGTGTCGGCGGTTCGACTCCGTCCCCGGGCACCATTTCTCACATAGCTGATCGATAGCCCTGGTCACGATGATTCCGGGGAATCACGCTTACATGTTCTACCTTATGAGCAGCTGGCGGCTATTCTGCATCCCTCGCAGACACCATGCATCACAACGCGTTCAGTTCAGCACCCGAATAGGGATCGGTCAATATCCCGGGAAAGCGGGCGCGTTTTCCATCCCTGGTCCATTAAATTGGAAATCGCGAAAAAACCGTTTGACGGACTCGGACATCGCCCATATATGCCCGCTTCCCGGACGGGTTGCTGCCTGGAAAGACAGTGATTTATACGGTCGCCAACATGAACGGACGGTATGTTCTCCGGTAGCGATAGCGGGGGGCGATGACTGTCCGCCACTGATGTTGGGGTGGCTCTTTGACATTGTAGGTTAGATGAAGGGACATGTGGGCGGCGGCTCCAGGTTCGACGGATTTAAGGCGTCGAC
>JAHFPU010000199.1 GCA_023266635.1 Sphingobium sp.
ATGACGCGCACGTCCACCTTTACTACGCGCTGGCCGCCGACGCGAGTGAAGCTCTGTTCGGTCAGGACGCGCAGGATCTTGCCCTGCGTCGTGATCGGCATGTCGCCGATCTCATCCAGGAATAGCGTGCCGCCATGCGCCTGTTCCAGGAAACCGGGGCGCACCATGCCGCCCTGATCCTCTATGCCGAACAGTTCCTCCTCGACGCGCTCCGGGTCCATGCGCGCAGCGGAAACGATGATGAAGGGTGCGCCCGCGCGGCCGCTCCAGGCGTGGAGCATGCGGGCCGCGACTTCCTTGCCGACACCCGCAGGGCCGGAGATAAGCACCCGGCTGCCGGTGCCAGCGACCTTCTTGATCGTCGCACGAACGGCATTGATGGCGCTGCTGTTGCCGGTAAGCTCGTCATCCTGACCGATACGGGCACGGAGATCCTGATTTTCCCGGCGCAGGCGCTCCGTTTCGGTGGCGCGGGCGACAAGATGCAGCAGGCGATCCGCCTCGAACGGCTTTTCAATGAAATCCGCCGCGCCCCGGCGAATGGCGGCTACCGCTGTGTCGATATTGCCATGGCCCGAAATCATTAGGACCGGAATGGACGGGTCCCGTTTCTTGATCTCCTCCAGGAGTTCCAGCCCATCGAGCTTCGATCCCTGCAGCCAGACATCGAGCAGCACAAGCGACGGACGGCGGGCGCTCAGCGCCTCAATCGCAGCGTCGCTATGGGGAGCGGTGCGGGTTTCGTAGCCCTCATCCTCCAGCACGCCCGCGACGAGATCACGGATATCCTCCTCATCGTCGACAATCAGAACATCAAGCGCCATGGGCCGTCACTATTCCTTTCACGGGCGCGGTTTCCCGGCCTTCTTCCATTTTTTCCAGCGCTGCCGGGTCGAGCAATATCGACACGCAAGCGCCGCCGCCCATCGCATCGCAGAATGTCAGTTCGCCCACATGTTCCTCGATGATCTTCTTAACGATAGCGAGGCCAAGGCCCGTCCCCTTCGCCCGCGTCGTCATATAAGGCTCGAGGATGCGGTCGCGTTCCGGCGGCAGGCCAATGCCATCATCCGTCACCACGATGAGCAGCTTCCCATCCTCTTCGCGTGACAGATTCATGCGTACATGCCCTGCCAGACTGCCATCGTCATGGCGCGGCTTGGGCTCGATGGCCTCAACCGCATTCTTCACGATGTTGGTCAGGGCCTGGGCAATCTGGCGGCGGTCGCAGACGATTTCCATCGCCCCGACATCGGAGTGGAATTCGAACCCGATTTCCGGATGCGCCACTTCGTGCAGGAACAGCGAATGGCGGGCGATGTCAGCGATGGCCTCGCTGCGGAAAAGCGGCTTTGGCATGCGGGCGAAGGAGGAAAACTCGTCCACGATCCGGCGAAGGTCGCTCACCTGCCGAACGATCGTGCCGGTCAGGCGGGTGAATGTGCTGGGATCATTGGTGATTTCTCCCGCATAGCGCCGCTGGAGACGTTCGGCGGCAAGCTGAATGGGGGTCAGCGGATTTTTGATTTCATGTGCGATACGGCGGGCAACATCGGACCAGGCGGCGCGGCGCTGATCGGACAATTGCTGGGTGATATCATCGAATGTCAGGACATGGCCCGAGGCATCCTTGGACACCTTGACAGCAAGGGTGCGCAGATCACCATGCGCGCGCACCTGAACGATCGAAGCGCTTTCGCCGCCATCCACCAATTCCGCCAATTCCGCGGAAAGTGCAGAGAGCGGTTTGCCGAGAGGATCATCCCCCTCCTCCACCAGGATTGCCAGCGCGGAACTGTTGAGAAGGCGGACAAAGCCGGCCTGATCGACCGACAGTACGCCGGCCGTGACGCCGGACAGGATCGCCTCGATAAAGGCGCGGCGGTTGTCCAGCTGACTGTTGGCCGCGACCAGAGCACCGGTCTGAGCCTCCAGCCGTTGCGTCATCCGGTTGAAGGCGCTGGCAAGCGTGCCGATCTCGTCACGCGCATGCGGACCCGATACGCGCGTGGACAGGTCGCCAGCCGTGATGCGGCGGGCAGCGTCGACCAGTTCGTTGACCGGGCGGACGAGCCAGTCGGCGACCTTCAGGGCGATCCAAACCGCGATGCCCACCAGCAGCAGCGATCCGAAGAACAGGGCAATGTTGAACCGTAACTGCAACTGGCGGGAACGCGCGGCGAACGCATCGTAATCGGTAAGAACGGCCTGGGCGCGCTCCACCTGGCTGAACGCCGGTGCGTCGGCGTCGCGCGTGGCGTAGAGATAAATCTTCGCCTCCGGATCCAGCAGCGTGAATGCCTCGATCTGGTCCGGGCGGGTGTTGACGACGACATTTTCGCCGCCCGCGAGCTTGTCGATCACCGGGTTGGTCAGTATCTGGCCTGCCGGGCGGCTGTCGGGATCAACCGTGGCTGCCGTGCGCGCTACGCCATCCTTGCCGATCTCGATGATCGCAGAGCGATTCAGTTTACGCGTAACGACCTGATAAATATAGCCTTCTGCAAATTTCGGGCTTGAGACGCTCTGCTGCGCCAGATAGTCGCGCAGGTCGCTCGCCATCGTCAGCGTCTCATCGCCGACCTCGCGGACATTCTGCTCATAATAGCCGCGGGCAAAGTCGCTGGCGTTCTGCAGCATGCCACGCGCACTGTCGGAGAACCAGAATTGCACGCCATATTGAAACAGCAACGAAGCGAAGATCACCACCAGCAGCATTGGCACGCTGGCGATCGTCGAAAATATCGCCACCAGTCGGACGTGCAATTGTCCATCGCTGCCGACCGCCGAACGAGCCGCGCGGCGCTTGGCGACCCGGCGACCCAGCAGGACCAGGAGCGCAATAGCCGGCACGAGGTTCGCAACCAGCAGCAGCGCGACAATCGGCGGTGTCAGGAGAGTATATGACTGGCCCTGGCTGGACACCAGCATGTAGGTGAGACCGGCCGTGCAAAGGAAAAGCAGCAGCGTGCCGCCCTCCATGAAGACCGCGACATCACGCGAACGCATGCCGGCCGGCAGAAACCGGCGCCAGCCCGACATATCCTTATCTTCAACAGAGTCAGCGACATCGGCCATCATCGTTGCATCGATACAACAATAATGTGCTTATTCAAACACAGCAATTTGGCGCAAACGTCCATTCAAGCCGCAAGCAGGGCGGCTGATCGATTGCGGGACATTCGGGCGAAAGGCGGCTTCAGTCATTTTGCCGAATATGGGCAGGATCAAGGCCATAGTCGGTCAACTTCTTTCGCAACGTGTTGCGATTTATACCGAGAAGGCTCGCCGCCCTGATCTGGTTTCCATCCACGCTGCGTAGCGTTTCGCGAAGCAATACCGGTTCGACAATCGCCAGCATGTCGTCATGCAGCGCCTCCCGCTGTATTTGACCGATGCCGAGTTGGCTGCGCAGCCACTCCCGCATGGCGGTGGCGAGATTGTCGGCGCTTGCGCTCGCATGCCCCCCAGCGCCCTGATCCAGCGGCAAATTCTGCCGCATGATATCGCCCGTGATCACATTCTCGCGGCTGAGAACAGCCATGCGCTGCATCAGGTTTTGGAGTTCACGCACGTTACCGGGCCAATGATAGCTGCCCAGCAATGCCGCAGCATCGTCAGCCAATGTCTTGCGCGGCAGACCCTCATTCGCGGCAAGGTCCAGGAAATGCCGGGCAAGCACGGCAACATCCTCACCACGGTCCCGCAGAGGCGGCAGGGATATCGGCACGACATTGAGCCGATAATATAAATCTTCCCTAAACCGGTTTTCGGCGATCAGGGCCGGAAGCTGTTGATTGGTGGCGGCGATGATCCGGACATCGACTTTGACCGGCCCCGATCCGCCGACTGTCGTCACCTCTCCCGACTGAAGCACACGCAGCAGGCGAGTCTGCGCCTCCATGGGCATGTCACCGATCTCATCGAGGAACAGCGTGCCGCCCTGCGCCTGCTCGAATTTGCCGGCCGTACGGGCATGTGCGCCGGTGAACGCTCCCCGTTCATAGCCGAACAGTTCCGCCTCGATCAGTTCACGCGGGATCGCAGCCATGTTTACGGCGACGAATGGCTTTGTCCGGCGTCTGCCCAAGCCATGGATCGCTTCCGCGACCAGTTCCTTGCCCGTCCCGGATTCGCCCAGCACAAGAATGGTGAGGTCGTTCGATATCACCCGCGCTATCGTGCGATAGACCTCCTGCATGGCGCTTGATCGGCCAACGAGCGGCAGGCCGTCATTGCTTGCGCCGTAGGATTCATGCTCGTCCCCTTCCCCAGACCGCTGGCGAATGGCGATCGCGTCGGCGACCGCGCGGGTCAACTCATTGAGGTCGAAGGGTTTGGGCAGATATTCGAAAGCGCCCTTTTCCGTCGCGCGGACGGCTGTATTCAGAGTGTTCTGCGCCGACAGGATGATGATGTTCATATCCGGATCGACGGCGATCATGTCGGCCACGCCGTCCAGTCCATCACCATCGGGCAGCATGACGTCGGTGATGAGGACATCAGGCGCAAAATCCGCCATCATCGCCGTGCGCTCGCGGATG
>JAHFPU010000067.1 GCA_023266635.1 Sphingobium sp.
CGCGATGAGCGCGTTGTCGATCTCTTTCTGTTTCTTGTAGGCGGGCCGCTCGCGCAGGCGGGCGGCGTAATTCTCGAAGGCGGGGCGTGACGGGATCGTCTTGAAGCTCAGGCCCCAGTCCACCTGCGCGCCGACATAGACGTCCGCCGCCGTGAACCGCTCGCCGCAAATGAACGGCCCGTCCCCCACCGCCTTCTCGAGCGTGTCGATGGTGGCTTCCAACGTGCCATAACCCGCCATCCGCGAGGTCTTTTCGTCGGTCTGGAGGCCCAGCGCATTATTGGTGATCGCGCTTTCGACCGGCCCCGCCGCGAAGAAAAGCCAGCGATAATAATCCGCCTTTTCCTCCGGCAGCGGCGC
The DNA here is from genome assembly GCA_023266635.1 of Sphingobium sp. GTDB lineage: Bacteria > Pseudomonadota > Alphaproteobacteria > Sphingomonadales > Sphingomonadaceae > Sphingobium. The sequence goes on from JAHFPU010000067.1 coordinate 361, forward strand.
AAGGCCGGCTTGCGGAAACGCTTCGGCCAGATAGGCGCAGATCGCCGCGCATTCCGTCACCACCTTGCCGTCATGCACGATCGCGGGAACCTTCCCCATCGGATTGATCGCCAGATATTCCTTCCCCTTCATCGAGGAAGCATAGTCGAGGATCTTCTGTTCATAGGCGGCCCCTACCTCTTCCAGCATCCATCGGACGATCTGCCCGCGCGACATGGGGTTTGTGTAGAAAATGATCGGATCGGTCATGGCATGTCTCCTGTCGGCGATTCGGTTTGGAACGTATCATGAACATAAGGGCGAGACAATTTCGCGACAGCCCATGGATCAGGGCTTGGGGGCGGTCCGATATTTTTCGAACCACGCCAATATCGCCGAGGCTTTCGCCGCCGACTGGCTGGGGCGCGACGCGATGCCGCCATGGCTCGCGCCCGGCACCTTCACCAGTGCGGTCGGCACGCCCTGCAGCTTCAGCGCGGTATAATATTGCTCTGACTCGCTGACGGGGGTGCGGTAATCCTCTGACCCCACGACCACCAGCGTCGGCGTCGTCACATTGCCGACCAGGCTGAGCGGCGAGCGCGCCCAATAGCCCTCATGATCCTCCCACGGCTTTTTCGCGAACCAATAGGGCGAGTAGAAATTGGCCGCGTCGGACGTAAGGGCGAAGCTCGTCCAGTCGATCACCGGCTTCTGCGTCGCCGCCGCCTTGAACCGCTGCGTCTTGCCGACGATCCAGGCAGTCAGCACGCCACCGCCTGATCCGCCGGTGACGAATAGATTGTCGGGATCTGCCACGCCCGCCGCGATCGCCGCATCGACCGACGCGATCAGGTCGCCATAATCGTCGGCCGGATATTTCTTGTCGATCAGGTTCGCGAACTCCGCGCCATAGGAGGTGCTGCCGCGCGGGTTGGTGTAGAGCACGGCATAGCCCGCCGCCGCATAAAGTTGATCGTCGGTCGAGAAGCTGGGACCATAGGCGGAAAACGGCCCGCCATGGATTTCCAGGATCAGCGGCAGCTTCGCGCCCTGCGCTGCGCCCGGGGGCGTCACCAGCCAGGCGTCGATCGCGCGGCCATCCGGCGCGGTGACGGGGAGCTTGGTGACCTGCGCCAGCGCCTTGCCCTCCAGCAGGGTCGCGTTGAGCCTCGTCAGGCGGCGACCGTCCTTCCCGCCCGCGACATAGACATCCGCCGGATTGAGCGCATCGCCGCCGGAATAGGCGACCGTGCCACCCTTCGACACGCTGAACTCGCCGCCCGTATAGGGCCGATCCAGCGCGTCGCCCGCAAGGCCGGTGGCGACCGTCGTCATCTTGCCGTCCAGCCCGGCGCGCGCGACCCGCTTCACCCCATGATCGTCATAGGAGACATAGAGCGCGCCATTGCCCGCCCATTGCACGCCGTCGATGCTGCGGTTCAGGGATGCAGTCAGCGAACGGGGGGAGCCGCCATTGCTGCTCATCACATAGAGCTGCGCGTCCTCATAGGCGCGCAGCTTGTCGTCATAGCCGATATAGGCAATCTTGCTGCCGTCCGGCGACATCTGCGCGCCCTCGTCGGGGCCATTGCGGTTGGTGAGCGTCGTGATCCCGCCACTCGCGACATCGAGCGCGAACACCTCGCTGTTCAGCGGATGCAGTTCCCAATCCGGATGGCGGTTGGCGCTGAAGATGATCGTGCGACCGTCCGCGGACCAGCTTAGCGGGCCATTGTCGTTATACTTGCCGAAGGTCAGCTGGCGTGGCGCGCCGCCATCTGCCGCCACGACGAATATATGGTCGAAGCCGGGCTTCAGATAGCCCGCGCCATCCGCCCGGTATGTCACCTTGTCGATGACGGTCAGCGGATCGGCCCATTTCGCGCCCTCCGGCTTGTCCGGCGCAGAGCCCAGCTTCGCGCCGGTGTCCGGCACGGCCATTGTATAGGCGATGCTGTTGCCGCCCGGCGACCAGGCGATGGCCGAGGGGCTATCGGGCAGGCCGGTGATCTTCGCGCTCGTCCCGTCCGCCAGCCACAGCACATAGAGCTGCGGCGCACCGTCATCGGCCGACACATAGGCGAGACGCTTGCCATCCGGCGACCAGCGCGGCGACTGATGCGACCCCGGCCCTGCGACCAGCGGCGATTGCTTGCCCGTCGCCACATCGACCAGCCAGATCGTCGGCCGCGCCTTGTCCGTCATGATGTCGTTGGACATGCGGACATAGGCGATGGTCTTGCCGTCCGGGCTGATCTGCGGATCGCTCGCAACCTCCAATGAGAAGAGATCGCGGCCGGTAAAGGCGCGGACCGGCCCATCCGGCGCGGGCTTGGCGTCCTGCGCAAAGGCGACTGAAGCGCTGCCGAGCAGCAACAGGGCGATCAGGGGCTGACGGAAGCGGCGCATCAGGGGCCTCTCTCTTATTGGGGGAGGTCGCAGCATGGCGTTTTTGGAGCGCGGTGCAAGGGGCAGGAAGACAGGTTTCAATCCTCACGCCCGTCATCCCGGACTTGATCCGGGATCTATGAGCGAAAGCGCTGGAAAATCCGATCAAACGGAAAAGCCAATGGATCCCGCATCAAGCGCAGGATGACGCCAATATCTGGACAGCGCGAAAGAAAAAGGGCGGCCCTCCCGGACCGCCCTTCTTGTCTATTGCCGACGCGTTACTTCCCGGCCTTCACCGGCGCGGCTTTCTTCGCCGTTCCACCGCCCTTCTTGCCCTTCTTGGGCGCGGCGGGGATGATCTCGAAGGCCAGCGCGTCGTCCTTCAGGCGCACATGGACCTCGCCGCCATGGACAAGCTTGCCGAACAGCAGTTCCTCGGCCAGCGGCTGCTTGATCTTCTCCTGCATCAGGCGGCCCATCGGGCGCGCGCCGTACAGCTTGTCGTATCCGCGCTTGGTCAGCCACTCCTTGGACTCATCGTCCAGCGTGATATGCACGTCGCGATCGGCAAGCTGCAGTTCGAGTTGCAGAACGAACTTGTCGATGACGCGGGCGACGATCTCCGGCGGCAGGTAGCCGAACGGCACGATCGCATCCAGGCGGTTGCGGAACTCCGGCGTGAACAGCTTCTTGACCGCTTCCTCGCCCACATCGTCGCGGGTGAGCGTGCCGAAGCCGATGCCTTCCTTCTCCATGTCCGACGCGCCTGCGTTGGTGGTCATGATCAGGATGACGTTACGGAAATCCACTGTCTTGCCGTGGTGATCGGTCAGGCGGCCATTATCCATCACCTGCAACAGGATGTTGAACAGGTCCGGATGCGCCTTCTCGATCTCGTCGAGCAACAACACGCAATGCGGCTGCTGATCGATCGCATCGGTCAAAAGACCGCCCTGATCATAGCCGACATAGCCCGGAGGCGCGCCGATCAGACGGCTGACCGAGTGCCGCTCCATATATTCGGACATGTCGAACCGCTGAAGCGGGATACCGAGCAGGGTCGCCAGTTGCCGCGCAACCTCCGTCTTGCCGACTCCAGTGGGGCCGGAGAAGAGATAGTTGCCGATCGGCTTGTCTGGATCGCGCAGGCCGGCGCGCGACAGCTTGATCGCGCTGGATAGCACCTCAATCGCCTTGTCCTGGCCGAAGACGACACGCTTCAGGTCGGTCGACAGGCTTTCCAGCACCGACTTGTCATCGCTCGACACCGTCTTCGGAGGAATGCGGGCCATGGTCGCGATGACCTGCTCGATCTCCTTGGGCGTGATCGTCTTCTTGCGCTTGGCGAGCGGCACCAGCATCTGCATCGCGCCGACCTCGTCGATCACGTCGATCGCCTTGTCGGGCAGCTTGCGGTCATTGATGTAGCGCGCCGACAGTTCGACCGCCGCCTTGATCGCATCTGGCGTATATTTGACGCTGTGATGGCTTTCGAACGCGGTGCGCAGCCCGGTCAGGATCTTGATCGTATCTTCGATCGTCGGCTCGTTCACATCGATCTTCTGGAACCGGCGCAGCAGGGCGCGGTCCTTCTCGAAGTGATTGCGGAACTCCTTATAGGTGGTCGAACCGATGCACCGGATCGTACCGCCAGACAGAGCCGGCTTAAGCAGGTTGGACGCGTCCATCGCCCCGCCGCTGGTTGCGCCGGCGCCGATCACCGTGTGGATCTCATCGATAAAGAGCACCGCGTGCGGCATCTTCTCCAGTTCGTTGACGACCGCCTTCAGCCGCTCCTCGAAGTCGCCGCGATAGCGGGTGCCGGCCAGCAACGCGCCCATGTCGAGCGAGTAGATGACGGCTTCCTTCAGCACCTCGGGAACTTCGCCTTCGATGATCTTGCGGGCCAGACCCTCGGCAATAGCGGTCTTGCCGACGCCGGGATCGCCGACATAGAGCGGGTTGTTCTTCGAGCGGCGGCACAGGATCTGGATCGTGCGGTCGACCTCCGGACCGCGCCCGATCAGCGGATCGACCTTGCCGCGCTCCGCCTTCTCGTTGAGGTTGACGGTGAACTGGTCGAGGGCGCTGTCCTTCTTGCCCTTGCTGTCCTGCTTCTTCTCTTCCTCCACGGCGCCCTTGACCTCACGTTGCTCAGGGGCGGCGGTGCCTTTGCCGACGCCATGACTGAGGAAACTCACCGCATCCAGGCGGCTCATATCCTGCTGCTGCAGGAAATAGACGGCATAGCTCTCCCGCTCGGAGAAGAGGGCGACCAGGACATTCGCGCCAGTGACCTCATCCTTGCCGGAGGATTGCACATGGAGGATGGCGCGCTGGACGACGCGCTGGAACCCGCTGGTCGGCGAGGGATCGGTTTCCCCCTCCACCTTCAGGCTGTCGAGTTCGGTGTCGAGATATTGGGTGACCGCATCGCCAAGCTCGCCAATGTCGACGCCGCATGCCTGCATCACCTTGGACGCATGCTCGTCATCGATCAGGGCAAGAAGGAGGTGCTCCAGCGTCGCATATTCGTGACGACGCTCTGAAGCGTGCGTCAGCGCATTGTGCAGCGTGGTTTCAAGAGCGGCGGCAAAAGACGGCATTTCTTTACTCCAATCCCCCGCTAACCGGGGGCATGTTGGACCTTATGTCGGCATTGGAACCGGACCAATCAAGACAATCATATGACAGACCGGTAAAGCCAACCTTTCGCATGCGCCCTTCGTTCCGTTGCGGAAAAGAGAAGGGCCGATGCGTGGTCATTTTCTGAACAGCGCCTCTGCGCTCGCCTTGTGCCTGACGGCATAGTCGATCTTGGCCCTGGTACGGACGATCTCGCCCTCCAAAGCCACGATGCGCGCTTCCAGTTCGGAAACGGACAGGGGATCAAGGTCCTGCTTTGTCAGCTGGGCCAGGGCATCGTCCGCTTTGCGCGGCAGATTGTCCTCCACGTCCATGAACGCAATGTTGACCCTAATGGTTAGTCTGTCAATAAGAGCGCGAGCGCCGCGTCGCAAAAATGTCGCGGTGCAACATAATGGGACTGGTGCAGGGGCAGGCGGACGCTCTCCGATGCCGATCCCTGGATTCCTGTGGGGGAACGACGTGAATTCGACGACCCGGGCGGCCTTGCCCAAGGATATGACGGCCATTGCGATCAGCGAACCCGGTGGCCCGGATGTGCTTGTTCCCACAACCCTGCCGGTGCCAGTGCCAGGCGACGGAGAAGTGCTGATCTGCGTGGCTGCGGCGGGTGTGAACCGTCCGGACGTGCTGCAGCGCATGGGAAAATATCCGCCGCCGCCCGGCGCGCCGGACACGCCGGGGCTCGAGGTTTCCGGTACGATCGCGGCGGTCGGCGACAATGTCGATCCCGCCCTCGTCGGGCAGCGTGTGTGCGCGCTTGTGGCGGGGGGAGGCTATGCCGAATATGCGCTCGCTCCGGCTGCCCAATGCCTTCCGGTTCCCGAAACCTATGACATTATAGAGGCGGCTGCGCTGCCCGAAACGCTCTTCACCGTTTGGACCAACCTGTTCGAGCGCGCCTATGTGACCGAAGGCGAAATGGTCCTGATCCATGGCGGCACGAGCGGTATCGGGACGATGGCTGTGGCGCTGTGCAAACTGTTCGGCGTCACCAGCATCGTGACCTGCGGGTCGGACGACAAATGCGCGGCCGCGCTGCAATGGGGCGCGGCGCACGCGATTAACTATCGCAACACCGACTATGTCGAGGAGGTTGCGCGCATCACAGGCGGCGCAGGATGCAATGCAGTGCTGGACATGGTCGGCGGCGACTATCTGCCCCGAAACCTCAAATGCCTGGCCCCTGACGGGCGGCATGTGTCGATCGCCGTCCTGGGCGGGCCGAAAGCCGACATTTTCATCCCGGAGATCATGTCGAAGCGCCTGACGATCACCGGCTCAACCTTGCGCCCGCGCTCCGTGGAGTTCAAGGGTCTGGTGGCGGAAGAACTGAAACGGGTCGTGTGGCCGTTTGTCGAAAGCGGAGAGCTACGCCCGGCCATGGATATGCGCTTCCCGCTCGCAGAGGCAAACAAGGCCCATGCCCGAATGGATGCAGGCGAGCATTTCGGGAAAATCGTGCTTGTAGTGTAATTCCCCTCCGGAAAGCGGGTGGGGTACTTCTTCGTAGCAAATCCTTCATATTCCAAGTCAAAATGTAACAAGGCAAAGCTAATGGCGTGGTCCCGACAGCAATAGTCTCGGGGCAAGTTCATGAATTTCATCAGCCGGCTGCCATTCGCTACAGATGTCGAAGAGGACGGCATGGATCAGTTCGTGGTGCCGGAGCGCCAGAACGGTCCCCGTCGCAAATACCGGACCATCTGGATTTCCGACATCCATCTGGGCACGCGCGGATGCAACGCAAACATGCTGATCGACTTCCTCGACAGCGTCGACAGCGACACGCTCTATCTCGTCGGCGACATCATCGACGGATGGCGGCTCAAGAAGCGGTTCTACTGGCCCGCCGCGCATAACGACATCGTCTGGCGGATCATGAAGCGGGCAAAGCGCGGCACCCGCGTCATCTATATTCCCGGCAATCATGACGAGATGTTCCGGCAATTCAGCGGCATCTCCTTCGGCGGCGTGGAGATCAAGCGCAAGGCGCTGCATGAGACCGCGGACGGTCGCAAGCTGCTGGTGATGCACGGCGACGAATTCGACACGATCATGCTGGCCCACCGCTGGCTCGCCTTCGTGGGTGATGCCGCCTACACCGCGCTGATGGGCCTCAACCGCTGGGTCAATGCGGTGCGGCAATGGTTCGACCTGCCCTACTGGTCGCTCAGCAAGATGGCTAAGCACAAGGTCAAGAACGCCGTCGCCTTCATCTCGAAGTTCGAGGAAGTCGTGGCGCATGAGGCCGGCGCGCGCGGCGTCGACGGCGTGGTGTGCGGCCATATCCACAATGCCGACATTCGCGAGATCGCAGGCATCGAATATTATAATGACGGCGACTGGGTGGAGGGCTGCACGGCACTGGTCGAGCATGCCGACGGCCAGATGGAGGTGCTGCACTGGGCCGACGAGATGGCCAAGCGCGCAGAGGCGGAAGCGCAGGCCGTGCGCGCCGCCGAACGGCTCGCAGCCTGAAGGGCCGGGCCGTGCGCATCCTGATCGTCACCGACGCCTGGACACCCCAGGTGAACGGCGTCGTCCGCACCCTGCGCTCCGTCCGCGCGGAGCTGGAGGCGGCGGGTCATGCCGTGCGCATTCTGTCCCCCGATCAATATGGCTCCCTGCCCTGCCCGACCTATCCGGAGATCCGGCTTGCGGTCGCGCGGTCGCGCACGATCGGGCGGGAGATCGACGCCTTCCAACCCGACGCAATCCATCTGGCGACCGAGGGGCCTCTATGCCTGGCCGCTCGCCGCTGGTGCCTGCGCAATGCGATACCCTTCACCACCGCCTATCACACCCATTTCCCGGACTATGTCGCCCAGCGCACCGGCATACCGGCCGCCTGGATCTGGCGGTATATCCGCTGGTTCCATGGGCCTGCGCAGGCGGTGCTGGTATCCACCCGATCGGTCCGCGAGCAGCTCCGCGCGCACGGCATCGCGCAGGTGCGTTCCTGGGGCCGCGGCGTTGACCTTTCCAACTTCTCATCCGATGCGCCGCCGCCCGCGCTTTTCGCTGACCTGCCCGGCCCGATACAGCTCTATGTCGGCCGGATCGCCGTGGAAAAGAATATCGAGGCTTTCCTGTCCTCCGGCCATCCCGGATCGAAAGTCATCGTCGGCGACGGCCCTGCGCGTGCCGCGCTCGAGCGCGCCTATCCGCAGGCGCATTTCATGGGACCGCTCACCGGTCGCGCGCTGGCTGGCGCCTATGCGGGGGCTGATGTGTTCGTCTTCCCCAGCCGCACCGACACGTTCGGACTGGTGATGATCGAGGCGCTGGCCTGCGGCACGCCGGTCGCCGCCTATCCGGTCACCGGCCCGGTGGATATCGTGACCCCGGAAACCGGAGCACTGGCCGAAACGCTGGAAGAGGCCATAGGCCGCGCACTCGCCTGCGATCGCGAACAGTGCGCGGCCTATGGTCGCGGCTTCACATGGGAGGCAAGCGCCCGGCAATTCCTCGAAGGGCTTTACCCCTTCAACCCGGACGCGCTCCCGCTGGCGGCTTGATCACACGCGTCATCCCAGCGCAGGCTGGGGCGACGGGAGGGGTGGCCACATCAGCCCAAACGCTTTTTCTTGCCGTTTCCACGCCAATGCACTACGATCCGCCCACGCAGAGGCCGCTCCGTGAGGGGCGGCCCTTATTGTTTGATGTTCAGGAGAGGCTTTCCGTGTCCCAGCCGCTTATGCCCCACGCCACCGCAAGCTGGCTCGTCGACAACACCGCCCTCAGCTTCGACCAGATCGCGGAATTCTGCGGCCTGCACATCCTTGAGGTCCAGGCGATCGCCGACGATACCGCTGCGACCAAATATACCGGCCGCGACCCCGTCCGCGCCCATGAGCTGACGCAGGAGGAAATTCAGCGGGGCGAGGCGAATCCGGATTACCGGCTGATCATCTCCAAGGGCCCCGAGCCCGTCCGCCGCACCAAGGGGCCGCGCTACACGCCGGTGTCCAAGCGCGCCGACAAGCCGGACGGCATCGCCTGGATCCTGCGCAACCATCCGGAGATTTCGGACGGCGCAATCAGCAAGCTGATCGGCACCACCCGCACGACTATTCAGGCACTGCGCGACCGCAGCCACTGGAACATCTCCAACATCGTGCCGAAGGACCCGGTGACGCTCGGCCTCTGTTCGCAGCGGGAACTGGACGCGCTGGTCGCCAAGGCCGCGAAGAAGGCTGGCATCGAAGCGCCGACCGACGAGCGTCTGGACGGCGACCGCGCCGCCCTGATCGAGGAGCTTCGCCGCGAGCGCCAAGATACGATCCGTCGCGCCGAGGAAGCTATGCACGCCGAGGCGCAGGCCATCTCTGACGTCGCAACGATTCTCGACCCCTTCAGCAACAATGAAGGGCATGTCGGCTAGGCTTTCAGGGCTTTTTGCCGCCTAAACGAAAAAAATTTGCAGGTGCAGAAGGGGCGGTGCCGTTACGGCATCGCCCCTTCTCAATTGACGCGAACGGAAACCTGCCAGATCGCCGCTCCGAGCGGATTGCGGGAAGCGATTTCCCCGCATACATTCGTCCATGTGGAGAGCGAAAAGATAATCTGGAAAGAGCATTACAACCATCCGGTTGCGTGGGATCAAACCTTCCCGCCGCTGTCGTTGACGGACATGCTCATCAACAGCGCCAATGCGCATCCAGACGCCCGCGCCATCGACTTTCTCGGCCGCCACTACAGCTATGCGGAGATAGTAGGCGGCGTGCGCAAGGTCGCCTGCGGACTGCAGGCGATGGGCGTCGGCAAGGGCGATCGCGTCGGCCTCTATCTGCCCAACGTCCCCCATTATATCGCCGCTTATTATGGCGCGATGCTGGCCGGGGCGACGGTGGTCAACTTCTCCCCCCTCTATACCGCCGCCGAACTTGAGCATCAGGTCGAGGACAGCGGCACGAAAATCCTCTTCACCCTGTCGGCCAAGGCGCTGCTCCCTACCGCGCTGGAGGTGCTGAACGGCTCCAGCCTGGAAAAGCTGGTCGTCGGGTCCATCGCCGGGGTCCTGCCCAAGACGAAATCGCTGCTCTACCGCCTGCTCAAGCGCGCCGAGACAGCCGAAACGCCGCACGATCCGCGCATCATCGCCTTCTCCAAGCTGATCGCGAACAAGGGCGATTGCGCCACACCGGCCATTGATCCGGACAATGACGTCGCCCTGCTGCAATATACCGGCGGCACCACCGGACGGCCCAAGGGCGCGATGCTGACCCACCAGAATCTGACGGCTAACGCCCGGCAGGTCGAGATGATGGACCCCCATGCGGGCGAGGAAGATCGCATCATCGGCGTGCTGCCCTTCTTCCACGTCTTCGCCAACACCTGCATCCTCAACCGCACAATGCTGAACGGCGGCGAGATCGTCATGCTGCCGCGCTTCGACGCAACGCAGGTGCTGCAGGCGATCCACCGGACCAAGGCCACGTCGATCGCCGGGGTCCCGACGCTCTATCAGGCGCTGCTGGATCATCCCGCCATCGCCAATGTGGACCTGTCGTCGCTGCGCATCTGCAGTTCCGGTGGCGCGCCTTTGCCGTTGGAGGTGAAACAGAAGTTTGAGGCGGTAACCGGTGCCAAACTGGTCGAAGGTTATGGCCTCACCGAAACCAGCCCGGTCGTCTGCTCCAATCCCTATGAGGGGCTCAACAAGCCCGGCACGGTCGGGCAGCCGGTGGCCGGTACGCTGGTCAAGGTCGTGGACCGCGAGGACCCGACCCGTCCGCCGCCGCCCGGCGAGCCCGGCGAACTGCTGTTCCGCGGCCCGCAGGTGATGAAGGGCTATTGGCAGCAGCCCGACGCCGATGCCGAGGTGTTCGTGGACGGCTGGCTGCGCACCGGCGACGTCGGCCTGATCGACGCGGACGGCTATGTGAAGATCGTCGATCGCCTGAAGGATATGATCGCCGTCGGCGGCTTCAAGGTCTTCCCCAGCCAGGTCGAGGCCATCCTCTACCACCATCCAGCAGTGAAAGAGGCGCTGGTGATCGGCATCCCCGATTCCTATCGCGGCGAATGCCCCAAGGCATTCGTGACACTGCAGGATGGGGCAATCGAGACCGGTGAAGCGCTAAAGGACTGGCTTAACCCGCAGTTGGGCAAGCATGAGCGCGTCTGCGCCGTCGAGGTGCGCCTGAACCTCCCCAAGACATTGGTCGGCAAGCTTTCCCGCAAGGAACTGGTGGCGGAAGAACGCGCCAAGGCTGAGGGCGTAAATTAGCTCCGTTCCCGTCACCCCTGCGAAAGCAGGGGTCCCGCTGCCTTTCCAACGTCGAGAAATAGCGGGATTCCTGCCTACGCAGGAATGACGGAAGAGAGGAGGACCGAGCATCTGGAACCGCCGCCATCCGCACCCTATCTTAACGCCACATCATCAAAGGACTAAGACATGGCGCAGGAAGTCGCGACGATCGCAGGCGGATGCTTTTGGTGCACGGAGGCCGTGTATCAGGGCCTGAAGGGCGTCCAAGCCGTCGAGAGCGGCTATATCGGCGGCCAGAAAGCCGATCCGACCTATGAGGAAGTATGCACCGGCCGCACCGGCCACGCCGAGGCGATCCGCGTCACCTATGATCCGGAGGTCCTGAGCTATGGCGACCTGCTCGACATCCATTTCGCGACGCATGATCCGACGACATTGAACCGGCAGGGCAATGATGTCGGCACCCAGTATCGCTCCGCCATCTTCCCGCAGGACGCCACGCAGGAGGCCGACGCGAAGGCTGCCATCGCTCGCGCACAGGCGGACCAGTCCAGCCCCATCGTCACCACGATCGAGCCGATGGCCCCCTGGTATCCGGCCGAGGACTATCATCAGAAATATTGGGAGCGGGTCGGTGACCGCAATCCCTACTGCATGGCCGTGATCCCGCCCAAGCTGCAGAAGCTGAAAAAGAAGTTCGCAGAGCGGATTGTCGCCTGATTGGCCCCTCCGGGCGCGTTCCGGCCTTTGCGTATGCCGCCGTTCATCCGGCCTGTGGCATAGTGAAGGCCGCAATCGCACGGGAGCAGCGAGATGACGACAAAGCGGATGATCTGGTGGGCCCTGCCCATAGCGGCGCTCACCCAGGGCTGCGTCGCGCGTACGGCGGCGAACATCGTGACCTTTCCGGTTAGGGCGGGCTCTCAGGCCGTCGACTGGTCTACAACTAGCCAGGACGAGGCCGACCGCAATCGCGGCCGCGACATGCGCAAGCAGGAAAAGCGCGACGCAAAGGAACGGCGTAAGGCATGCCGGGATGCGGGATATAAGGACTGCGACTGAGGTTAATGGCGCTCGGATGACCATTCGCAAACCACGCATGCCGCGCATCTTCATTGACGCATTCGACGCCGCGAAAAGTAATCCAGAGCAAGATTTTTTGTAACTTAATCTGACGTCATACGTTCCTCGCAGGGTCCGCCCGCGAAACAATCGCCTGAGTGACGGGACGAAGAGGCATTATGGCCGACCATAAAATCTATGATGAAGCATCAGATGTCGCCAGCAACCCTGGATCAGTCGACGTTGTGGGGCCGGACGGCGTGCACGTCAGCCTGACACCTTTTGCCGCGGCGAAGACCGGGGCCGACCTTGTCGAAAAGGCGGCGGAGGCGATTGGTAAGCAGGCGATGAACGAGGATGCCCGCAAGCGCGACCTCGATATCCCCTATCCCGATAGCTAGAACCACATATCCCGTACGCATCGGCCATCCGGTGGCACATCCTCGAATGTGTCAAGCCCGTCGAAATGGTCGATCGGCAGGCTGGCCACCGCATCCGGATCGGCCAATCGGATATTGACAGCGACGCGTCGCTTCCCGTCCTCCTCGATCCGCAATCCTCGCCAGCAGATGACGCATCCGCAGGTGGGGCAGAAACGGATTTCGAGCGCCGGGTCGGCTTTTCCCGGTCGCGTATAGGCGCAGCTTGGCCCAACGACCGTAATTCGCTCACCCTCATAATCATAAGCCCACAGCGCACCATAGCGGCGGCACAGCGTACAGTTGCAGGCCGTAGTCGACCCCGGATCGCCCTCAAGCGTCCAGCCCGCCGCTCCACAATGGCATGATCCCGTCAGCAGCACGGTCATTTAAGCCGCCGCCCGCCGCAACCGGTCGTTGATCGCCACGCCGATCCCTTCATCCGGAATAGGCGCAATCGCTATCGCCCTGCTGCTGCTGGCGTCGGCCAGATGCAGTGCGGCGAACAGATTCTTGGCTGCCTCACGCAGGTCCGCTTCCGGACTGATGTTGAAGGTGCAGGGCATGAGGCCGAAGCCGATCAGATATTCGTCTCGCTCCGCATGCATGGCGTTGAGGCGCAAAGGCTTGCCCGGCGCATAATGGCTTTCCAGCTGCCCGGGCGCTTCGATCTTGCCGCCCTGCACGTCACGCACCGGGACGCCCGCAGCCTGCGCGATCATCGCAGCGGTGACGGGCCCCGGCCGCAGCAGCCGGACATGGTCGTCCTCCGGAGCGGCGATAGTGGATTCCAGTCCCTCGCTTGTGGGGCCGGCGTCCAGAATCATCCGGATGCGCCCGCCCAAACTCGCCAGCACATGCTCCGCGCGGGTCGGACTGACGCCGCCGCTGCGATTGGCCGATGGCGCGGCGAGCGGCTTACCGCTCTCCCGGATCAGCCCTTGCATGGCGGGGTGCGCCGGCATGCGCAGCGCTACGGTCGGCAGGCCAGCCGTCACCGCAGGTGCGATCCCCGCATCCTCCCGTACTGGCAGCACCAGCGTCAACGGCCCCGGCCAGAATGCATTGGTCAGCGCCTTGGCTATGGGCGAGAATATCGCCAGTCGCTCCGCCATCTCCTGGTCAGCGACATGGACGATCAGGGGATTGAAGCTTGGCCGGCCCTTGGCGGCATAGATGGCCGCGACCGCCTGCGCGTCCATCGCGTCGCCCGCCAAGCCATAGACCGTCTCGGTCGGCGCGGCGACCGGCTCCCCCGCCCGGATGAGCAGCGCTGCCTCACGCAGAGCCGCCGTATCATAGAGACTCGTTTTCGTTGCTAATCCGGAAATGGGAATGGTCACGGCCCCGCATATATCTGTGCAACGACTGGCATAATAGCGCAAAAAGTCAGTTGGATGACGCTGACCGGACGCATTTCCAGCTATCGCAGCCACTATGGTGACGATAGAGGCTGGGCATGACCGACGTCCTCCTCATCCGCATTGCCGAGGCGCTGGAACGCCTCGCGCCGCCACGCCCGCCCCAGGCAGACCTCGCCGCCTTTCCGGCCTATGCTTGGGATGGCGTGACGATCGGCGCGGTTGACGCTTTCGCGCCTGTGGACTTCGCGCTGCTGTCCGGCATCGATGCGCAGAAGCAGGCGCTTCTGGAAAACAGCCGACGTCACGCAGCCGGCCATGCCGCGCATGACGTGCTGCTCTGGGGCGCGCGGGGCACTGGCAAATCCGCGACCGTCGCGTCGGTGGTTGGCCATCTTCAGGGCGGAGGCGAGGACATAGCGCTCGTCCAGTGCGCGGGCGACACGCTCCACACGCTGCCTGCGCTCTTTTCTATCCTACGGGGTACGACACGCCCCTTCATCCTCTTCATAGACGATCTGGGCTTTGACGAGGGGGCTGGCGACGCCCGGACCCTGCGCTCGCTGCTGCAGGGTGGCGCCACCGCGCGGCCCGCCAATGTCCGCCTCTACGTCACCTCCAACCGCCGCCACATCGTCTCGCGCCAGATGGCTGAGCAGGATGATCCCATCAACAAACGGGACGTCGTGGATGACAAGCTCGCGCTGGCCGACCGCTTCGGCCTCAGCCTCGGTTTCCACAATATCGATCAGGCCGCCTATGTGGAGATCGTGCGCGGCTATGCGGCGCATCTCGACCTGACCTTCGAACCGCTGGAGGCGATCCAGTGGGCCACCCAGCGCGGCAGCCGCTCCGGCCGCGTCGCCTGGCAATATGTGGTGGAACTGGCGGGACAGGCTGGGAAGAAGGTATGACCCAAGATATCCGTTCGTCCTGAGTAGACCGTATGATCGTTGGGTGGAGTTGGCCCACCCTCGTAGTAAGCAAGGATCGGGGGTTACGCCGGATGGGCCGGCGCCTATCCCCATGCTTATGCGAGGGCGG
>JAHFPU010000200.1 GCA_023266635.1 Sphingobium sp.
CCACATCCGGCGCGCCCCAGACACCCACCCCATAATCTTGCATCGCAAATCCTCCGCTGCCGCAGAGTCCTATCGGCCCATTTTAACGGCAAGAATATGTGGGGTCCTCATGACGGACACAAACGATCGTACAACTACGTCGATCTGCGCTCGCCTGTACCCGCGCTTTCCCCGATGCGGCCGTCGGTTTTCCATACAGGCAAGAAGATATGCATATGACCGACCCCCATCCCCAGGCCCTGCCACCCCAAGACCTTATCGTCCGCCGCAAGGGCGAGGGCTTGCGCCACCATATTCTGGGCATGACCAACGAATATAAGCTGCGCGCCAGCGAGAGCGGCGGCGCGATGCTGCAATTCGTGATGATCGTGCCACCGGGCATGGGCGCACCGATGCACCATCATGACCGCGACGGAGAAAGTTTCTTCATGCTGGAGGGGGAGATCACCGCCCACTTCGCAGACGGGTCTAGCGCCGTCGCCGGCCCCGGCGATTTCCTCTGGTTTCCGCCGCACACCGCGCACAGCTTCGCCAATGAGACAAAGGTGACGGCCCGCGCCCTCGTCGTCCAGACCCCCGGCGTGGAGGCCGAGCGCTTCTTCACTGAGCTGGATGCGGCGGGGCAGCAGCCCGACTTCGCGCCCGAGCGGGTCGCGCCGCAGATCGGCGGTCGCCACGGCGTCAACATTCTGGTCCCGGCCTGATCCGGACGGGCCAGGCAGACATTCCTTAACCCGGTGGCGCTAAAAGGGGCCGATGATCTTCGGCGTCCGCCCCTCCTCGCTCTTCACCAGCCGCTGGATGGCGCTGCTCTGGTGCGTGCTGATCTGCCTGATGGCAATCAGCTTCGTAGGGTTGGGCAAGTCGGACGGCGGCGCGGATAATGGCGCGGCGCCGCTGGGTATCGACGCGGCCGGGGAGCCGGTCACGACGCAGGATGTCGCGGCGCTTCGGAATGCGGTTGAGGACCAGTAAAACTTTCCTCCGTTCGCTTCGAGCGTAGTCGAGAAGCATTGCGCACAGCTTCTCGACTACGCTCGAAGCGAACGGATTTTGGGTTAAGCAGTTCGGGTTAGGTCTTAGAACCGATCCCCGCTTGACCCCGCCCGCCCGGCATCCGATGGTCCCGCCAAAGGAGACCCCGATGCCCGAAACCTGGCTCTATGACGAAAACCCCGCCATGTTCCGCAGCAGCCCGCTGCTCTTCACGCTGCTGCTCGTCTCCATCGTCGGCATCCTGGGCATCGGCATCTGGTGGATCAAGGTGAAGGGCGAGCGGCTGGCTGTGTCGGACCGGGAAGTGCTGCAGGAACGCGGCCTGCTCGCCAAGCAGCGTACCCTGCTCAACCTCGCCAGTGTTCGCACCGTGCGCATCAGCCAGAGCGTCGGCCAGCGCATCTTCGGCGTCGGCGATGTCGAGATATTCAGCGCCGGCGATTATGCGGAGATCGCCATTCGCGGCATGCCGAACCCCAACCGGGTGCGTGAACTCGTCTCCGCCCATAGCGACGCTCAGGCGATTACGGGCCGCTAACCCTCACTTGCCGCTGAACAGCAGCGCGACTGCCATCATGATGCAAGCGAAGGCGCCCAGGTGCCGCCAGCCGATCGGCTCATGCAGCACCAACACCATGAACCCCGCAAAGACGATCAGCGTGATCGCCTCCTGCGCAACCTTCAGCTGCGCCCCGCTCCACCCATGCGCATAGCCGATCCGGTTGGCCGGCACCGCCAGGCAATATTCGAACAGGGCTATCCCCCAGCTGATCAGGATCACCGCGATCAGGGGCTTTCCCATGCCGCCTTTCAGGTGCCAGTACCAGGCGATGGTCATCATGATGTTGGACATAAGCAGCAGGGCAATGACTGGCATGGCGAAGTTTTCCCGTTTTCGGGCAACCGGATGGCCGCCGCCCCTTGACTTGCAAGCATTTATTCCAACGATGGCCCACTGGGAAGCCGGCACGAAAAGCCGGGGCGGAGAGGCGTAACCAGGGGGAAGTATCGCCATGCCCGCGCCGTTGATGCGCCTGTTGCCAGACCTGCCCCCGGATGCCCGTGCCGACCTGCGCTATAGCTGCGGTTTCGGCTGCGTGCGCTGCGGCGTCACCATCTATCAATATCTCGCCTTGCCCGTCGTGAAGGACAAGCGGCAGGAGGGCGGCGAAGGCGCGACGATCCTGTGCCCGACCTGCCACAGGCTGGTCGAGGAGGAGCGACTGACCCCGGCGCAGGTGCATGGCTTCCACGCCAGTCCCATCGCCCGGCAGCGCCATTTCCTGCGCGATCGCCTGCCCTTCTCCAACGATCTGCCGGAACTGGCCGTCGGCGGATCGCGCGCTGTGCGCGACACGCCGATCCCGCTGTCGCTGGATGGCGAGCCGATCCTGTTCTTCGCGCCGCCGCGCCAGGGCGTCGGCGCTACCCGCATCAGCATACGCCTGGGCGGCGAGACTGGCGATCCGGTGCAGATCGTCGATGCCAATGAATGGCTGATCACCGACGGCAGCTGGTCCTTCGCCCATCGCGGCGATCGCTATTTCGTGACGGAGACGGGCGGCGACAGCCTGGCCGTGCTCCGCATCGTCCAGCGCAACCGCATCGCCGTGGAACATCTGCGCACCTCCATCCGGGGGCGACGGATAGAGGCCACGCCGGACTGGGTGGAGGTGGATGGAAAGCGCTTCGTCGATCGGGTGAGCAGTGGCGTGTTGATCGGGCTGGATCTCTAATAATCTCACGAACACACCCGTTCGTGCTGAGTAGAGACTGAGCTTGTCGAAGGCTCATATCGAAGCATCCTCGCACCTAGCTCACATCCTTCGATACGCCATTTCGACTTCGCTCAATGGCTACTCAGGACGAACGGTTTGGATGAGTAGGCCAAGATGTATCAAATACCCTTGGCCCTTACGGAAGCGGGCGTTTATAGACCCGACCGGTCGCGCGGAGCATCGTCGCGCCGCCGGACGGGAGAGATGAATGCGCGCGCTAGAGACATTCCCGAACCTGGTCTCCATGTTCTTCGCGCGCGCCAAGGAGGCTGGCGACCGCCCCTTTCTGTGGACCAAATCCAACGGCGCATGGCATCCGCTGAGTTGGGCCGAGGTCGCCCGGCGCGTCGCATCGCTCGCGGCCGCGCTGAAGGCCGAAGGGCTGCGTCCCGGCGATACTGTGGTGCTGGTCAGCGAGAACCGCCCGGAATTCTGCATTGCCGATCTGGCGATCATGGCGGCGGGCTGCGTGACGGTGCCGACCTACACCACCAACACCACGCGCGATCATCAGCATATCCTGACCGACAGCGGCGCGCGCGCCGTCATCGTCTCGACGGCGAAGCTGGCGGCCACATTGATGCCCGCCGTGCTGCGATCGCAAGCCAATCTGGTCATCGGCATGGAGCCGCTACGCTCCGTTCAGGGCGACGCGATCCGATGCCGTACATGGGATGCGCTGCTCGCCGCCCATCCCGCCGATGTGGACGCCTGCGCCGCCGCGCAGACCGCACAGCGCGACGATCTTGCTTGCGTCATCTACACCAGTGGCACCGGCGGCGCGCCCCGCGGCGTGATGCAGCATCACGGATCGATCCTGTGCAATGTCGAGGGCGCTCTGACCGTCATCGCCGAGGATTTCGGCTGGGAGGATGAGGTGTTCCTGTCCTTCCTGCCCCTGTCGCACGCCTATGAGCATAGCGGCGGCCAGTTCCTGCCAATCCTGCTGGGTGGCCAGATCTATTATGCCGAAGGGCTGGAGAAGCTCGCCGCGAACATAGAGGAGGTGCGCCCGACCTTCATGGTCGTCGTCCCCCGCCTGTTCGAGGTGCTGCGCACCCGCATCATCAAGGCTGTGGAGAAGCAGGGCAAGCTCGCCAATTTCCTCCTCCGTCAGGCGCTGCGCATCAATGGCGACGACGTGAAGAATGGCGGCGTGGCCATGTGGGACATTCCCATGCAGATGATCGTCGCGCGCACGATCCGCCCGAAGATCCAGAAGCGCTTCGGCGGCCGGATGAAGGCGATGGTCTCGGGCGGCGCGCCGCTTAACCCGGATGTCGGCATCTTCTTCCAGTCGCTCGGCATCACCCTGCTGCAGGGCTATGGCCAGACGGAGGCAGGGCCGGTCATCAGTTGCAACCGGCCGGCGGCGGGGATCGCCATGGACACGGTCGGCCCGCCGCTCGACGGCGTCGAGGTGCAGATCGCCGAGGATGGCGAACTGCTGGTGCGCGGCGAGCTGGTGATGAAGGGCTATTGGCGTAATCCGGCGGAGACCGAGCGGGCGCTGGAGGGCGGCTGGCTGCACACCGGCGACATTGGCGAGATCGACGCGCACGGCCGCATCAAGATCACCGATCGCAAGAAGGACATCATCGTCAACGACAAGGGCGACAATGTCGCGCCGCAGAAGGTGGAGGGCATGCTCACCTTGCAGCCGGAGATCGGCCAGGCCATGGTCGCGGGCGACCGGCGGCCTTATCTGGTCGGGCTGCTGACGCCGGATGCCGACTGGCTGAA